>JBDGRG010000348.1:0-2885 GCA_042218355.1 Bradymonadaceae bacterium
CGCTAGCTCCCCCAGACATCTTCCCCCGGGACCCGAGGTCACGGGGGCCGGAAAAAGAATGGGAGACTCCGCACCGAAGCTGACAGATCATTCTCCCCGCCACGACAATTCTTCCAGGTCGAATCCCACGGATTCCGATCAGACCCGGTGCGCCCGCTGACGGCCGATCGGCCGGCGGGCTTTCAACGCGGTAGCGACTTCGGCTACAATTCACGGTGCCCACGGAGGGCCGCGCACGGAAGGTGTCGGGAACAATCCATCCGGTGCGCGTTTTATACGGACCGGAGACGGAGGCAGTCGTCGACGACGGCGGCATCGGTCCGGACGGACGTCTCGGTCCGACTCCGATCGAGGAATCGGTTCGGCAGGCCGCCTTCATCACCGCAACGGTCGAACTGGCCGGAGACGGGGACGATGGAAGACGAATCGTACGAACAGGACATCCTCAAGCTGGCCTTCGAGACCGACGCGCATCTCACCACGGCCTCGGTGGCCTACTACCTCGGCATACCCAGCGAGGAGGCCGAACCGCTGCTCGAGCAGCTCCGCGAACGGGGGGTACTGGAGCTGGACAGCGATCGAGACGGACACCTGTATTATCGAGTCGTCGACGCGGCCGCCAACCAGAGTGACCAGATCACCGAACTGCGTCGGGAACGTGAATCCGGGGTCGACGGCCGCACGGATTCGACCGCCGACGCAGCGGATGCGGACGAGGCTGGCGACCGGAAGCTGCGCGAAATGATCGCTCGAGCGGGCGACGCTCGTCCCGAGGACGACGCGGACGCAGATGCATCGGCGCCGACCTCCCCGCGCACTGCCGGTCCGGACTCGGCGTCCGACGCCGGACGCTCGGAGCTCCCGAGGGAGCACGGGCCGGTTCGGGCGAATCAGTCGCGGGAGCGCGTCAGCGCGGCGAAACGAGGCGGTGGCCGGACCGGGGCTGGCAACGATCCCTCGCTCGGATCGGTCTCGTCGTCGGACGCATCCGCCGTCATCGCCGACGCCACCCGGCGTCCCACGCAGCGGAACGCGGTGGTCGACAGCTGCGGCGAACGCCCCGTGGTGGTCCAGACGGAGGCGAGTTGCGAACCGGATCCGCTGGGCGAAAACGGCCCCGAACTCGCCTCGTGCTTCGACGAACCCGCGCGCTCGTCGTCGCCGAACACCGCGCTGGTCGAACGCCAGCAGACGGCCGGTGACATCGGGCGAGTGGCATCTCGAGATCTCGAATCGGCTCGCGAGCAGGCCGCCGGCACGGCAGTCGCCGAGCCCGCCGACGACGCCCGCGAGATCCACCGCCCGGAACACCAGCCGGGCATGTCGCTGCTGCTCAGCCTGATCCTCTGCGGCACGGGGCAGATCTACAACGGGGAGGTCAGCAAGGGCATCATGATGATGGTGCTCTGCTTCCTCCTCTGGTTCGTGCTGCTGGGCTGGGTCGTCCACATCTGGTCGATCGTCGACTCGGTCGTCGTCGCCGAGCGGATCAACCAGCAGTCCGAGGCCTGACGTCCCGCAAGTCGCGGGGGGACGCCTCGGCGGGCGGTCGAGCCCGTTCGTGCCTCCCGCGTGGTCCATCGGCCGTTCGTCGACCGCCCTCCACGGGGCTGAAGCCGCCGCCTGCACTCGGTCTGTAACCATCCGGCACCGCGATCGGCGCGGGCGGTTCGACCGGCGATCACGGGGGAGAGTTTTCGACCGTATCCGCCGGCAACGGTCGTGCGGTTGTAGCTCGACGACTCGACCACCCGACTACCACCGGCGGCCGACCAACGGGCGGCCGTTCCGCTTTACATCGCGTGCGTTCGGCATGTAACTACGCTGCGGGCGAACGCGCGCTTCGATTTTCGACGCGCCCGACGGTGGCCGCCTCGCGGCCGGTCCGTCCGGTCGATGCCGCCGTCCGCACGAGGCGACTGCTCGACCGCGTCGAGTCTTCTTCTCGATTCTACAACGACACACGCCTCTGGACTGGACCCCCGTGTGCTCCGAGCGCCCGACGGCGCCACCCGGAGTGGGGCGTGCAGGCCGAAGGAGGCGGAGGCTCAACAAAACAACGACGGGATCAGGACTATGGATGACATCTCGATGCAGGACCTTCTCGAGGCCGGCGTCCACTTCGGCCATCAGACCAACCGCTGGCACCCCGACATGGAGCCGTACATCTACGGCTCGCGGAGCGGGATCCACATCGTGGACCTCAGCCAGACGGTTCGGATGTGGGACGCCGCCCGCCAGTTCGTCGCCGAGCTGGCCGCGCGCGGCGACTCGCTGCTGTTCGTCGGAACCAAAAAGCAGGCTCGGGACGCAGTCCGCGAGCAGGCCGAACGCGCCGACCAGTTCTACGTCGTCAACCGCTGGCTGGGCGGCACGCTGACGAATTTCCAGACCATCCAGAAGTCGATCGAAAAGCTGAAGGAACTGGACAAGATGTCCAGGGACGGGACGTACGCGAAGTACACCAAGAAAGAGGTGATGCGCTTCGAACGGGAGCGCGAGCGCCTCGAGTTCAATGTCGGCGGGATCCGGGAGATGGACGACCTGCCGGGAGCGATGTTCGTCATCGATCCGAATCGCGAGGAGATCGCGGTCAAGGAGGCGAACCGGCTGGACATCCCGGTCGTCGCTCTGTGCGACACCAACTGCGATCCCAACGTCATCGACTTCCCGATCCCGGGCAACGACGATGCGATCCGGGCGATCCGTCTGTTTGCGACGGCAGTCGCCGAGGCCTGTGTCAAAGGCAGCCAGATCGCCAGTCAGAAGCTCGAGGAGAGCGCACGCGACCTCGGCGCCGACCGCGGGGGCCACGTCCACGTCCTCTCGGTCGTCCAGGTGCCAGAGCAGACGCCGCTGACCCGCGGCCGAGGGCGAACCGACGA
>JBDGRG010000349.1:0-1981 GCA_042218355.1 Bradymonadaceae bacterium
GAGTCGCGCGAGCACGTCACGCACGTCCCGCCCGGGAACATACTCCATGGCGATGAAGTACTCCCCATCCGCCTCGTCCATGTCGAAGACGGGGACGATGTTCCCGTGCGTCAGATTGACGACGATCCGGCCCTCGTCGAGAAACCGGTCGACGAACTCCTCCTGCTCGGCCAGGTGCGGCAGGATCTTCTTGATGATGACGGTCTTCTCGAATCCGGCGGTTCCCTCGGTGCGCGCCAGGTAGATCTCCCCCATGCCGCCGGCGGCGATGCAGCGGATGAGTTCGTAGCGACCGAGTTGTCCGCCGCGCGTACTCATGCGGTTGGGACGCGGAGATGCCGCCGAACGAGAGACGATTGGAACGACCCCGCAGCCAATAACTGCACAGCGCCCGCCGAAACGTAAAGCGATCTGCCGCATTCGAGTCCGGGAAAGAGGCGACATCCGACGCCTCTCCGGGTTCGCCCGCGGGCCGGAGTCGGGTGTGACAGTTCCCGTGAAATAGCCCTCGCTGCCTCCGCCCCCTCGTCTCCCTCCCGAGCACGGGTCGCCCCTCGCTGACGAAATCTTCAGCTTCACGTCGGGGACGTCTGTACAGACATGTCGTCGAACAAAAGACGACGAGTCGACGGGGCTCCCGGTGATGGTCGGTCGACGGAGGGCGGGGCGAGCTCGGGTAGGATCCGTGCGAGAATCAAGTGGCCTCTACACTCGTTGCTCCGCCCACCCCTGCGGGCCCTTTACACGCTGGCTCGCCCAGCGGCATTCTCCCGGCGGATACGAGGTGACGCCGGCACTCCGATCGAGGCCCGTCGATGTTCGAGTTACCGATCGACCTTCAACCCCAGGCGGCGGGTTCGCCGCCCATGGGACTGGTGCCGAGCCTGCTGTCGTTTGCCGCCGGTGCGCTCGTCGTCCTCTGGATTCTGTCGGTGCTGTGGCGGGAACACGGATCGAAGGATCGGGACTCCGCCCGCCACCACTCCGAGCCGACCGGCCCCGACGAGGACGCGAACCGAACGGATTGACTCGCCACGCAGACACGACGCTGAACCGATGACGTCACTCCGCCGAACATGCCTCTCCGGCGCCCTGGTCCTCCTGAGTCTGGCGACGGCGACCGCCGGCGCCGCCGCCCCCCCGGACGCCGGCACTCGCCCCGACGCGGGGCCGACCGAGCCCGAGGCCGACGGCGGGGAGTCGAGCGAAGACGGCGGCGCGGAGCGCGTCGACGGCAGCGAGTTCCGGCCCTTCTCCGGGGAGGCGGATCGCGATCCACCGAGCCGGGAGGCGATCGACGCGCTCGGCGACCGGATCGACGCGATCCTGGAGGAGAACGTCGAGCCGTCGGCGAACGTCGGGATCGCGGCCGTCGACGCGACGACCGGCACGGTTCTCTACGAGCGCAACCCCGAACTGCCGCAGAACCCGGCGAGCAACATGAAGCTGGTCACCTCGGCCGCGGCGCTCGACCATTTCGGACCAGACCACACATTCGAGACGCGACTCTCGATCGTGCGCGACCGGCGCGACGAGGATCGGCTGAAGGGACCGCTCTACCTGTCGAGCACCGGCGCGCCCTTCGTACTGTTCGAGGACGTCCTCCGATGGGCGGCCGCCGTGCGCCGGGCGGGGGTCGAGAAACTCGAGAGGGGCATCGTCGTCGACGACACCGCCTTCGAGGACGCCTATCTGCCGCCCGGATTCGGTCAGAAGGACGAGGACGGCTCGTACCGCTCCCCGGTCGGCGCCGTCTCGGTCAACTTCAACGCCGTGCAGGTCACGGTCACGCCCCCTGACGAGGGGATGGCAGATCCCACGATCGAGATGTCGCCCCCCAACGATTACGTCGACCTCGAGAAACACGTCCGGACGCTTCCCGGCGACGGCCAGAGTGTCTCGTTCTCGTCGGAGCCGATCGACGGACGGCGCACCCGCATCCGGGTCGCCGGTGCGATCGGCGCCGACTCGGAGCCGGTCA
>JBDGRG010000035.1:0-1576 GCA_042218355.1 Bradymonadaceae bacterium
AGTTTCTGCTGCCCCGGAGGTGGATCGGTGAGGCCGCAGATATCGGTCTCGTAACCGTCCGTTATCTCCCGAAAATCGGATGTATCATGCGTCACGATATACGACGCCCGATTCACAATGGCGATCGCCGAGATCATCATGTCGACCGTGAGCGCGTCTCGCTCCAAGCCGCTGCCAAGTTCGTGATCTTCCGAATACGAGTGCCGTAACTCTCCAGTCAGCTCCGCGGCTCGCAAGTCGAAGTCCGCAACCTCGCCGAAACTCTGGAACCTCGAGACAATATCTCGCGTGTCGCCCGGATCGCCCGTGAGAAACTCGGAAATCACGGGGGTTGGAAGCAGCACGCCAGTATCCGACTCCCGCATCCATTGCTCGTATGCTCGGGCAGCGTCCCAGAGCCGGTCTTGATCCTCGTTGGGTTCCGTCTGCTGGGTGAGGATCAAGACCGATGTGTCGACACAGACGAGCACGGCTCACTTCCCCCTGAGATTTTCGACGTATTCCACCGGGTTTGTTTCGTCGAAGTTACCGTTGGTGGCCTCTCTGAGCCCATCGAACAATGCCCCCGCATCCCGTTCGATCGGGTCGATAGAAACGGGATCCATCGATGTGATTTGGTAGTCAGCGACGTTCCACGTCGCCCGTCCCTCGATGCGGTAGATCTGCTCGAGATCGTCGCCGGACCCACGCATCAACGTGCGAAGTTGTTCGTCGTCGAGGCCGGTCAACCTGCAGCGCGCACCATCGTGGAGTAGGATCGCTGCATCCCCCCGACTTCGATTGATTCGGATACACTCGCCGTAGACGACGCCGTGTGAAGTACGCTCCTCGACGTCCTCCTCTGAACTCTCGACAACCGGAGTATCCTCGGTGATCGACATTCCCTGCAGCTCGAGTTCGTCGCCGCGGATGTCCAGTGTCGCGCCGCGTTCGCCGACGGCAGACTGAACCTCACCGAGCTGTTCGTTGACGTCGGGAGGCAGGTCGGCGGTATTCCCGCCGTGTACGGCCTCGTCGATGCGCTCCAGCGGTTTTCGAGCACGCGGGCTGACGTCACTCCGCACAGCGAGCGACGATCGCTCGAACGACTTCGGCATCAACAGGGCTTCGTGTTCACCGAACTCCACCTCCATCTCCTCCCCCATCTTCACGAGCGCGGACTCCAACCCTCCGAGTATCCGGAGAAGCGTGCGCACCCGCACCGTCCGCGGCGACACGTCATCGCCGGACAGTTCGAGATAGATGTCTGTGAGCCGGTCGGCCATCTCGTCGATCGGTTAGGGGAGTCGAACTACGGTAACTCCCGGTGGACAATCGGGCGCGAACTCGACGCTCCTTTTACCGCCGTCCCGAGGGGCCATCGAGCTCCTGCATTATACCCACACCTGGTTCTGGCGAGCACCTTACGGCTTCACCCATCATCCGCGACCCAGCTTCGCCGCTCCCCGAATTCGCCGGCTGAGCGGCGCCCGGCGGTGAATCGAGCACGGAACCGACGCAAACCGGCGGATGAAGGCCGGCTGAGAGTTCGCAAGGAGGCTCGTTTGACCGGAAATTCGGTCGCACCCTCGCGTCG
>JBDGRG010000035.1:1687-1971 GCA_042218355.1 Bradymonadaceae bacterium
GACCTCGCGGAGTTCGGTCATCCGTTCGGGGTCGACGTCGAGCTGAAGCTCCTCGCCCCGGGAGGCGAGTTCGATCAGGTGATTGGAGATCGTCTGGGTCGTCAGGCCGCGCTTCTCGGCGATCTCGTCGACCGACAGACCGTCGCGGTGCAGGCGAAGCGTCTCCTGATAGGTGCTGCCGCGGGACGACCGCGATCGGCCGGGGCTCGACCGACGGCTCGCGGCCTCGGACGGCTCCTCGATCGACTGCTCCAGCGCGGCGGCGAGGGCGTCCGGCGGCGCCG
>JBDGRG010000035.1:1981-2694 GCA_042218355.1 Bradymonadaceae bacterium
CGAGTCGCCGCGCATCACCTCGCCTCCCCGCTCGGTCAGCAGGACGCATCCGTACTCGTTGCGCCGGATCAGACCGTGGCGTCCGAGCAGGTCGATCAGTCGGGTGGCGTCCTTCTTCCGAACCCCGCCGAGGATTCCGTAGGTGCTCAGGTCGGTGAAGCCCGCCTCCTTCACGGCCTTTGCAGACGAGCCGACGAGCATCCCGGCCACCGCCGTCGCCCCGCGCCGGCCCCGCGCCCGGGCGACGCCGGAGAGCACCTTGCGCAGGACCGTCGTCGGTTCGTCCGAGCAGACGACGGTCTCCGACAGCGCGTCGGCGCCGGCCCCGGCGTAGTGGGGCGGCGGCGCACAGTGCGAACAGTGCCCGCACCGTCGACCGAACGACGGTTCCGTGCCGAAGTGTTCGAGCAGTGACGCCTGGCGACATCCGTCCGACGAGGCGTACTGCACGACGTTGTCGACCTGCTCGTGGGCGACCCGCCGTCGCCGGTCGAGGCGTTCGTAGTCGACGCGCAATTCGCCCGGCGCGACGTCCTCCAACACCTCTAGCCCCTCGGGATGCGAGCGGAGGTGCCCGGCGCCCTCGAGCTGACGCAGCGCCGACTCGACCGCCATCGCGTGCATCTCCGTCTGCCGCTCGACCCGCTCGGCGAACGTCTCGACGTCGAATCCGTGCCGTCCGGTCCCGGCTCGCTGCAGATATCGCCACACGC
>JBDGRG010000035.1:2763-3290 GCA_042218355.1 Bradymonadaceae bacterium
GAACATCAGCACGCAGTGCGCCCGCTCACCGTCGCGGCCGGCCCGGCCCGCCTCCTGATAGTAGGCCTCGACGCTCCCCGGCATGTTGTAGTGGACGACCGCGCGGACGTCCGCCTTGTCCACCCCCATTCCGAAGGCGTTGGTCGCCACGAGTACCGGAACCTCCCCCTCCATCCATCGCTCCTGGAGTTCCGAGCGTTCCTCGTCCTCCATCCCCCCGTGGTAGACTCCGGCCCGGACTCCCCGTGCATTCAGCCCGCGACCCACTTCGCGAACCTGCTTTCGGGTCGCGCCGTAGACGATGATCGACTCGGCCTCGTGATGGTCGATCAGCGCCTCGAGCCGGCTCAGTTTGTCGTCCTTCCCCCGGGCATGGAACACCTCGAAGTACAGGTTGGGCCGCTCGAAGCCGGAGACGACGATCTCGGCGTCGGGCATCCCGAGCTGATCGACGATGTCGCTCTGGACGAACTCGGTGGCCGTCGCCGTCAGGGCGACCGTCTGTGGCTCGTCGAACTCGCGACGGA
>JBDGRG010000035.1:3300-4171 GCA_042218355.1 Bradymonadaceae bacterium
CCGTCAACGCGACGGTCCGGGGCGCGCCGAGTTGCTCGCGCACATCGGCCAGACGCCGGTAATCCGGGCGGAAGTCGTGGCCCCACTGGCTGATGCAGTGCGCCTCGTCGATGGCGAGCAGTCCGATCTCGACGTCGCCCAGAGCTCGGCAGAAACGCTCGCTGCGGAACCGCTCCGGCGCGACGTAGACGACCTTGTAGTCCCCGGCCCGCAACCCCTCGATCCGGCTCCGCTGCTCCTCGCTGTTCAGCGTCGAGTTGATCTCGGTCGCCGGCAACCCCGTCCGACGCAGCGCGTCGACCTGGTCCTTCATCAGGGCGATCAGCGGTGAGACCACCACGGTTACGCCCCGCTTCAGCAAACCCGTCAACTGGTAACAGAGGCTCTTTCCGGAGCCGGTCGGCATCACGACCAACGCCTCCTCCCCTTCGAGCAGCCGCTCGACCACCTCGCGCTGGCCCTCGCGGAACCCGTCGAACCCGAAGATCTCCTCGAGTGCCTCGTCGGGCGTCTCCGCGAACGGCGCCTGCGCCGTCGCCCCCATCGGCTCCAACAGTTCGTTCTCCGCCTCCACCGCTGCGTCTACCCGCTGCTCGTCTCCTCGACGTTCCTCCATCGCGATACTCCGTCCGCACTCGCAGTGACACCCACACCACCGTCACTCCCCGCGGTGGCGTTCTACCCGAGCCCGACCGCCCCCTCTCATGTCTATGATCGCGGTTCGACGGCCGAGCGTTGCGTCCGATTTACTCCGGAACCACCCGCGCGACGGTCTCCCCCCGACTCTTTCGTACTCCCGCTCGATCATCTGTCACCTCCAGTCACCGCTCGCACCCCTCAACACCGGCGGTTCACCACCCATAAGCGGTCT
>JBDGRG010000350.1:0-330 GCA_042218355.1 Bradymonadaceae bacterium
GCCTACTCACCGACCGAACTTCGAACGGCGAGCGCCCAGGATACCGAGACCCCCGACCGCGTCGTCATCGACGGCGACGACTACGAGGTGCAGGTGGTCGACCGTGAAACTGACTTGATCGATGACTACCGCTACATCCTCGTGCGGGCTCAGGAATCGTGAGCGCGCAGGAAACCCTCCTCCAGCACTGCCGCGACTGGCTCAAGACTGGTGCCGCGCTCAACGAAAGCGAGGTGCTCGTCGAGGACGATGTCGGGCCAACGGACCCGCCCTATTTGACGGTCAAGCTGACGACCGTCGATCAGCGGATCGGCCACGACGAAGAGCACC
>JBDGRG010000350.1:340-2512 GCA_042218355.1 Bradymonadaceae bacterium
GCGGCGAAGATGGGACCGATGCCACCGTCCAGTTCAAGGGCCACCGACAGGCCGTCTGTCGCGTCCGCGGCTTTGGCGACATCGCCGGCGACTGGATTGAGGAGGCGGCTATCTCGCTCCGTGAACCGTCGCTCCGGGGCCAGCTCCGACAGGCTGGCATCCGCATCGATCCGCGCGGCCCGCTTCAGGATACCAGCCAGCTGCTCGATACCGACATCGAGCCACGATTCGAGCGCGACTTTACCGTCTACTACGCCATCAAGGGCGAAGAGATCACCGTCGGGGCGGCCGACGACCTCGACCTTTCTGGCTCGTTCGACGAGTCTCCCGAGCAATCCGATAGCGACGATCTCGACTTCAGCTTCTAAGTGCCCATGCCCCCCGAAGAGTCCCACGACAGCGACATCGACATCACCGTGCAGCTTCAGCCGGCCCCACCCACCCGCAAGGGGTTCGGGAACGTGCTGTACATCGGACCCAAGGCCGACATCGCTTACTCGTCGGACCGCGTCCGCACCTACAACGACCTCGAGGCGGTCGAAAACGACAACGACCTCAGCCAGCCCCAGATCGATGCGGCGACCGCCTACTTCGGGCAGGATCCGTCGCCCGACCAGTTGCTAATTGGGTACGTCGACCTCGCCGGCGGCGAGACCTACAAGGACGCCCTGGATGCGATCGAGGGCGATACCGACGACTTCTACGGTGTCGTCATTGAGAGTCGTGCCGACGCCGAGATCGTCGACATCTCCGAGGCGGTCGAAAACCACTCCCGGGACGTCCTCTGCTCGGTCCAAACCTCGGACCAGGCCAACATCGATTCCTCGGGCCTCTCGAGCGGCCTGAGCGCCATCGACGGCAAGGAGCGCACGTTTCTCCACTACCACGATCAAGACTCCGAGTACCTCGACATCGCGTGGCTCGGGTCGTGGCTGGTCTACGACCCCGACCAGCGGTCGGCCCCCGGCTTCCAGGCCATCGACGTCGTCGCCGAGTACTCGACGCTTCTGCCGACGGGAGCGACCGGCGAGACCGGGTTCGCCTACGAAAACAACGTCAACCTCATGCTTCCGTTCTCCTCGGCCGATCAGTTCATCAAACCGGCCCGCAACCAGAACGGCCGCCAGGCCTCGTTCATAC
This sequence comes from Bradymonadaceae bacterium, assembly GCA_042218355.1. Taxonomy (GTDB): domain Bacteria; phylum Myxococcota_A; class Bradymonadia; order Bradymonadales; family Bradymonadaceae; genus CAJXPB01. Next base: position 1,481 of record JBDGRG010000350.1, read on the forward strand.
TCTCGCGGGACTGGTTCGCCAACCGCATCCAGACCGACATCGCTTTCGAGATCCTCGAGGCCTCCAACCAGGGCGAAAAGATCCCGGTCGGCACCGCCGGCACGAAGCGCACCTCGGGCCAGGTCCAGTTCGCGAAGCTCATCCGCAAGCGCTACAAGCAGGGCGTACGGACGCAGCACTTCGAGGAAGAGCAGCTCGACCTCAAATATCCGGTCGTCACCCAGACCAACGTCAACAACGGCAACGTCCCGCTCGAGGCCGAAATCACCATAGCGACGCCGGCTCAGTCGGTCGACGTCACCGCGTTCTTCAGCCTTTCGCCCGTCACCTAACGATAGGAGGACTCCGTGGCTGGACTCACCCCCGGATACTATTCGCTCGACGATGTCACGTGCACGATCGGCCCGACCGCTGGTGCCCCACCGGTCAATCTTTCGGGCTACGGCTCCGACGGTGGCATCGAGTATGAAATCCAGGAGGACATACACTCCATCAACGTCGGGGCCGACGGACTCGCCGTCTTCTCGGAGTCGAACAACGGCGTGGTCGTCGTCACCATCACGCTGAAGAGCCAGTCGGTGGCCGCCAAACGATTGGCCACGCTGATGCAGGCCCAGAAGTCGTTCCCGGGTTTGCCGCCATGTCCATACAACATGGTCGACCCGCATACCGGCGACGCCGTCTCGGATGCCAACGCCGTCGGCAAGGCTCTCCCGACGCCCAACAAAACGAGCGAGGCAAGCGAGCGCAGCTTCGAGTTCTACCTGCCCAACGCTCGAGACGACTTCGCGCTCGGCCCCGCCGTCACCCCCGTCTGACATGAGGAGCTGATCGATGACCGACGACACCTACACGTTCCAGCTGACCGACGCCGACGGCGATCCCCACGACTACGAAGTCCAGCGGCCCCATCGACCCGTCGAGCGCGGCTCCCAGTGGTGGGGCGGGATCCGGCTGCTCCAGACAGTCGCCCGTGCGGCCGGTGACCCGATCATGGAGGTCGTCAACTCCAACATCGGACAGCTGATCGAG
>JBDGRG010000350.1:2522-3523 GCA_042218355.1 Bradymonadaceae bacterium
CAACCGGGTAAAAATCCGCCCAGGAATTGAAACAGCGATAGACGTCGAGGCCCGCCCGGTCGATGATCCGCGTTGCAACCGGGTAAAAATCCGCCCAGGAATTGAAACGCGCCGGGCTCGAGGAGGCCGACAATCTCGGCACGCTCCTCGATCGCGTCGACACCTCCGACCTCTCGGAGCTCGATCTGGAGCTTCCGACCGCCTGGGGTGCCTTCTTCGAAGCGGTCGAGCGCGTCGACAGCGAAGAGCTTTTCCTGCAGCTTCTCCACCACACCTCGCGGGACGCGGTGCCACTGAGCTCGGAGGAGAACTTCAATCAGGCCTACGAGCGCAACTACATGGAAATGCTCAAAGCCAGCTTCGAGGTCGCTAAGTACAACGGTTTTTTCGGGCGGCTCGCTACGCTCGCCGAAAGCGACAAGACGGCGGCGTAGCGGGCGGGGCCGCCTCGTCGCTTGAGTCCGACCTCGACGACGTCTGGGATCGGGCGCGACGTGATGGCGTCGAGATGTGGCTGCAACGCATCACCCTCAATGGCGACCGCTCGGAGACGCGCGCCGATGTCCTCGATTATTCGATGGGCGAGCTGGCGCGCATCCATCGCGGTCTCGACGCCAAAAAAGAAGCCGAACGTCTCCGAGCCGAGCACCGCAAAGAGCAGTTTGAATCCGATTCACCCTCCTCCCCCTCCTTTTAGCTGACTGACTGAGTGGCAACAACGATCCGAGAATTTGTCGTTGAACTGGGGGTCGACGCCGACAACAAAGGCCTCGCACGATTTCAAAACGGCGTCGAGAAGGCCAAGCGTGGGCTGACCGGCCTGGTTCAAGTGGCGGCTGCGGGCGCGGCCGGGACGGCCGCTGTCGGGGCTTCGATGCTCGCGGCCGCCAACAAAGCCGGCACGTTTTCGAAGCAGATCCTCGAGCAGAGCCGAGCCGTCGGCATTGCGACAGACACCTATCAGGGGCTCGTCTTCGCGGCGCGCAAGTACGGCCAGGAGG
>JBDGRG010000351.1:0-5207 GCA_042218355.1 Bradymonadaceae bacterium
CGTGTATGACATGCTCACTTCCCTCACAACACAGGGTCCGTCTGGGCCGCCGGACCGAGTCTGGTCGGAGACCGCGGAAAACGTTGCCGCCGGGCGAGAGGAGGGTCGACTGCACTTCCTGCGGATGGAGAATCCACCCGATGTCCCCGACACCACGGGGGGCGGACTTCCGAGCCGCGGAAATCGGCGGTGGTCGGGAAGCCGGTCGAATGTGTCCGTCGGAGAGGCGGACACGCTCGCGACGAGTTCGTACCCCGGGACGAGGGTGGAAAGCACGGACGTTCGCCGACCGAACCGATCGGTCGAACCGGCGTCCGACCCGCGCCCAAGCTGCGCCCGTGTTCGGCGAGGGTCGGCGAGGCCGGTCGGCCTAAAAACTCGATGGATCACCGACAGCAATGTCGGGAAACGGCGCTCGAGAGCCGCGGAGTCGCCGGTTTCGCCGGCGGAACACGCGTTGCACATCCCTGTACCCGGGAGCGGAGGCGCTCCCCCGAACGATGTCGGCACCAAGTTGAACGACCGAGGAGGATTGCTCCGATGAAACGCCTGTTGGGACTACTCGCCATCGCAGTTGCGTCGGTCGCCTGCAACGACGCCCCCCAGAAAGCCTCCTACTTCCCGCCGCCCGGGGCGGACTCGGGACCGACGGCGGACACCGAAGCCGACACGGGTGACACCGGACTGTCGGACACGTCGGAACCGGAACCGGACGTCGCCCCCGATTCGAGCGCTCCGGACACCGGCAGGCACGACGCCGGCCCGGCCCCGGACGCCGGTCCGAGACGCGTCCAGGTCTCCTGGGACTTCGACAATGGCAAGCAGGGCTGGAAGGTCGGACTGTCGGACTACTCGCACGGAGATAGTCCGACCGAAAAGTACAACTTCGAACACGGGGTCCGCCAGCTGCCCGCCGATCTGGGCCGCACCGGAAAGGGACTGTACGCGTCCTCGTTCAACAAGGCCGACGATTTGTTCATGTTTCTGAAACACCGCCTGGGGCAGAAGCACGGCCTGGTGCCCGACACCGCGTACCAGATCACCTGGCGAATCCTGATGGGCTCGACCGCTCCGAGCGGCGGCTGCCCGGGGATTGGGGGTTCGCCCGGTGAAGGCGTCTCGGTGAAGGCCGGCGGCTCCAAGCTGGAACCCCGGACGGTCGTCGACCCGACGGGTCGCGTGGTCATGAACGTCGACCACGGGGGCAACAGCACGTCGGGGCGGGCGGCGACCGTCCTGGGCACGATGGCCAACGGAGTTCCCTGCGACGAAGCGGATGGCGATTACAGGGTCATCGAACGGACCGGAACGCACCAGCGCACCGTTCGGACCGACCAGAACGGCGAGCTCTGGCTCCTCGCCGGGACGGATTCCGGCTTCGAAGGGACCACGTCCCCGTATTACCTGCAGATCGACGTGGCCCTGACGCCGGTCGCCGCCGACTCCCTGCACACCGAGTAACGGCACGAACGAAGGGCGGCCCGCCGAATGCTCGTCGGCGGGCCGCGGGGGGTCGCCGGCGGTCGCGGCGGAGTGAGAACGTCTCCGGTGTCCCCGACACCATCCAGCGGGGGGCTTCCAGTCCAGTGAAAACGGCGCGGGCCACGATGGCCACCGCTCCCATGAAAACGCGGGCGTCCGCATACACGGGTATGGCCGAGGAGTCGTCGAACACGGGCCAGTCCGGACCCGCCGTGGAGTCGACCAGCGAGCGACTCCCGAAGCGACAGCGTTCCCGTGCTGGAGGACGAATCGACGGAGACGTTCGGTCGGTATCGAACGTCTGTACGCAACCGGTCGAGACACGTGTTTCTCGCGCTGTGCATCTCCACACGAAGGGCGTTGTTTCACCGAGAAGACGCCATCGCACCTCCCTGGGGTCGTCGAGCTGGAAATCCGCCTCCGGTGCATTCCGTCGCACCGGAAAGTCGACAGCCACGGAGTCTCACATGCCGTCCTCCCCGATCCCGACAGATTCGGATGCCGCCCCGCCCCGTCGCCGCACCACCAGCCGACCTCCGGCAGCGGCCGTTCTGCTCGTCTGCCTGGCGGCAGCCCTCCCGAGTAGCTGTTCATGGATACTCGTCCGGCGCGCCCCGGACGGCTATCGGCCCGCGGACGCCACCGGGCCTCCACCTTGCACCGCCAGCCTCGGACCGGCGATCGGCGACACCTGGGACGCCATCGCCGTCGGCGGCGGCCTGGTGGCGGCCGGAACCGTCTCACTGGTCGCCCGCAACGACGTCCCCTTGCTCCCACAGGGCCCGCTCCCCGGAGCCGTGCAGCTCGGTGCGGGTCTCGGTTCGGCGGCGATGTTCGGGTTCGCGGCCCGATACGGATACCGGGAGAGCGCACGATGCCGTCGCCTGAGGGACGCCTTTCAACGACGGCTCTTCCGTCGGACGACGACCGCTGCGCCCCGAGAGGATGCGACCCGAGAATCACGGAAGACGGCGGAGCAGCCGTCCGACTGAGGCCGTGCACTGCGCACCGAGCCGCCGCCGAGGCCCCGTCGAAAGTCTCGGCCGCCGGTACGATCGGCCCGACGGCGTCGCTGCACCGAGGGTCCGTGACCGACCGTTCGACCGGTTCGCGCCGACGAACTGGACGTCGTGCGGGAGGCGTCGGCAATGATCTTCGGATCACTCCGAGGCTCCGCCATACTGTCGGGCGGTCGACTCGCCAGCGACGCCGCCAAACGCACTCCCGATGAAGATCTGTCCAGAGTGTCTGATGCGGGTGGGAGACGAACACGAGGTCTGTCCCGACGACGGGTCGGATCTGCGCGAGATCCACGCCCGCGAAGAGGACCCGATCGAGGGGCGGATCTTCGACGAGACCTGGGTCGTCGAAAAACGAATCGGGGGCGGCGGGATGGGGACGGTCTACCGGGGGCATCAGCTTTCGGTCGACCGGACGGTCGCCATCAAGGTACTTCGATCGAGCCTCTGTGAGGACGACGAACACGTCGAGCGGTTTTTTCGCGAGGCCCAGGTCGCCTCGGACATCGACGATCCCCGGTGCGTGACGATCCACGACTTCGGGCAGGCGTCGACCCAGGACCGGGCGCTGTATCTGGCGATGGAGTATCTGGAGGGAGCGTCCCTTCGAGAACGGATGCGCGGCGACGATCTGACACTCCAGGAGACGTTGGCCATCGGGATCGAGGTCTGCGAGGCACTGGAGACGCTCCACGACGAACAGGTGGTGCACCGAGATCTCAAACCCGAGAACATCTTCCTGGTCGACGAAATCGGTGAGGAGATCTTCGTCAAGCTGCTCGATTTCGGCCTGGCCAAGGCGCTCGATTCGGATCAGACGCCGGTCACCAAGAGCGGGGACATCTTCGGGACCCCGGACTTCATGAGTCCGGAACAGTGCATGGACGAGGAGGTCGACCACCGGGCGGACCTGTATGCCCTGGGTTGCATCCTCTATCAGATCATCAGCGGCCGCGCCCCGTTCGCCCGGGGAGCGCGGGTCGAGACGCTCCTGGCACACGTCAACGAAGAACCGTCGAAACTCGACGGGCCGGCGGCGATTCCCGCATCGTTCGAACAGGCGATCATGCGGGCGCTATCCAAGGAACCGGCCGATCGATTTCAGTCGGCGAGTCAGTTTCGTCAACGACTCGAGACGATCCGCGAGGACGTCTGGGGCGATTCCTCCGTCGAACTGCCGGTGGACGCCGTCTCCGAACCGGACGAGGTCGGCGTCGGGGGCGATTCCCCGGGCGAGACGATCCCCCGCGAGGGGCAGCCGACCCGGGAGTACAGCGAAGCGCTGGACCAGACCGTCCCGGCCGACCTGTCGGACGAAGCCCCCACGCCAGCCGCCAGTCCCGGTGCCGACGACGAGCCCGGGGAGAGCCCGACCGAGAGGGAGGTCGACCGTGAGGAGCACGAGTCGGCGAACCGTCTCGAGTCGAGGGCCCTCGCGTGGGTCGGCGCCGCGGTGCTCGCAGCTACCGTCGGCATCTTGTGGCTGACGGCGGACCGAGGCACCTCGAATCGCACGGGGCTCCGCACGGCGGTGTCGACCGTCTCGGCGCGGATACAGACGGCCGAAGAGAGCGCAGCGCGCCGAGTGTACGACGTGATCGACGGCACCCGACGGCGTGCGAACCGTCGAGCACAGCTGATCGGCCAGCGCGCCGTGGCGGCCTCGGCAGCTCTGGCCGCCGTGAAAACGCTGGACAAACGCAGTGAGTCCGCCGATCCGACCGGCGCGACTCCCCGGCAGGGCGGCGAGCTCCAGGACGTTCCGGGAGTCCTCACCAGGAAGACCGCCTCCAGAGTCTTCGAATCCAAAAATCCGGCCGTCCAGCGCTGCCTCGAGTCGTCGCTCGGGCCGGACGCCGGCACGTCGGCGGTCGTGGAACTCGAATTGACCGTCACCGGCGGCGGCGAGGTCTCCTCCGTCAGCGTGCGCGAGTCACGGGGTCGCGACGCCGACGTCGACTGCGTGGTCGACCTGGCGGAGAACTGGTCGTTCCCCCCTACTCCCGCCGGCAAGCCCGTCCGCCTTGTTCACCGATACGCCTTCAGCTTCGAGTGGAAACCCCTCGACTGAGGGACCTCCGCCCCCGGCCCTGGCGACCGCCCCCCCCCAAAGGGAAGACGACGGCAGTCGATCGCCCGATCGTGCGTCGCGCAACACGGCTCGCGAGCGGGTCGTCCGACCGGCGGACTTCGCATCGGGATGAAAACTCGAAACCATCGGGTATTCAACGACTTGCAAAGTGGGTGGCACGTCTCGACCGCACGTCTCGACCGTCTCGACCGCGCGTCTCGACCGAGGCGCAACACGGGGGTCTTGGCCCGAGGCGACGAGCGAATCGGCGAGTCCGTCCTCGCCTCATACCGAACGAGCGCGTTTGTTGCGCATCCTCGCGGCCGCTAGATTCGAGCGTGTACGCGAGGCAACACGCCCGACCAGGAGGTCGACCGTGCCGACCGCCCCTCACATCTCGAGGGCATCTCCCGCGCTGGCCACGATGCTCGTGGCTCTCTCGCTGGTCGCCGGTTGTGCGCGCGGCGAAACTCCCCCCGCCGGTCGAGACGCCACCGGCGGGGGACGCGACGCCGCTCCGGCCGACGTGGAGGGCGGGGACGATGCTGGGCTCGACGCGGCTCCGAGCTGTGTCGACGGGTCGACTCGCACGTGCGGGCGAGGGATTGGTATCTGCCAGAAGGGGACCCAGCGCT
>JBDGRG010000351.1:5217-7045 GCA_042218355.1 Bradymonadaceae bacterium
GAGGCGGCTCCTGGGGGCCGTGCCGCGGCGGCGCCGAACCGGAACCCTCGGAGTCGTGTGACGGCGAGGACGACGACTGCGACGGCGACGTCGACGAATCGAGCGAGTGCAAGTGTCGACCGGGGGAGACCCAGAAGTGCGGCCATTCGACGGGCGTCTGCGAACGCGGCGTTCAGACCTGCAAAGACGGGAGCTGGGGCGAATGCACGGGCGGGATCGAGGGTAGTCGGGAGACCTGCAACGGGAAGGACGACGACTGCGACGGTCGGGTCGACGAGATGCTCCGTCGGCCGTGCGGAACGAACGACGGCCAGTGCTCGAAGGGTACTCAGAACTGTCGCGGCGGGTCGTGGAGCGCCTGTAACGGTGGGACCCGACCGTCGAACGACACCTGCAACGGAAAGGACGACGACTGCGACGGGCAGACCGACGAATTGAATCCGCGCTCCTGCGGAAAATCGACCGGTCGGTGCCGGAAGGGGCGCCGTCACTGTCGAGGAGGGAGCTGGACCGCGTGCATGGGGGCGACGACGCCGACGAGCGAATCCTGCAACGGAAAGGACGACGACTGCAACGGGCAGACCGACGACCTCCAGGCCCGGTCGTGCGGGAAGGACACCGGCCGGTGCCAGCAGGGTCGTCGGCGATGTACGAACGGGTCGTGGTCGACGTGCACGGGAGCGACCGCGCCGCGGCAAGAGCGGTGCGACGGCGTCGACGACGACTGCGACGGGCAGACCGACGAACTCGGCCCCCGGAGTTGCGGTACGGCGGTCGGTGCGTGCGCCAGGGGGACGAAGCGCTGCCAGAACGGCCAGTGGTCGTCGTGCAGCGGTGGCGTCCAACCGTCGCCCGAGATCTGCGACGCCGAGGACGACGACTGCGACGGAGCGACCGACGAGGACCCGGTGGAGTCGGAGGATTTCGAGGGCAAGGATCCGGGCTGGAGCAAATTCGTCGACGGGTCGAATCGGGTCTCCGTCGACCTCGATCACTCGGGGACCAGCTCCGGGGGTTCGGAGTCGGTCCACGCCCACGGCGCCCGAGGGGTCTGCGGCAATGCGGGTGGAGCGGCGCACGACTTCGACCTGAAGGGGGATCCGCAAATCGTGAAAATCGACATCAAGGCCACCGCCCCCGACTGGGGTCGGGCGAACCTACTTCTGAAGGACTCCAGCGGATACCACGTCCTTTGGGAAAAGAAGGGCAAGGGGAACGGTTTCAGCATCGGGTGGACGACGAAGACGTTCGACATCTCGGACTACGACGACCGCTTCAAACTCGTCATCGGCAATGCCGACGATTCGTCGCCCCACTGCAAGAATTTCGACCACGACTGGAAGATGTGGGCCGACAATCTGCAGATCCAGTACCGGCGCGAGATCGGATTCGAGGGGAGCGGGGCGGACGAAGTGCCGTGGAACTCGTTCAGCACCGGCAACGTCTCGAACAGCTTCTCGACGTCGGACGACGCCACTGATCATGCCTCCCGAGGGAGTGAATCCGCCCGCGCCTCCGGAGCCAGGGGCGCGTGCGGGACGGCGGCCGGGATCTCGCGGCAGTACTCGTTCGCGTCCCAGCCGGACAAGCTGGTGTTCTGGTATCGGACGGAGACTCGCGCTTACGGCCGGGTCAACATGCTGCTGAAGGACTCGTCCGGATGGCACACGATCATGCAGCGCAAGGCCGGCGGAACCGCGCTGAACACCGGCTGGCAGCCCAAAGTGATCGACGTGTCGAAATACGACCGCAACTTTCGGCTCGTCTTCGGAAACGGCGACAACAATCGGTACTGCAACAACTCCGATCACGAGTGGACACTCTGGGT
>JBDGRG010000352.1:0-5358 GCA_042218355.1 Bradymonadaceae bacterium
TTCGGGTGGATGCGGGCTACGAGGCGTTTCGCGAGCTCGCGTCGGTTCCGGGGCTGGGGGCGCGCGCCGAATCGCGCCTCTGCGCCGTGGCGCCGAGAGCGCTTCGAGAGGCCGGTCGAGCGGATCTGGCCGCCGAGTTCATGCGCGCCGACGGACCGGTTCCCCTGGAGACCCGGTCGATGTCCGGGGAGTGGAATCTCCCGCCGACGGCGGAGCCGCGGCTCGAGTGCCGCGTCCACTCGTCGGACGGTCGGACGGCGGGCCGGGTGCAGCTGGAGCGGATCCGGACGCTCGCCGCGCTCGGTCGTCGGCGCCGCGCGCGGCGGGCGCTCGAGTCGGTCGCCCCCTCGTCGGAGGGGCGGCGGAGCGCGTGGGTCCTGCGGGCGACACTCGAGAGAGAGCTCGAGGGGAGCAGTGACTCGGTCGGCGGGGCGGGGTGGGCTCGCAGACTGGTCGAGGCGCATCGCGCCGGGCGGCACCGACGGGTCGTCTCGCTGGTCGAGCGCCTCGACGACCCGGCGTCCGCCGGTCCCGAGGGCGTCCGGTTTGCGCTGCAGGCCTTTGCGGCGCTGGATCGTCCCGGAGCGGCCCGCGACCTGTTGGCGCGGACCGGCTGGCGGCGGTCTCGGCCGGCGCTGTACACCCGGCTGCGCCTGCTCGTGGACGTCCGGAGTGGGGCGGACGTCGAGGACCTCGAGACGGTCTCGACGCTGGCCGACGTCTCGGCTGCGAACGTCGACTACGCGGCCGACGTCGGGGAGGTCCTGGCGTGGTCGGGCCGGCTGGACCGGGCGATCGATTGGCTCGAGCGAGCGCTGGACCGCCAGCCGTCGCATTCGCGGGCGAACTGGTTGCGGGGCCTGGTGGCCGAGTTGAAAAACGGGTCGGATGGTTCGAAATTTTTGGGACGGTCGCGGCGGTTCCAGTCCCAGCAGGGGGGGGTTGCGCTCTGGACGGCCCGGTATCACCTCCTCTCGGATCGGCCGGAGCGGGCCCGGGACGCCTTCTACCGGGCGATCGTCGCTCGACCCGAACGACTCGCCGCGGTGCGGGGCTTCGGGCGCGCCAGTGTGGCGTCGGAGGCGGGGGCGAGGTCGCGGCGCGTGCTCGCGCGGCTGGTCGAGCACCACGGTGGGGGGGCCGAACCCGACTCCGCCGTTGCCAACGAGGCATTGCGGTGGATCGCGGTGCTGCGCGGGAGCCGTCGCGGCGTCGAGGGCGCGGACGGTCCCCTCCAGCGCGCTCGCCCGACGCCCGGCGTGTTGGTCGAGCGGGCTCGCTTTGCGCGGGCGACCGACCGCCGCGATCGGGCCCGGTCGCTGCTGGAGCGAGCCCTCGAGAAGGATTCGACGTACGCGGCGGCTCGACTGGAGCTGGCAGAGCTCGAGCTCCGGGCGGGGGGAGCTGCCCGCGAGCAGCTGGAGCGATATCTCGACTTGGCGCCCCATGGAGCGCGAGCCGATTGGGTGCGCGAGCAGCTCGACGCGGAGGCCTCGGATTCGTCGACCGATTCGGATTGAAGGGGGGTACGCCGACGGGGTCGACGCCGGTCGGACCCGGCGCTGGGGGGCGGCTGCCTGCGCGTTTCTCGTCGTCGTCGCAGCCGCGTCGACGGCGATGGCACTGGATCTCCGTGTGCGCGGTAAGACCGAGTTGACTCTCTCGGCGCGTCCGGCGGGGACGTATCTCCAGGTCCGCGGCCGGCTGCACGACGAACTCGGGGCCCCGCTGTCGACTCGGTCCGTGGAGGTGACGGTCGATCCCGTCTCGTCCGCCGCCGTCGATCCGACGACCGAGTCGGCTCTGACCGACCGCGAGGGTCGGTTCACCGCGTCGTTCCCCGGGTTGGAGCCGGGCCAGTACGCGGTCAGAGCTCGATTTTCGGCGACCTCCCATCTCGAGGGCGCGTCGAAGCGGGTCGAGACGACCGTCCGCCGCGAACCGATCGAGCTGTCGACCCGGGCCCCGCAGCTGGTCGTCGGCAAAGCCAGCCGCGTCCCCGTCCGGGTCCGGGCGACCGCCGGCGGGACGCCCCGTCCGGCCGAGGTGGCGATCTCGGTGGGAGGCGAACGCCGAGCCCGCCTTCAGCTCGGCGGGCACGGACGGGGGCGGCTCGACGTCTCGGAGTGGCTCGAACCGGGGGACAACCCGGTCGTCGTGCGCGTCACGGACGAGACACCCGGCGCCGAGGGAGCGGAGCCGTCGCGGACCTCCATCGGGCTGGCCCGGAGGCTCGAGGTCTCCGGGTCTGCCAGGGTCGTCTGGGACCGTCTGAGACGCGGCGTCGAGGTGCGGGGGCGGCTCGAGGGGACGGAGGGACCGGTCGCCTCGGCACCGGTCGAGTTGCAGTTGGTGCGGAGCCGGTCGCGAGGCCCCGATGTGGGCTCGAATGCGAGCGGGGTCGCCCGGTCTCGGACGAGACGCACGCGGACCGAAGGGGATGGCGTCTTCCGGGCGTTCTTCGAGCTGGGATCACTCTCCGACGGGCGTTGGCGAGCCCGCGCGAGAGTGATGCCCCCGGTGGGGCCGGCGTCGACCCACGAGGTCGGATCCGTGCGGCTCGACCGGTCGGTTCAGCGCTACGGAGCGGATCTCGCTGCGGTCGTCGGCCTCGGCGGACTGGTTCTCTTCCTCGGTTGGGGGGCCTGGCGGTTGGCCCGCCGGCGGTGGCGCGATCGCCGCGGCTCCCCGGCCGACGAGCCGGACCTCGAGCGCGCGTTCGACGAGGAGGCCGAGATCGCGGTCGCCCGGACGGGTTCCGTCGACGAGGCCCCCGGCGATTCGGTGGCGGGCGTCGTCTGGGACCCGCTCCGCGGGGAACCGGTGGAGGGCGCCCGCGTCGAGTGCCGACGTTCCGACGGGGAGGACCGACAGCGGGACGCGCAGACGACCGGCGAAGACGGCCGGTTCGCTTTCGAGGAGCTCGCGGAGGGGACGTGGGAATTGACGGCCGATGCGCCGACGTACGCACCCGGTCGATTGCGCGTGGAACTGCCTCACGACGGGGGACTGGCCGATGCTCGATTCGAGCTGGTGCCCGTTCCACTGAAGATTCGTCGGATGTACGAGTCGCTGGCGCGCGCGGCCGAGGGCGGCGTCCGCTGGGGAGAGGTCTCGCCGCGGGACATCGAAGCCTTGCTCCACCGAGCGGCGGGCACCGAGGCCGTCGACGGAGATCGGGCCACGACCTTCGCCCGGCGGATCCGGCAGTTGATCGACGGACGGAACGAGCCGGCGTCGACGCGGGAGTATGTCGAGGCGCTGCGCGACATCGTCGAGGAGACCTGGTTCAGCGATCGCCGACACGGCCGCGAGACGTGGCGGCTGGCGCGGCGCATTGCCGAGCAACTTCGAGCGGAGATCGCCGACGAAGCAGGCGAGGGCTGATGGAAGGAGTCGGGACGACGTCGCCGGCGTGTCTGGGACGCGCCGAGAGGTTGTGCGAGCGTTTCGTGCGGGCGGTCGGTCGTCTCCGGGCGGTCGTGCCTCAGTGTCGCCCCCCGAACGGCGAGCCGACCGGGCGGTGGTTCCAATCCACGTCGAAGCGTCGTCCGGCCGACGACGGGCGGCGGGCATGGCCGAATCGTTGGAAGCGAGGGCCGGAATGACAAATTCGACGCAACGAATCGGCGGCGAGCGCCGATCACAGACATGGACGGGGCGCTTCGGTGAGCAAGGGGGTTCGCGGCGGGCAATATCCGGCCGGCGGGCGCGAGATTCAACCGGCTCCGGCCGTCGGGGTCCCGTTCCGGAAGGTACCGGTGGGCGTGGAGTCTCTGGACTCCCTGTGAGGGGCATGTGGTGACGTGTGTCAGCGACCGGACGGCACCCGGGGGGGGGACCCCGGATCTCGATCGGCTACGCGGCCGGGGGGCTGGCCCGCATGCCGGTTCGTTCGGCCCCCCGACTCCATCCGGAGCCGGCGGGACGGACGGTCACCGTTCGGACCGGTCCGCCCTCGCCACTCCTGGCGGTCGGGCGAGACGCTCGGTGCTGGCGTTCGTCGTCGCGTTCGTCGTGACCGTCGGTCTTCCATGGGGGGCCGTCGCCCAGCCGACGGGTGCCAGCTTCGGACTGGACAATCCGGGCTGGCGCGGGCTCTCGGAACTCGACGCCCGGGCCGACGGGCGCGACATCGAGCTCCAGCGGGCAGAGACTCTCGACTGGAGCCGAATCGAGCCGGATCAGCCGATGATCCTGCTCCATCCGCGGGTCGAGGTCGGGGCCGACTCCCTCGCGTCGTTCGTCTCCGACGGGGGGCGCGTGTTGGTGGCCGACGATTTCGGCGCCGCCGGGTCGGTCTTCGGGCGCTTTGGTGTCCAGCGGTCGGTCCCGGATGCGCTTCCCCACTCGACATTTCTGCGCGACGACCAACGTCTGCCGATCTTCCATCCCCCGGGCCGACATGCGCTGCTGAAGGGCGTGCGCACGCTCGTGGCCAATCATCCCGCACTGCTCGAACACGACGGCGAGCCGGTGGTTCCGTACGACGCCTCGGGGGGGCTGGTCTACGACATGAAACTCGGGAATGGAACCGCCGTGCTCGCCGCGGATCCGAGCCTCTTCATCAACCTGATGATGGGGCTGGCCGACAACGCCACCTTTGCGGAGAACGTCCTCGCGTACCTCTGCCGGGGAGCCGACCCGTGTCGTCCGCGCCTCTACACGGGCCAGTTCCGGGTGACGGGCAGCTACGAGACCGGCGGCGAGGGCGAAGCGTCGGGACCGGCCGATTCGATCGACGAGTCCATCCGGAAGGTCCAGCGCAACGTCCCCGCCTCGCCTCTGTTGCGCTACCTCGCGATGATCCTCGCCTTCGGACTGCTCCTCTATCTCGGCGCGGTCCTCTCGCTGCGCGAACGACCCTCCTACAGCGAACACATCGACGAGTCCCTCACCCACTCGCCGCCGGCGACGAGCGAATTCGAGTGGAACCTTCGCCGTTTCGGAGGGGAGGACGGGGACGGCGATTACGCGCTCCCCGTCGCGATCCTCAAGGAGAACTTCGAGGAGCTGTTTCTCGAGGAGATGGGGGTCGATACGCTCAGCCCCGGATCGCGGCCGTCGATCGCCGGCTTGGCCGACCGGTTCGCCCGCGAGTATCTCGACGACTGTCCGCCCGAGGAACGCCGGCGCGTCGAGGGCCAGGTCCGCGCACTGCTGAAATCGCTGGCTCGAGCGCCGACTCGCCACCGGATCTTCATCGAGGGCGACGCTTACTTTGGGAAACGCGAATTGGTACAGATGTACCGGCGGGCGATGACCGCGCTCGAGTACATGGACCGGAAGGAGGACTATGAACGACGCATCCGCAGCCTCGTCTGACCATGGAACACGACATCGAACTCACCGTCAACG
>JBDGRG010000352.1:5368-11061 GCA_042218355.1 Bradymonadaceae bacterium
GGATGCGGTCGACCGACTCAAATCCGAGGTCGGTCGGATCTTCGTCGGTCCGGAATCGACGATCGAACTGCTCCTGGTGACGACGCTCGCCCGGGGACACGCGCTCCTGGAGGGGGTCCCGGGGGTGGCCAAGACGACCCTCGTGCGCGCGTTCGCCCGGACGCTCGACGCCGAGTTCGGGCGGATCCAGTTCACCCCGGATCTGCTCCCCGCCGACGTGACCGGCACCCAGGTATTCGATCAGCGCGATCGCGTGTTCGAATTCCGCGAGGGCCCGATCGTCGCGAACGGCAGTTACGTTCCGAATCTCGAATCCAACGAGTTCGTCCTTCGCCGCGGGCCGATCTTCGCGAATGTCGTGCTGGGCGACGAGATCAACCGTGCGCCGGCGAAGACGCAGGCTGCGCTGCTGGAGGCGATGCAGGAGCGGCAGGTCACCATCGAGGGGCGCACCCACCCGCTGGAGGAACCCTTTCTGGTCCTTGCCACGCGCAATCCCGTCGAGGAAGAGGGCGTCTATCGGCTCCCGCGCGCCCAGCTAGATCGGTTTCTGCTGAAGATCGATATCGGGTATCCGACCGAGGACGAGGAGGTGAAGGTCCTCGAGACGCACCAGAGTGCCCCCGATCCCGCGGAGCAGATTCTCGAAGGGGGCGACATCCGACAGCTCCGCGAGCTGACCGACGCGGTGCATGTCTCGGAGGACCTGCAACGGTACGTCGTCCGGCTGGCCCGCTACACCCGCGAACACGACCGCACCCAGTTGGGGGCTTCGCCCCGCGCCGGGCTCTCCCTGGTCCGCTCGTCGAAGGCCCGGGCCGTCCTCGCCGGCCGAGACTTCGTGCTCCCCGACGACATTCGCAAACTCGCCGAACCCGTCCTCGCACATCGAATCGCGATGTCTCCAGAGGCCGAACTCGGGGGTGCCGACGCCGCCGACGTCGTCGAGTCGGCGGTCGATTCAGTCAGTTTCTAGGCGAGAGTTTCGTCGGATCGCTCGGTTGCATACCCGGGTTGAGGCATTTGCCGGCGCACGGCACGTCGCGCCGGGGAGGTCGTCGGCGTCGCGCCGCTTGGACGATCGGGTTTTCGTAAACGACCTTCCATGATCGCCGATATCGATTTCGGTCGAACGAGATGATGGGATTCGCCACGCCGAAATACGTGGAAAACTCCACCTCGACACCTAACTAGTGAATCCTCGGATCATCGAACCCCCTGATCACCGAATCATCTAATCACCCAGTGACCGGATATTGGGCGTCGAGCTGACAACTCGCGGGGTCTGGCTCTGGGCGGCGGCGGCGGTCGCCCTCGGCGTCGGAGTCGCCGTGGGTCGGCCCGCCGCGGTCTTTGCCGCCGGCGCGGTCTTCCTCGCCTTCGCCGTCGCGTGGGCGCTGACCGTGCCCTCGATGCTGGCGCTGGACCGTCGGTTCGTCCGCCTCGAGGTCACCAGCGGCCTCGATGCGGGACTGGCGTCGAGTGGCCACGTCGTCGGAGACTGGATCGAACTGGGCGTTCGCGTGCGCAACGATTCGGCCGCTCCCGTCTTCCGACTCGGCGGCACGCCGTACGCGGCGGATGCGCTCGATCTCCGGGGTGAATGGAGAATCGGGACCGTCGCGCCCGGTGGAGAGGCCGAGGGGCAGGTCCGCATCGGCGCCGCCCGCACGGGCCGATGGGTCCTCCAGGGGTTCGACGTCACCGCCGAGGATCCACTCGGGTTGATGCAGATCCGCGACTACCTTCCGTGTCCCTGCGTCTTCGAATTCTATCCGGCCGCCGGGCGGCTCGTCCGCGACCGTCGTCCGACCGAGACCGGGGGCGAACGGCGGGGACGGCGATCGGACGTCAGTGCCGGGGGCATGACCGTGCGCGAGCTGCGCGAATATCAGCCCTCGGATCCACTAAAGCGCGTCGCCTGGAAGCCGACCGTCCGTCTGCGTCGGCTGATCTCTCGGGAGTTCGAATCGCCGTCGACTCGCCCGACGTCGATTCTCCTCGACGTCTCCGGATCGATGCGCGGCCCGCGATCGGACGAACCGAAACTCGAGCACGCGCTCGAGGTCGGCGCCGAGATCGCCGATGCGGCAGTACGTCGGCGCAGCCGCGTCGCCCTGACGACCTTCGGCAGCGATGTCCACGGTCATCTCCGGGCCGGCCGAACGCCCAGTCACTACCGCCGACTGCTGCGCATGTTGACCGGTGTCCGGTCGGTCGTCGACCCCGATCGAACCGAATTCGACGACGCCCAGCTGGCAGATCGCCTCGCCGACTACCTCCTGGTCCAGGAGCGACTGGATTTTCGAAAGGACGACGGCGAGTCCGTCGACCGGCCGCTGCTGGCGCGGTGGATCGAGAGCCGGCTGGAGCTCGAGCGAGAACAGTTCGCGACCCCGTCGGTCGGGGCGGGGCGAATCGGTGAACGACCCTCTCCGCTCAGGGAGTTCGCGTTGCTCCGCGGCGTTCCGATCCCGTACCGGTCGCTGGCGCGAAGCGACCCCAAGGAGGCCGGGCTCACCGCCGCCGTCGAACGAGCCGCCGCCGACGCCTCTTCGCCGCTCCGGATGATCGTCCTCTCCGATCTGTGTGGTATCCGCCACCTCGATTCGTTGGGAGACGCCCTCTCACTGGCCGCCGGCCGGGGCCACGAACTCGAATTCTGGGTTCCGTTCACTCCGGCGTACTACGAACTCGACGAGGAGGCCGACGAGGCCGACGAGATCCTTCTCGAGCTCTTCAGCGCGGCCGAACGGACCGATCGCAGGGAGGTCGTGGAGTATCTTCGAGATCGCGGGGTCGATGTCCGGGTGCTGACGCCCGAAGATAAGGAAGAAGGATGAAGGCAGAGGGATGAAGGGGAGGGATGAAGGAAGAAGGATGAAGGGAGAGGGGTGAAGAAAAAAGGATGAAGGTAGAGGGATGAAGGGAGAAGGATGAAGGAAGAAGGAGCACGGAAGAAGGGTGAAGGCGGAAGGCAAGGTCCCGGTCGGCGGTGCTCGAGCGCCGCCGGCTGACAGAGACCGAGCGCAGGCCGTGCTTCAGCGCCGTCGAAAACGTCCGGCTGCCCACCCGGGGACCAGAAGGACGAAGGCGGAAGAACGAAGGAAGAAAGATCAGGGAGGACGGAGAAGGCGCGGTGGGCCCCGACGGACGAGCGAGCGACGCGGTCGGAAGCTTCAGCACCGGGATCGACGAATCAGCGGTCGGGCGCGAGAGGAAGTCGGCCTACGAGCGAAATCTGTCGATCGACGAGGTAATCGTGAGGGAAGTCAATATGAGGTTTCGCCGCTCACATCGTATCGTATGGGCGGCGTTTCTCCTTGGATCGGTCGTCGCCTGTGCACCGGCGCGCACCCCGGACGGTTCGCCGACGACCGCCGAGGGCGCGTCGCAGGCCCAGAGCGGTGCACAGGGCTCGGGGGGCAGCGCGGCGGGTTTGCGGCGCGACGACTCGAAGGACGTCTACCGGTTCGTCGCGGTCGGCGATACCGGCTACGCCAACGAGGCACAGGCACGAGTGCTGCGAGGGATCCAAAAGCGGTGCGACCAGGCGGGCGGGTGCGATGGTTTCCTCCTTCCGGGGGACGCCGTCTACGGGGACCCCCTCGAGGGGCCGGAGGCCCCGCAACTGGAGGAAAAGATCGGCGATCCGTTCTCGGTGCTGAAGAAGGGCCCGCCGCCCGCCGAGGGCGAGGAGGACGACCGCCCGCGGATGCCCGTCTACTTCGCTCTCGGTAACCACGACCTGGGGGACGACGCGGAGTACGACGAGGATCGCATCGAGTACTGGACCGAATACGCCTCCGAGAGGGACTGGTTCCATTTTCCGTCGGAGCTCTGGTCCCGACGGCTCGGCTTCGTCCGGCTGATCGGAGTCAATACGACGCCGATGGACGACCGCGGCGAGAGTGCCCAGCGCCAGGCCGACTTCGTGGACGACGTGCTCGCCGACGGGAGGGCGAGGTGGAACATCATGTTGGCCCACGATCCGTATCGGTCGAACGCGTTGCACGGGAACGCCGAGAAGGGCAGCAAACTGCGCAGGTGGGTCGAGCGCAACGTATGCGGGCGCATCGACCTGTATCTGTCGGGCCACGATCATACCCGGCAGTGGCTCGGCCGGGTCCCGAAACTCTCGTCCACTGCCGAGATCTGCGATACGTACTTCGCCGTCAGTGGAGCCGGTTCGTATCCCCGGGATCTGAGAGAGCGGGGCAACGATCCCGAGTTTGCGAGTGACGAACTCGGTTTTCTCTTCATCGAGCTACGTCGCGACCGCGGTCGCGTCGAGTTCTGCAACGCCGACGGTGAAACCGACTGGTCGACGCACATCGCGCCGCTTGCGGCCCGCGAATGACGAGGTCTTCGAGGGCGATTCCTCGCCCACCCCGAGCATCCGTCATTTCCCGCTCTCCAGACGGGACACTGCGATCGACGGCGATGGTGCCGCTGTCCGTTGGTCGTCGGATTTTCCCCAGCACTCGATCTTACCCCCCCGTGTCAGCAGACACGCGTGACGGTTGCCGGCGTCCAGGTCGGCGACGTTAAGTTTCGCGAGTGCCATCGGAATCGTCGCCGCCTCCCGGCTCGAGTGGCCCCAGCACCGGACGGTCCCGTTGCTGACGCGCCGTCCGCAGGCGAATTTCTCCCCCGCAGCCACCAGATCCATCGCCCCCATCGGCGCGTTCATGAAATTTCGGCTGTGCTCGTAGAAACAGGTGACGTCGTTGGTTGACTCGACGGCGCAGCAATTCTCCGGTCCACATGAAATCGCCTTGGCGGAGCCGATCGCGTCGCGTTCTGTTGCGCTTCCGGGCGGAAATTCGCCCTTGCCGTTGCAGATGATCCCCCGCTCGGTTGCGGCACACGCGAACTGATCGCCGACCGAGAGGTCGCGGAGTGAATCTGCTCCGACTACCTCGAAATCGTTCCCCTTCTTTCGGGCGTAACAGAATGCCTTTGTCGACCCCTGCTGCTCCTGAACGCACACCACCGCGTAGTTGTAGGACGACCCGCCGGTACCGACATCGAACGACGTCCCGGACTTCAGATTCGACGGCAGGCGCTTCGGCGTCTCGCTCTGGACGTCCTGCCACCCCCAGCAGACCAATTTGTCGTCCCTCGTCACGCCACAGGTCACTTCGCTGCCCGCCCGAATCGCGACGAAGCGTTCGTCGGTCGGGACGTCTTGCTGGGCACCCCCGGAATCTCCCCAGCAGTAGACCCGACCGTCACTGAGCAGCCCGCAGCCGTGACGTCGGCCCGCCGCCACGTCGACGTAGGTCGGCCCGCCGGTGTCGGGATCGTCATCGGTGTCCTCCCCGCCATTCGGCGCG
Organism: Bradymonadaceae bacterium; assembly: GCA_042218355.1. Lineage (GTDB taxonomy): Bacteria > Myxococcota_A > Bradymonadia > Bradymonadales > Bradymonadaceae > CAJXPB01. The sequence goes on from JBDGRG010000352.1 coordinate 10,708, forward strand.
TCGGGCTGGGGGCGGCTGTCCGCGCCGGGGTCGTCGGCGTCGGTGCCGCTCGCATCCGCGTCCGTGCTGTCGCCCTCCTCGTCGACATCGCTCGTCCGCGCATCGCCGCCGGACGACGAGACGCATTTGCCATCCGAACAGATCTGTCCCTCGAAGCATTCGGCATCGGTCGAGCAGGTCGAGGGGTCCGAGCAGGCGGACGCCCAGGAACCGAGCACGGCGAGCGAGAGCAAGACGGCGCGGCGCAGCGGCGGTGACATGACCCTCACCGACGGCGGGGACGGCGACACGCTCGCCGCAGTCGCCGGCGGCGCCGGCCATGTCCTCGTGGAGTCCACTGGCGGCAATCTCGAC
>JBDGRG010000352.1:11071-16526 GCA_042218355.1 Bradymonadaceae bacterium
TGCGTCGGGACCGACCCCCGTGTCGTGACACCGTCGAGACAAACATCCCCCGTGCGGAAACGTCGAGTCGGCAGTCGGCTCCGACTGCGATCACGACCCGTTGGTATCGAATGCACGACGAGTGAGACTCCTCTCAGATGACCGACGGTAGCCCGACGGAAACTCCGTGGAGCCATCCCCCCGTCCCCCTTAGATACCGCTCGACCGATCACTCGCAAACGGGCCCGTAGGTTCCACGGACGAAACACCTCGTGCCTCGCATGGCGTCGGCCCGTCGAGCTCACTTCACCCGTTTTAAGATGAAGGTGTTCGAGGCGGTATAGTTGAACCACTTCATTTCGTCGCCGCTCCACTCGTCGACGCGGTAGTACGTCTTCTTTCCTTTGTCGCCTGCCTCCATGACCAGGTTTCTCCCCTCGAGATGCCATCCGGTCGTTCGCTTCTGGTCGACGCCGACCGAGGGCATCTTCTGTCGAAACTTCATGATTCCGTCCTCGCGGAACGTCCACTGAATGTAACCGTTCTCCGTGCCGGCGGGGCTGCGATTTCCGTTCTTGACCGTCGCGACGTGTCTCCAGGTGCCGATCAGCTGTTTCTTCAGCGCCTGTTTTTTCTCTTCGGCGAGCGGTGCTTTCTCGACGGGCGTCGAGGTGGCGCAACCACCGGCGCCGAGCAGCGCGACGATCAATGCAACACTCGTCCACCATCCGTTCGACTCGATCATGTCTGGTCCCTGCGTGCTCGAGATTCGACTGACGACGAGTAGAAGCTCCGAATCCTGTCTCGACCGTACGGATGTAACCGAAGGGGTCAATTTGACGGACCAGAAGGTCGGCCCCCCGGAGAGCGGCGGCCCCGCTGAAACGAGGGTCACGCCACGGGTGTTCTCGTGGTCTCGTCCGGCGTACTCCCGTCCGGTATGCGGGCCACCTGCAGGGCGCGTCTCCGGCGAGACGCAATCTCTCGAATTCCCGAGTCCTCCAAACGCGCAAGTCGTGATGACGGGATCCCTTTCTCGACCGAGTCTGATCGGAAACCGTGGCAATTTTCGCTGCCGGCCGAGAGCAGCGTCGACCGCGCTTCCAGTGCCCTGACGCGACCGCCCGCTCGGAGCTGGAAGCTCTGGCTACGATTCTTTCAGCGTGCTCTAGAGCATTGAATTACCCCCTCCCCTCGACCATCGCGACGACATCGCCAATCCCCGACCCCTCCGGTCCCGTCCGCGTCGCCGAGAGTTCGAGACGGGTGCAGATCTCTCTGTTATCGAGACGCGCGATGTGCCGGACGTCGTCTCGGTCGTCGCGATTCATCAAACCGAGTTGCCGTTTGCGGAAGTGCTATCGCCCCTTCGGGGCTCGAATATCTCACTCTGCTCACTCCCAACCCGGGGGTTCGCACCCCCGGGCTACGTGCTTTCGCTCCCTTCGGGGGCTCGAAACCGTCCGAAGCACGTCCAACTCGAAGGCCCGAAGGGGCGCCAGCGCGTAGCGCCGGGCGATGTCGAGCGCAGCGAGACAAAGCCCGGGAATCGATCGGAGCCATGGACTTGGTTTCAGCCCCAAAGGGGGACAGTACGTTGCACCGATCACAGCGAGAGTTACACCCATATGAAGGCGATGTGACTCACTCGGATGCCACGGGAGAGCCTACAGATGTCTGACAACAGTGGTGAGCTTGGCCTCAAAGAGGTCATCGCGATGGGTGTCGGCGGCATGGTGTCGGGCGGCATCTATGCCGTTCTCGGCGTCGCCATGAAACAGAGTGGCAACGCCGTGCCGATCTCTTATGCGATCGCCGGGATCATCACCCTGATCACGGCGTACTCGTATCTGAAATTGACCCTTCATTTCGGCGAAAAGGGCGGGGTCTTTTCGTTCGTAGAGCACACCGTCGACAACGAGGCCGTCGCCGGTTACGTCGGCTGGATCTTGATCGTCGGTTACGTTGGCGTGATGGCCATGTATGCGTTCGCTTTCGGAGCCTACAGTTTGACGGCCGCTCGCGAGATCTTCGCCGTCCAGTTGCCGCAGTTTTTACGGCCGATCTTCTCGGTCGGGATCGTCGGGGTCTTCGTCGGGCTGAACATCCTCGGAGTCGAGGAAACCGGTCTGGTCGAGGACATCGCCGTCTATATCAAAATCGTGCTCCTGGTGTCGTTCGCGACCCTCGGGATCGTCTTTTTCGACGGCGACATCAGTCAGGTCGAGTTCTTCTCGAAAGGTTACCTCAGCCCGATCGTCGGGTTCGCCGTCATCTTCGTCTCCTACGAGGGCTTCCAGCTTTTGGTCTACGACTACGAGGACATCGCCGACGTCGAACGCAACCTCCCCCGGGGGATGTACATCGCCATCGGGATCACCATCCTGATCTATCTGTCGGTCTCCCTGATGGCGGTCCTCCAGTTGACCCCTGAACAGTTGATCGCCCACAAGGAGACGGCGCTCGCAAAGGCCGTCTCGAACATCCCCATCCTCGGCAAGGTCGGGTTCGTGCTGGTCATCGTGTCGGCGGTGAAGTCGACCTCCTCGGGGATCAATGCCACGCTGTTCGGAACCTCGCGGCTGGTCCACGAGGTCGCCTCCGAGGGGAAGTTGCCGCGGCTGTTTTCGTTCCGAGACCGGGAGGGCATTCCGGTCTACGCGCTGGTGATCGTCGGCGCACTGACGGCGTTGTTTGCGGCCTTTGGATCGCTCAAACAGATCACCGAATTCGGATCGATTGCGTTCCTCGTCGCTGATGGCGTCACCAACTGGGTCAATCTCCGGCTCCGCGACGAGACGGGGTCGAACGCCATTCTGCCCCTCGTGGGGCTGATCGGGACCGCCGCGGCACTGCCGGTGGTCCTCTATCACCTGTACGAAACCGATGTCGGCATATTGCTGTGGATCGTCGGCATCTTCGCTGTCCTCGCCGTCGTCGAATTCGCCTACATGGAACGCCAGACGCTGGCCGAATCACTGGAGGAGATGGAGACGTTGACCTCGGCCGAGGTCGACGAGTTTCTCCAGCGGGGAGCGGACGACGGCGAATGACGGTTACCAGTCGGTACATGTTCGCTCGAATCCGGTCTGCGCGGCGGATATCGTAGGAGTCCACGTATGGGCACGACGCCGCATGACGTGCCCGGGTCGGTCCTCGAGCTTGGCGAGACCTGCACTCGTCGATCGACGTTTCAACTATCGACTTCGCCGGGATACGGTCGGTCGGTGACGTCGAGGTAATCCTCGAGTCTGGACTCGATGTATACGGCTGACTGAAGGTCGTCGCCGCGGATTTCGACCAGCTCGACGCCTCGGCCGCCCTCGAGAACAGCCGTGACACCGTAGGTGATGCTGCCGCGGCGGCCCGTGCGGCGTTTTTCGCAGTAAATCTGGTAAACGTCCGAGGCCCGGATCGTTTCGGAGCCGGTCTCTTCCCTCGGGCTCCATGGGATCGGAAACGGGCCTGCGGTCGTCTCCAGTGACTCGCCGTCGGTCCGGATGACCGTGCGGTTCACGGCGAAGGCCAGCGCGACGTAGCCGACGGGCGCCGCGATCAGCAGGAAGGGAGAGACGGGATCGCCCGCTCGGAGATGTCGACGTTCGAGGAGGCGCTATCGGGTGTCGGACGTCTGACGTCGTCCGACAGCTGGAAGACCGACCCGCAGCCGTAGCAGCTTCCCAGGTTCTCCTCCTCGTCGAGGTCCTCGTCGGGGACGAGGGCGTCACAGTCGGGGCACCGGGCGGGCATGTCGTAGGGTGTCACTCGCGCTGTCTGTGATCAGGCCGATCGTGTGGTCGCCCCCTCGGGGCTCGAAAGACGATGATGTCATCCGTTCGACCCCCGGGATCGGCGCCCTTGGTTCGATTCCACCGCGGGGCGACAGTGCCTGGCCGAGGGCCTCGCCCCTCGGGGCTCTCGACAATCAAAAAATGGAGCCCCGACGGATTCATAGCGGAGTCGCATTCCTCACCGTTGGCGACGATCTCCAACATCGGGCATCGCTCTCCTCGCGTCCACGTAGCCCGTGAGTCGATGACAACGAGATCTGCAGCCTCGTCGGACTCCCCTCGGGGGGAGAAGCAGTCGTCGTCAACCCGTTCCACCTCGAATGATTCAATCGGCAGCATAGGCGAAGGAACGGGGCGCCGACCAGACCGAGGCCGACCCCCGCTGCGTGTGACGACGGCCGGTGAGGAGCCGACATGGGGGGGCGCGATACGCGATACGTGGGACCGTCGGTCCGGAGGTAGACCCGGTCGAGTCGCTCGCCACGGCGACGTAACAGGAATTACGGGAGTTACGGGTGTTACGGTCGGCGGTCGGGCGGGAGTCTTCGCCTCACGCCTCACTCGGTACGGGGAGGACGTGTATTTCGCCCCGCGACCGGCGCCGGAATGGCCCCGCGGCGGCATGCCTGTCGCGCGAGGGCGGAACGACGCGCAAAGGGGGGGCGGAGATCTCACGAACCTTCGGAGGCCGCTTTGCAGACTGTCCGGTCCCGGGTTCCCTCTCAACAGAAGGGCCGCCGGACACGGCTTCGAGGAACGAAGTCCGGGCTCGAGGCAGGCTATCGTGCCTCGTTGTGAGGAAGCTCGCGAGAATTCAAGAGTGTTGTTCGGAGATCGACGTGGACCTGGTCCGCCCAGGTGCGCGTTGGGAAGTCCGAGGGGGGTGGCGAGATGTTCCCCCATCCGGGGTCTCGTCCGCGTCGGGACCCGGGATCGACGATGGGGAGTAGACGGTGCGTTCGCGGATCGACGGTCCGAGCGGGGTCAGACGGCAGGGGGAGGCCGCTGTCGAGGTCCTTCTCGCTTCCGGCTCCCCGTGGAGTGGATGCCACCGACGGGTCGTGATCGCGCTCCGAGCACACCCTCGAATTGACACCTGTTCGGGGAGGTCGGTATCCTCGACCGTATCGGTTATCGGTCGGTTCCTCGCCCCGATTGATCGAGGGCTCGCAGCTATGGAGTTGTCGACGGTCGCTCGGGTGGTCGCGCTGTCTGCAGTGACGGGTCTCGGCATTGGGTGTGTCCAGGGGGGCGCGCCGAGTGCGGACGAGGGACCCGACGACGTGGGTATCTCGGCGCTGGACGGAGAAGCGGACGCGGCCGGCGGGGATGGAACGGCCGACACTGGCTGCGTGCCGGGCTCGAAGCGGGTGTGCGGCACCGGAAAGGGGACGTGTGAAAAGGGAACCCAGACGTGCAGACGAGGTGTCTGGGGCCCCTGCGACGGGAAAGTAGGACCGTCGACCGAGACGTGTGACGGGCGGGACGACGACTGTGACGGCGACATCGACGAAGCGAAGACGTGCGAGTGTCAGCCGGACGAGACCCAGAAGTGCGGAGTCGGCAGGGGGGCATGCGAGAAAGGGACGCAGCGGTGTCGGGCCGGTTCGTGGGGTCGATGCCGGGGCAAGGTCGGTCCGTCGATGGAGACGGCAACCCGTTCACCCCTCCGGGCGGATTCGACG
>JBDGRG010000353.1:0-1324 GCA_042218355.1 Bradymonadaceae bacterium
CGAGAAGAAGGGGCTGGAGGTCCGGAGCAAAGCGGCCTTCGAGGTCGCCGGCACCTCCGATTCCAAGGTGACCTTCACCGGAACCAACGATCAGAAGGGCTGGTGGGGGGGCCTCGCCCTGTACAAGACCACCCGGGCGGCCAACAGCATCAGCCACGCCGTCCTCGAATACGGTGGGAACAAAAACTGGGACTGGCCGAACGCCGCTCAGGACGCGAACCTGCAGCTGAACTCCGCCTACAACGATCAAATCGAGATCGAGCTGAGCAACGTCGCCCTGAACTCGAGTTCGACAGCCGGGTTGTACGTCGGCAAGTCCGCGACGGTCACCGCCTGCTCGAATCTCACCTTTTCCAAGAACCAGACCCGCATCGAGGCGGCGAACAGTACCAAGAAGGCCAGCGTCGTCAGCAAGTGCTCGCTGTGACGGGACTTCCGGCCGGGCAGGTCAAACCGAGTCGACCACCTCCGCGGACTGGCGGAGGTCGCCGACGGCCTCGGCCGGCGAGTCGACCCCGAAGATCGCGCTCCCGGCGACGAGGACGTCTGCCCCGGCCCGGCGGATGTCGGAGGCATTCTCCGGGCCGACGCCGCCGTCCACCTCGATCGGGACGTCGGCGCGCCCCGCCGTATCGAGCAATTCTCGTGCGGCCCCGATCTTCGACAACGTCGATTCGAGAAACGCCTGCCCACCAAATCCCGGGTCGACGCTCATCAGCAGCAGCATGTCGAGCTCGTCGACCAGATACTCGACCGGTCCGAGCGAGGTGCCCGGATTGAGGGCGAGGGAGGCCCGCCCGCCGGCCCGGTGGATCGACTCGACCACCCGGTGTGAGTGTTCGGTCGCCTCCGGGTGGAAAGAAACCAGGTCCGCGCCGGCGTCGACGAATTGTTCGGCGTAGGTATCCGGGTCGTCGATCATCAGGTGGACGTCGAGGACCGCCTCGGGGAACCGCTCCCGGAGATCGCGCACCACCGGCAGGCCGATCGTGATGTTCGGGACGAACCGACCGTCCATCACGTCGACGTGGAGCCAGTCGGCCCCCGCATCGAGCACTGTCTCGCAGGCCGCGCCGACCGCTGTGAAATCCGCCGACAGAATAGAAGGCGCGACGACTGGAAATGTATGGGCTGGTACGGTCATCTCTTCTCACTGATCGATGGAGTCTGCTTTAGCGCCTAGGACTGCCGCCGAAGTCGAGCCGCATAAAAGATGTCGGAATCGTGGCGATCCGGGGTGAGACTCAGCTCGGCCGAGGTCGGATCGGCGTACTGCTCCCAGTCGACCGATCCGACGTCGCCGACGGCAGCACGCTCGAAGCCC
>JBDGRG010000353.1:1334-10587 GCA_042218355.1 Bradymonadaceae bacterium
GGCACGCGAACGATCGCCAGTCGTGCCACTGCCGGAATCGTCGAGGAAACGCCGAATCCGTTTCGGCCCCTCTTCGGACGTGAAGGTGCAGACTGCGTAGACGAGTTGGCCGCCGGGCCGAACCAACGAAGCTGCCGCTCGCAGCAGTTCTCGCTGACGGTCGACCAGGTCTGGAACCTCCGATTCGTCCCGGCGCCAACGGATCTCGGGCCGGCGGCGCAACGTCCCGAGGCCGGAACAAGGGGCATCGACGAGTACGCGGTCGAAGGACCGGTCGCACCGGTCGGCGAATTCCCGGAGGTCGGCCGATTGGAGTTCAATCCGCTCCGCCAGCCCGAGGAGTCTTGCACGGCTCCGGAGCTGTTCGAGCTTCCACGATTCGTCGTCGACTGCGACGACGTCGCCCGAGGCACCGACCTGCTCGGCCAGCTGGAAGGTCTTCCCGCCGCGGCCGGCACAGGCATCGAGGACGGCGTCGCCCCCCGCCGCGCCGACCAATTCACCGACGAGCTGGCTGCCGACGTCCTGGACCCCCCACCTCCCCTCCTCGAGCCCCCGTCGTACGGCTCCCGAAAACGAGCCGATCCGAACGGCACGCGGGATGCCGGACACCCGAGACCAGTCGACGTCGAGCGTCCGCATCTGAGCCGTCGTCGTCCGCTTTCGAATGCGAAGAAAGTACGGGGGCCGGCGCGCGAGCCGATCGGCGAGGGTCTCCGCGCGCGACTCGCCGTACAACTGCACGAGTCGATTGGCGATCCAATTCGGCAACGAATAGCGGCGTCCGATCCGCGAAACCGTACTGCCCCCGCCGCGGTCGTCGATCCAGGGGGGCTCGCCCCCGAGATCTGAAACCCGACGGAGAACGGCGTTGATCAGCCCGCTCGCCGCGGACTGCCCGCGTCGGTGAGCCGCGTCGACCGCCTCGTCGACGGCGGCTCGAGCCGGGATGCGATCGAGCATCAGCAACTGGTAAGCCCCGACGCGGAGGATCCGATGGACCGACTCGTCGAGCCGTTCGAGCCCCCCGTCGACGAATCTCTCGAGGACCTCGTCCAACGGACGCCGCCAGGTCAACGTACCGTAGACGAGCTCCGTGGCGAGTGCGCAGTCGCGCGCGTCGAGCTCCCCCTCCTCGAGCTCCTCGTCGAGTGCCCTCTGACTGAACGCACGTTCGCAGTTCACGCGGCGAAGAGCACTCAGAGCCCTCCCTCTGGCTGTCGGCGATTCGGTCATCTCGCTCCCGTGAGCACGCTGGCCGTCGGGCTGGTCACTCGTTTCGTTCCTCGACGAACCGATCGCCGGGCTCGAGCGTATAGCCGTTCAAAAAATCCGCCGCCTCCAGGGTCCGTCGTCCGGGCGCCTGCAACTCGAGGCACTCGACCGCCCCTTCTCCGGCGCCTACGATCAATTCGCCGGACGACGCATCGGCGACCAGTACTTCCCCGGGCGCTCCCTCGCGGTCGCTCGGCCGTGCGAGGTGGAATTTGATCCGATGTGACTCCCCGTCGCGGCGATGGAAGCTGAACGCTCCCGGCCACGGATTGAAACCGCGTATTTCGTTCGCGATCCGTTCGCCGGATTCGGTCCAGTCGATCCGTCCATCGTCGCTCGACAGCTTGGGCGCGTGAGTCGCCCGATCGTCGTCCTGTGATTCCAACGACAGCGCATCGGCAGCGAGATCGTCCAGGGCGTCGACGATCCGTTCGGCCCCGATTTCTGCAAGTCGGTCGTGGAGATCGCCGGCCGTCTCCAGCGGTCCGATCTCGACGCGCTCTCGCAGCGCAACCGGGCCGGTATCGAGCCCCTCGTCCATCTTCATGATACTGATCCCGGTCTCAGACTCGCCCTCGACGACGGCCCAGTTGATCGGAGCCGCTCCCCGATACTTCGGGAGTAGCGAGGCATGAATGTTGAGACACCCCTCGTCCGGCAATGCCAGCACCTCCGGGGGTAGAATCTGGCCGTATGCGGCCACCACGGCGACGTCGGGACGCCAGGCCTCGAGTTGGTCGATCGCCTCCGGGTCGTCGATCGCATCGGGCTGGAGGACGGGGAGTTCTCGCTCGAGGGCGGCCCGTTTGACGGCAGAGGGACGAGGGTCGCGCCCGCGCCCCCTCGGCCGGTCGGGCTTGGTGACGACTCCGACGACCGCGTGGCGACTCGCGTCGATCGCCTCGAGTGCGGGGACCGCGAAGTCGGGCGTCCCCATGAAGACGACCCTCAGCGGCGCTGCATCGACCTGTTCTCCGCCCATCTCGAACTCCGATCGTGAGTCGTCTGCGGTCTGAAGTGGTCTCCACGCGGCCCGCTCCCCCGACGGACCGTTTCGTAATCTCACTGCTCCATCCGGGAGCGGGTCTTCTTGTATTCCTTGCGGGCCATCCGTCGTTTCAGCGCGGACATGCGTTCGAGAAACAGGATGCCGTCGAGATGATCGATCTCGTGCTGAAAGACGACGGCCAGCAGGTCCTCTGCCTCGATTTCGAATCGTTCACCGGACCGATCCGTCGCCCGGACGGTCACCTCGGCGGACCGCTCGACCTCCTGATAAAGCCCCGGGAAGCTCAGGCACCCCTCCTCGCGCGTCAGCGAACCCTCCCGGTCGACAATCTCGGGGTTGATCAACACGTGGACGTCGCTGGCGGGGTCCTCCCCTGCCGACAGATCGACGACGGTCACGCGGCGGGTCACCCCGACCTGTGGAGCAGCCAGCCCGATTCCGCTGGCGTCGTACATCGTCTCGACGAGGTCGTCGACGAGGGTCTGTACGTCACCGTCGACCTCCTCGACAGGGTCGCACTCCGTCGTCAGAACGTCCTTTCGCTCCGGATAGAGCAGAATGTCGCGCACGGCCATCGTTCGACCTCGTCGTTGAACGTCAACTTGCGGCTGTCGGAGATGGCACGAATCGCGTCGGCCTCGTTCATCCGTCGGAGTCCGCGGCGGGACGAGGGCGCTCACTGCCCGCGTACCGCGAGCGAAGGTCGGGACGCGACAGCACCAGGTAGGCGTCGATCAAACCATCAGCGATCTCCTCCAATTCCCGCCGATACACGTCCTCCAGGTCGTTGTCCACCGCTCCCGGGGCGTAACGGGCGTAGAGCCGCCGATAGGCCGACTCGACCGTCTCCTCGTCCGACGCCGGATCGATGTCGAGCACGTCGAAATAGTCCGCCGTTCGAACGTCGCGCAGTTTGTCCTCGATGGCGTCGGCATCGAGGGCCGGCGTCGACGGCTCCCCCTCCTCCCCGTCTCCGCCGGCGACCGACCGGGTTTCACCTCCCTCGCGAGCCGGGGATTCGTCCCGTGGAATCGCCTCTCCGAGCTCCTCCTCGAGTCGCTCGACGACTCGAGACGCGTCGGCATCCGCATCCAGATGGACGTCCGCGCGGGCCTCCGATTCGTCGTGTCCGTCGACCGAGCCGAGGGCGACGATCTCGACCAATCTGCCCAGCGGGCGCTCCCGCAGCGCCTCCAGAAGGTCGGACGCCCTCCCCGGCTCCTCGACCAGGAGGACAGCATCCGGCGAGGCCGTCTCGAACGTCCGAATGCCCTCCGACGGCCGCCGCGCAGATTCGAAAGCAACCCCCCTTCCGCTCCAGGGCATCAGGCGCTCTCGCCACTGCGCGGCTCGCTCTCCGATGATGAGCACGCGAATCACTCTCCGTCGACTCCCTCACTGCAGGGACGCCACGACCAGCTCGGGCCGGACCTGGTCACTCAGCTCGACGGGCATCGACGAGCCATCCGCTGAGCGTCTCCCAGCCCCGGGGCGATTCCGGAAGGTCCTCCGCCCGTCGAGGGTCGATCCCCCGAACCGTCGCCTCGATCTCGTCTCGAACTCGAGCGAGCCCCTCGCCCTCCCAGCCATCACGGAGACCCCGTCGAGCAGCTCCAGCGAGGCGTCTCCAGTCCTCGTCCCCCCGCCACTCCAACAGTCGATCGAGGTCGAGACAGACCCGCCCCCGGCACAGCATCCGGCCGGTGAGCGTCGTGCGAAGGAGATCGAGTACGAGGTCGGGCCGAGTGATCTCCGACTCGAAGACCCTCCCGAACAACCCGTCCGCCACCTCCCGGTAGTGCGTCACCAACTCCCGACTGACCGATTGTTCGGCAATCCACCGACCATCGACTTCGCACGGAGACGGCTCGCAGTCCGTCAGACGGAGGGGCGAGACGAGCAACTCGAAGGCCAGCCCCGACTGACGGAGCATCATCCTGATCAGCTTCTCGATTTCGAACAGGCTGTACGGCGCACGCTCCCCCCGCTCCTCCCCCGTTCGCAAATCGATGGTCCCCTCGATCTCGTGTCGACGCGTCTCGAGGTCGAGTACAGAGGAGGCCGGTCGCACGAAGATGCCACCGAAGCGACGCGTCTCGGCCCAGCCCGTCACGTCCGGGCCGGCGATCTGGGCGATCTGAACGACCGGAGCCGTCGACCCGGACGCCCAGTCGGCCCATCCGACGTCGGGGGCCGCATCCGGTTCGGCGATCGAGCGCTCGTAGTCGAGCATACGAGATCCGAGTCGGCGTCGACGGGGGAACCGCCGTTCGTGACGAGTGAGACCGGCTGTTCAAATGCGTCGCTGGTAGATGTGCCCCTCCTTGTGAATCCCGTATTCCTCCGGAAGGGCCTGCTCGACGTCCGCCTGCTCGTCCTCCGGGATCTTCCAGTCGGAGTGCTCGCTGAAGATCTCCGCGACCTTCTTGACGACCCGCAGCGAGTGCTCCTCGGCGAGTCGCTCGCGCAGCGGCTCCTCGATGATCGACGGATAATCCTGATTCTCGACGGCGTCGACGGCCAGAAAACGGATGGTCTCGTTCGAATCCTCGAGGTAAGGGACCAACTTCTCGGCGAGCTCGCGGCTCTGCAACTCCGAGGCCTGGAGCATCAGCTCCTGTTTCTTCTCGGGGTTCGACATGTACTCCCGATCGTCGTCGCCGAGGAGTTCGCAGATCAGATCGTTCATCTCGTCGTAATCCAACAGATCCTTGACCACCTTCATCGGCCAGTTGATCTTCTCCTCCGTCTCGCGAAGGTGGTCGATCACCTTGTCGGCAACCTCGAGATCCGTCTCCTTCCCGAGTTCGACCAGCACGTCGTAGACGTACTCCTTCTCCTCGATGTCGACCGTCGTGTTCGGCGCCGTCTCGCCGAACCGTTTGATCAGGACGTCGACGGCCTCCTCCGAGGCCATCTCCCTCAACTGCTGGATGGCGTACTTTCGCTCGGACTCCTGGACGTACATGTTCGTCAGGTTGTCCTCGAGCCGTGCCATCTCGCTCTGAAAAAACCAGTCGAACATGCCCATGTCGTGACACCTCCGTGCAAGCGGATTGGGCGCGCACGACGGCAGTCTACCGAGCCCACCATGGACCGGCCTCGGCGAGCGCCGTCGACACGTCGATTCCTGGAGAGAACGCCGGACGATTGTCGCAACATACTCGCCTCACTCCACGGGTACAAGCCCCCGATTTTGCACGGGTGCGTTCACGAGTGATCGGTCGCAGCGGTGTCGGGGGGACAGGGTGGGGCCCCCTCTCAGATCCCCTTCCGATCAGCCCCCCGGCAACCTGCCCGCTCCGCACCGCGGGGCCCGTCGAGCCGACCGTCCCCGCCGATGCCCCCGGAGGAGCGACGACCGGAGACGGAGCGGCGGTCTCCCCCGGCTTCGACCGAGTCACTCGATGCGTTATTCGAGGGGTGTCCTTCTCCCTCTACTCGCCCACCCGATGTCATCGATGGTCGACCGGCTGATCCTCCTCGCGACCGGCGCCCTCGCGGTGTTTCTCCACGCCGGGTGCGCGACGCAGTGCAAATCGGTGTCCGACAGCTACGAACGGGCGAAGCAGTCGCTCGAGGGTCTCGAACGCGCCGACGCAGCGCCGAGCGACCCGAATCGGGCCCACTTCGCAGTCTCGGTCCGCCGGCCGCTGATCCGAGACCTCGCTCGACGCTTCCTCTCGCACACGTTCCGCGAGCGACTCGCGCAGACGTTCGAATTGGGAGTCGGCTCGAACCGCTCCGTCGCGGTCCGAACGCGTCCCTCTCTATCCGAGCTGACGCTCCGGCCGGCATTCGAGACGTGCGCACTCTGCTTCGACGTATCGGCGACGATCGGTGGTCGGGCGGCGATCGACGTTCCCGGCATGGATACGCGAAACATACGGCTCCGGGGCTCGGTCGATGCGGTCGCGCCCCTGGAGCTGGCCCCGCGCGACTCCGGCCGAATTGCGCTGGTGCTTCGCCTCGGCGAGGTGCTCCGGCGGGCGACGACCGATCTGGACCTCGAGCTGACCGGATTGCCGGAGTCCTGGAAGACCGTACTCGGACACGCGCTCGAAAAACGGTTTCTCCGCCTCCTGACCGAGGCGGTCCCAGAGATCGACCTCTACACCTTTTCCCCTCCGACCATCGCCGACCTTCCCCTCGAGCTGGTTCCCGTAACCGTCGACAGCGACGCCGAATCGGGTACCGTGACGGCCGCACTGAAACTCGAGAACTTCCGCATCGCTTCGGCCCGCCCGGTCGAGGAGCTGGCGGCTGCCGCCCGGCCGCCGGAGGGACGGAATGCGGGCGTGTCGTTTTCGGCCCCGGTCGTCACGGAGTTTCTCAGGCGCGCGGTGGCGACGGATCGACTGCCGGACCGGTACACGCGAACGGGACGTCCGTCGCGGAACGGTCCCGTGCGCGTCGTTCCCGGCCGCCTGCAACTGTCGTCGTCCGACGAGGGAGGACTCCGGGCGAGGCTGCGCTTTCGCGGATGGGTTCTCGATCGACCCGCCGTCTGCTTTCGATTCCATGCCGCCGCAAACGCGCATGCCGAACTCGGCCCCGACGGAACACGGGTCACGATCGACTCGGTCCGACTCCTCGACACGTCGGACGCCGGACTCGCCCCGGGACTGGCGGGATGGAAGCGCGCCCCCGTCGTGAAAGCCGGGGGCGACTTCTTGAGCGCCTCCGTCTCCCCGAACCGAGCGAATTTCCCGGGTGGGGGGTTCGAGATTCGTCGCGGTGACCTCCGCGCCACCGGTCGAATCGCCGTTCTGCACGCAACGGTCGCCCCCCCGGACCGAGGGGCATCGGAATGAGAGCGGGGGTGGGGCGGATCTCAGCCGCCGTACTCGACGACGAAGGGGGTTTTCCCGGGCCGATCACACGCTGCGTTGACGAACTCGATTCCCCACTTCGTCTCCCGCCCGGCGGATTCGTGGACGTGGCCGAATAGATGGAGATCCGGCTCGACCGCACGCACGCGCTCGCCAAGCGCACGATCCCCGACGACCTGACCACGAGACGTCCGGTCCAGCACGTCCCGGGGAGGACCGTGGGTGACCAAGACGTCCGTCTCCACCGGAATCCGCGCCCACTTTTCGGCCAGCGGTTCGCCGCGCTCCAGGTTGAACGCCAGATTCATGAACCGCGGCTGCCAGGGGCTTCCCCAGAAGCGAACTCCGTCGATCTCGGCACCGTCGTCCTGGAGGTAGACCGCCTCGGTGAGCCGCTCTCGCGCCGCCGCCCCCCGGCTCTCGAAACATCCGTCGCAGTTGCCGGCGACGACGACCTTGTGCGGATGCGGGAGAGTGCTCAACCAATCGTCGACCTCGGTGACGTCGGCCAGCGACCCGTGGGCCGTGAAATCTCCGGCGTGGACTAGCACGTCCCCGTCGGGGACCTCGACGTCCCGATGCCGACCGTGCGTATCGCTCATCACCACGATCTTCATCATGCTACCGCGAATCTGAAAATGAGAGACGACCGAACGGGCTGTCGGGGAGATCGAGCGTCTCCGTCGCATGCTCCCGCGTCGCGTTCAGTCGTCCTCGGATGTCGACGGCATCCGCTGCGCCGCGAATTTCGTCTCGGTCGTCCGGCGGTCGAGCCGACCATCGCGCTCGACAGTTACCTCCTCGTCGCGTCGACGGTGGAGGGCGTACACGGACTGCTGGCCCGGGGCGACGACGATTTCGTAGGTCACCTCCCCCTCCACACGCTGCACCGACGGCGCCTGCTCGCCCTTCCCGTAGACCTCGGTCAGGAACGCGTCGGCTCGCTCCTTCAGCTTCCGAGCATCGGGCCGAACAGAGACGCGGAGGAGCACACATTCGGGTTTGGATGCCGACGGGGTGCATCCCGTTCGGCCGGGCACTTCGTATTCGAGAACCGACTCGACCTGCAGCGGACCGAAGTGGATCGACGGATACTGAACCGTCGCCGACGACGTGGACCGCTGGCCGACTTCGAACGTCCGCCCCTTCCAGAAACCGACCGTGTAGAACCAGTGTGCCGCAACTTCTCGATCGAAAGCGTACGCCGAGGCGACCGACTTCGCCAGCCGATCGGGATCGCCGACGTTTTTCGTGCGGCGGAAGTACGAGCCGGCGCGCTCCCGGAACGCCTTCTGCAGGGACCCGACCTCCTCGACCCGCCTCAACGTGCCATCGGGGGCGATGACCGCCGTCGGCCACTTCCCGCGCAGACGGCCGAACCACGGCGGAACGAGCCGGGGCACTGCTTCCCCAGTGGTTCGAACCTCCCCGATGTCGGCCTGGACGACCGAGACGCGCCGAACGCCATCGGCCGCATCGATTCCGAGCGTGTAACGACCCTCGACATCGACCCGATAGGCGCCGTCGACCCGTGTGTATCGGAACCTGTAATCGGTACGCCCGCTCTCCGGCCAGGCGAACTGAACCGACACCTTTCGTCCCGACTGACTTCGGTCGACCGGGATTTCCTGGTCGGAGATCCGACGCTCGACCTCCGGTCCGGGCTCGCCATAGACCTTCTCCTCGGCCCGTTTGCGGCCGGGATCGGGAGGTGAGCCCACGAACTCCTGTTCCTTCTGCTTGGATGCGCAGGCAGCGCAAAGGGCTGCGAGGAGGACGACGGCCGTCGTCCGATCGAATGCGTGTCTCACGTCGATCCACCGAGGTCCGAAGAACGGCGATCCGCTGATTCGGACCGTTAATGTGTCGAACGCAGACGTCTTGGCAAGGTCGTCCGACAGCGAAACCGCGCTACCAGCTCGTCTTCAGAACGAAGGCGTCGCTCTGGCCGCTGGGGAACCGCTGATTGTTCAACCCGCCCGCCGTGCGACCGCTCAGGTAGACGTTTCCGCTCCCGTAGGCGGCGACGGCTCGCCCGATGTCGCCGGCCCCCGTCCCGACCAGCAGGGTCCCCGATCGCGTTCAATCCGCAGCAATCGCCGAGACGAAGCCGTCGGTGTCTCCCTGAGCCGGCTGT
>JBDGRG010000353.1:10597-11468 GCA_042218355.1 Bradymonadaceae bacterium
TTCGGTCCGCCGTACCCGGACCCACTTCTTCCGGCCGTCCGGAGTGTACTTCGCGACGAGGAGATCGACACCGCTCTTCCCACCGTGTCCGACGGCGTAGATCGATCCCGACGACGCGACGGCCACTCCAGTGGCGAGTTCACTCTTCGTCGAGCCGAACTGAAGGGTCCACGCCCGCTTTCCGTCGCTGACGAATTTCGGCAGATATCCATCCGTCCCCCCGACGAGGCGAACCTCGCCGGGGGTCGATCCACGTCCGGACCGCTCGCGTCAGCGAAGAGGCGACCCGAGCAAGTTCACCGCGTCGGCGATGATGTTCACCTCTCGGACGGTGTCGTCGAGGCTGCGGCGAATCTCTCGTCGCTGCCCGTCACCCGTGGCGTTCTTGTACTTCTCGGCCAGCTTGGCGCCGTTCTGCACGAGGTCGACCGCGAGCGAATCGTCGCTCCCCGACTTGTCGTGGATGGCGCCGTAGGTGACTCCCGTTCCCGGGTCGGTGAACGTCACCTTCTCGAAGTCCCCGTTCTTCGGCGCGGTGATCTGCTCGCCGTTGCCGACCTTGAAGACCCGAGACTGATTGACGAATTTCTGCGAGAACCGCGTGTCGAAGAACTGGATGGCCTGCAGGAAGGTCTGGAACCGCTCGGAGAAGAACAACCGCGTGTTCACCGGGTTTGCCTTGCCACTGGTGATCGCGCCGGTGTTACTCGAGCTGGATCCCATCTCGGGCACCTGCTCGCCGGTCAGCGGCGAGATGGACTGTCCCCCGGCCTGCAGTGTAACCAGCGGGCGCTGAACCAACTTGCCGTCGCGCGTCAGGATCGGGCTGATTTTGGAGTAGTTCTCGCGAAACAGCCCGTTCACCAGCTCC
>JBDGRG010000353.1:11478-11897 GCA_042218355.1 Bradymonadaceae bacterium
AGCGAGTCTCGAAAGACCAGCGTGTACGGAATGGTGAAGCTGAAGAACCGCTCCGTCGTATTCTCGCCGATCACTCGCGTCTGAGAGGCCGACAGCGCCGACATCGCAACCAGGTAGTCCCAGAAGTGACCGATCTCGGTGGGCCGCTGGTAGTAGTAGTACCCGCTACCGCGGTCGTACCGGGTGTTCTTCGTCCGCCCCGGCCCGGGATCGACACACGTGACACGGAACGTCTGTCCGTTGGACGTGAACTCCCGGCCCTGCTCGCAGGTCTTCGTCCGGTCGACCAACTGGTAGATCGACTCGCCGTCGTCGTTCTTCGTCTCGACATACGCGCCGTAGGTCGGCTTCGTGAGGACGTCTTTCAGCTGGTTCAGACCGGCGAGTGCACCGAAGGTGAAGTACTGCGTGAGGATCTG
>JBDGRG010000353.1:11907-14349 GCA_042218355.1 Bradymonadaceae bacterium
GTCCGAGTCGTCGTTTCGGAAACTCCGGAAGCGGTGGAGAATCCAGCGCTGGTAGATGTTCGGGAACTGGCGGAAGACCCGACTCGAGGACCGAAGGGCACTGTTGATTCCGAAGTCGAGTCGATCGCGCCGGAAGTGTGTGAACGGGTAGTAGTCCTCGTACTTTCGCACCGCCCACTTGGTAATTTCGAACGGACCGGCCCCGAGATCCCAGGGATTACAGTCGACGGAGAACCCGGCGTACTCGTCCGAGCACATCATGTACTGGACCTCGACCGGTCGGCCCTCCACGTTGTTTTTCTGTTTTTTCCGGAGCTTCGAGTAGCGCATCAGCTCCCGATCGTCGAGATTTTCGACCCCACCCAGCATCTTCACCAGCGAGGTGTAGTGGTAGTCGGTCAGCGGATGCTCCCACGGAGCATACCGGTCGTCGTACGAGTACATGATCTGGCGCGGTTTCCGCGGCGACTGATACTGTGGGAGATTCACCGATTTCGGGACGTCCTTGAAGACCTCGACGTAACCCGCCTTGGTCGGAATCGGATCGCGGTTCGAGGCTTTGACGTTCGAGTACGTACCGGTCGTATAGGCGAACCGCAGGGCAGCGACGTCGTACTTGCCCAGTCCCGCCATGTCGCCGTTGAACCGACTGTGGTAGTCCATGATCGAACTGTACATGTACTTCGGCATTTCACCCTTGCGCTGCTTCTCGGTCATGTTCGACTTCTCCCAGAAGCCCGCCAGACTGTTCGGAATGCCGAAGTTCTGCTTGCGCATGTTCCAGTACTCGTCGTGGTAGTTCACGGAGTCGTACGAGCCGGCGAAGTTGTGTCGGAGCCCGACCGTGTGGCCGAGCTCGTGGACCATGACCCCCCGGAACACTTCGTTGCGAATTTCGTTGTACACCTTCTGGTAGTCGACGTTCTTCTTGTCGTACTCCTTGGCCAGCCCGAAGACGGCTCCGAACATGAAGTCTTCGTGGTACATGTTCTGCCGAGCGTACTGCTTCCAGGGCTGCTGCTCGGAGTGCAGAATCGAGGAGGGCTTGAAGGGGTTCTGCTTTTTCAGCAGCTTCCGAACCTTCTTCGCGCTGACTTTTTGCCTGTTCGGTGGGACCTGGCCCCCGGACATCCCCCAGATCAGTTCGTCGTTGAGTACGAGCTGATCGAAGCCGTGTTTCTGTAACTCCTCGTACTGCTTGCTCTGGAAGTTCGATGGCACCTTGAGTCTTTCCTTCCAGTTGGACTGGCGGAGCTGGCGCAGCCGCTGGCGCTGCCCCTTGTCGAGCAGTGCCTCGTCCAGCTGGTCCAGGCCGATGTTTTTCAGCTTCGAAAACATCTCCTTCCCCATGTTCGCACGGGGATCGATCCCCTGCTTGAGGTGGTTCCGGATGTAGTTCTCGATGTCTTCGCCCTCGTAAGCAGCCTCGCGGCTCAGATCGTCGTTCAACAGCTTGACGACGTTGACCGCCTCATCCGCCTTCCGGTTGACGGCCGCGCCGTAGACGTAGGCGGTTCCGCTGATGATCTCGCCCGTCTCGGGGTCGGCGAAGCTCGGACCGAATCCGAGCAGCCCGCCGGCCGCCGGCTCACGAACAAGATAGATGAAGTTCCGGCGCAGATCGCCGGGACGAGCGCGGTACGGCTCGTAGGTGCCGTCGGACCCGACCCGTTTGTCCAGCGGACGCGGGTCGCAGGCCTCCGGGGCGTCTTTGGGCACCGGATTCTGGCAGACGTAGAACATCTTCTGGTCGACCTTCGACGGATCGTCGACTCCGTATTTCGCGGCGGCAACCACGCGCTTGAAGGCTTTGTTGTAGTCACTCTCGATCTTCTGTGCCGACGGCATCAGGGAGTCGGGAAAATCCGGCGAGAGATGATAGACGACCGGCTTCGGTTTGCGCTCGGGCATCGGGACGGGAATGCGGTGGCCGGCCGCGTCCTCCTCGAACGATCCGTCTTCGGTGCGCTTGAAGTCGTTTTTCCAGATGTCGAACCGATTCGCCAGGCGAATGGCCCCTTCGTCGGTGAAACCCTTGCGTTTGTCGTAGACCGGGCGGTTGGTCCGGAAGAACCCGAATTTGGTCATCTTTTCGTCGCCGTAATAGACGGGCTGATAGTCGCGCCGTCCGTGTTTGATCCGCGAGAAGCTGCTCCGGATCTCGACTTCGGCCTGGCCCGGGTGGGAGACGCGCCCCGGAAACCGCTGCCCCCGCGAGCAGACGCCCGTCGACCCCTGGGCCTGCCGTTCTCGGCTGAAACAGGGGTTCGCCGACACCTTCACCGTGAAATCGAAGTACGACAGCTCCGAACTCGAGTCGTCGTCGACATCCCCGTGTTCGTCGTAGAACGCATCCGGCCCACCCTGATTGGCCTGCGAGTAGTACTTGGCCGGGTTGGAACCGTTCAGCTGATTCGGCAGCGAAAACGCGACGAGATTCTT
>JBDGRG010000353.1:14359-25134 GCA_042218355.1 Bradymonadaceae bacterium
GACCCGCATGTACTCCCGTTTGTACCAGGGCCGATCACTTTTGTTCTCGACGACGACGTTCGTCGGCTCGCCCGTCTTCGGGTTGTACTTGCGCTGGACGTCGAAGTGGCTCTTGATCGGGTACATCGCGATCGGTTCTTCGGTGTACTTTTTGCTCCGACCCTCCTCGTAGTTGCCCTTGAACTGTGTCTGACCGTCGTCCTTCTTCCCCGCCTTTTTGTCGTAACCGGGGACCTTCGGGTACGTGCGGTAGGCAATCAGGTAGTTCTCCATGCTCGAGGAGATGCCGACGAAGACGTTCGAGGTCGGTGGAGCATCGACGACCGTGTGTCGGACGTACCAGGTCCCCTCGAAGTTTTCCTTCTTCAGTTTGTTCGGCTGCGTGCGATCGATGTCACCGACATCCTGCGCACACCCGGCCAAGGACCCGGCGACGACCACGGTGAGAGCGGCCAACCACGTGTAAAAACGACTCATCGTTTCGCCCGACATCGTATTGAGGAGAAGTCCATCACGGCGGCGGATCGTCCGCCCCGCGGCTGCTGTGAACACGCCCATGAAATCATGCATCTTTCGTGCCACGTCCCGTGAGACGCCACTCGCCGAGGAGCTCACCGGGGGTTGAGGCCACATCGGCGTCGGCGGCGTAAAACGGTTAACACCGTCGACCCACGGGAGGCGCAGCGCCCCGGATGCTCAGAGATGCTCGGAGGGGGCGAACCCACGTCGCATCGTGTTCTCGCTGACGGCTCGAGGTTCCATGAACTGAAGGAGATAATCCGGGCCGCCCGCTTTGGAGCCGACGCCGGACATTCGGTAACCGCCGAAGGGTTGGCGGTGGACGAGCGCGCCGGTGATCGACTGGTTGATGTACAGATTCCCGACGTCGAATTCTCGGCGGGCTCGGTCGATGTGCGCGGGACTTCGACTGTAGACGCCGCCGGTCAACGCGTAGTTCGTCCCATTGGCGATCTCCAGTGCCTCGTCGAAGGAGTCGGCCCGGATCAGCGCCAGCACCGGTCCGAATATCTCCTCCTGAGCGATCCGGGCGTCCGGCGGGACGTCGTCGAAGACGGTCGGCCCGACGTAGTGCCCCTCCTCGGGCACCTGGCGGTGGATCAGCTTCTCCGCCTCGGATTCGCCGATATCGATGTACGACTCGATCTTCTCGCGCGCCGACTCGTCGATGACCGGCGTGACGAACGACTCCGGTTGGCGGGCCGGACCCACGATGAGACTCCGGGTCGCTTCGACCAACCGTTCGCGAAACTCCTCGTAGCAGCCCTCGAGCACGATGGCCCGGCTGCACGCCGAACACTTCTGACCGCTGTACCCGAACGCCGACTCGACGACACCTTGGACGGCCTCGTCCAGGTCGGCGTCGCTGTCAACGACGATGCCGTTTTTGCCCCCCATCTCACACACCACCTTCTTGACCTCTTCCTGCTTGACCGGATCGGTCTCGCCCGCCTTGCGGATGATGTCCAGACCGACGCGGCGGCTGCCCGTGAAGGCGACGACGTGGATGTACGGACTCCCCACCAGGGCCTCGCCCGCCTCCTCCCCCAGACCCGGCAGGTAATTGATCGTCCCGTCCGGGAACCCGGCCTCGTCGACGATCTCCATCAATTTCGCCGCGATGACCGGGGACTGTTCGGCCGGTTTGACGACGACGGTGTTGCCCGTCACGGCGGCGGCCATCGTCATGCCGGTCAGGATCGCGAGCGGAAAGTTCCACGGTGCGATGACGGCCGCCACCCCTCGAGGCTGGTAGGCGAGTAGATTGTGCTCCCCGGCGACGTCTCCCATCCGGCGGGGGGCGCCCAGGCGCTTCATCTCGCGGGCGTAGTACTCGCAGAAATCGATGGCCTCGCAGACGTCGGCGTCGGCCTCCCGCCAGTTCTTGCCGCTCTCGAAGACGATCCAAGCCGCCAGTTCGTCGCGGCGGTCTCGCATCCCCTCGGCAACTCGCAGCAGACACTCGGCACGGTCCTCGGGATCGGTGTCCGCCCACTCCGTTCGGGTCTCCCAAGCCGACTGGATGGCCTGCTTGACGTGACGTTCCCCACCGATCTCCACCTCGCCGACGGTTCGATCCGGATTCGCCGGACTGACGCTGCGGATCATCCGGCCGGTCTTCAGCTCGCGCCCCCCGACGACGGGTCGATAGCGACGACCGAGCCGCTGTTCGACCCGCTCGATCGCCTCCCCGAACTGGTTCCGCCACTTCTCTCGAGCGAAGTCCCGAGTCGGCTCGTTTCGAAAGCCGTGCTCGGAAACGGGCTCCCAGTCGCCCGTCGATGCTCGGCGCTGCTCGTCGTCGGGCTCGCCCGGGTCGGGACGGGCGAGCAACTCGTCGCGGCCCTCCTCTTCGGCAAACGAGGCACGCAGCCACGACTCGTTGCTCGTATTCTCCAAAAGCCTCCGGACGAGATACGCCATTCCGGGGATCATCTCGCCGATCGGGACGTAGTCCCGAAGTCGATAGCCCATCGAGGAGACCGCGCGCTTCATCGGCTCGGCCATCCCGTAGAGCATCTGCACCTCGAACCCGCTCGGCTCCAGGCCGATGTCCTCGGCATACGCCATCGCGTGGGCGAGACTGCGGACGTTGTGTGACCCGATCGCCGTGTGGATGACGTCGTGATGATCCAGCAGCATGCGCGTGAGTTTCTCGTAGTTCGCGTCGGTGCGCGCCTTGTCGACGTACACCGGTGCCGGCCAGCCCTTCTTCTCGGCGCGGATCGTCTCGTAATCCCAGTAGGCTCCCTTCACCAGCCGGACCGTCACCGGCGTTCCCCGACGGGCGGCCCAGTCGCACAGCTCCCGGAGGTCCTCCTCGGAGTCGCGCAGATACGCCTGTACGACGATCCCCGCGTGCTCGAAATCCTCGAACTCCGGCTCGTCGAGCAATTGCTTGAATGCGGCGATCGTCAGATCCTTCAGGTAGTGCTGTTCGACGTCGAGGTTGATGAAGGCTCCCCGGTCGCGTGCGGTACGGAACAGCGGCCGCAGCCGGTCGACGACCTCGTCCACGCTGTGCTCGAAGTGGACGGCATCCAGCTGGCTGTACAGCGAGGAGATCTTCACCGACAGATTGACCTTCGGCACCCGGCCGAAGGACGCACGCTCGAGCTGGTCTTTGTCCGACCAATCTTCGGTCTCGTCGAGAAGCGTCTCGAGGATCCTCTGGTACTGTTCGTGGTACGAGCGCGCTTCGTCCTCGCTGACCGTCGCCTCGCCGAGCAGATCCAGAGTGAATGCGACGTCCTGGTCCCACATCTCGCGCAGCGTCGGGACGGCCTCCTCGGCGGTCCGACCGGCGATGAACTTCGAAGCCATCCCCTCGATCCGACCCTCGATCTGCGACGCAGCCAGGCCCGCGATCCGGCTGCCGGGTTCGACCTGCGAGAGCCCCCACTCGAACATCGACGGGAAATCTTCTCCCTCGCGCAGGAAGTACTCCTGCAGGTGTCGAGCGACCTCGGCCGAGTCGTCGAGCGTCGGAAAGACGTCGACGAACCGGAACATCTGGACCTTGAAGTCCTCGTTGCTCATCGACCAGTCCATCATCTTGCCGCTCCACCAGTCCTTTCGGAAGACGGAGGGCTTTTCCCCCTCGATCCGGTCGAAAATCTCGCGTCCGTATTCGTCGATTGCGCTTTCAGCTGGGGTGGACATGGTGCTCGGGAGATACCGGTGGGAGTCTGGCCGTACGTCGTCGGTCGGGCGACAGAACTAACAGCGCCACCCGAGGGCGCACAAGGCGGGGCGTCCGCGGGGGGCAACCGAACGGGCTGCCGTACCCCGCCCGCGGACGGCACACGGACCGAGCGATGCCCGTACGGCCGCCGACACGTCGGCTCAGCACCAGACTGCTGATACACGACGCCACATGTCCCTACAGGGAGACCGAATCTCCCGCCCGTCCGGTGCCTTCCTGAACGGGCCCCGACGCCGCCCCCGCCGAGACGTTCGAGGACGTCGCCGGCCGGATCTCGCCCGCCACAACCCCTGGTGCTCACCGGAGAGACCCGTCCATGTCTATGATCGAGGATTCGGCACCGAACGTTGCGTCGAATTTGCTCTCACGGGCGCTGTGACCGGGAACGGCGCAGCCTGGCGCCCCGCCGACGAGCGCGGCCGAGTCTCCCCGTCGACGGGGGCTCGTCCCCCCTCGGAGGGTCATCCGACAGCAACGGCGTCGCCGATCTCCGGCACGGAGACGTCGTCGACGTCGGTTCGCTCGAGGATCGCCCGGCGCAGAGCGTGCAATCGGGAGCGATATCCGTGGACGAGGATCGTCTTCGTCGGCGAGAGAGCCCGTACCGTTTCGACGAGCCCCCAGCGGGGGGCGTGGGTGCTGAGCACGAATTCGTCTACACGCGCACGAAGTGTCTGTTCGCCGTGGGGGAGATCGACGGGGTCGCCCCGCGCCGCGTCACGAAGGCGTCGCGCCGGAGTTTCGGTCGCCTCGGACGGATTGACGAACGCGAGGCCGGCGTCCGGACGAACGATCACCTCGCGGGCGAGCTCCGCCGCCGGTGATCCGGGATGCAATCGATCCCCCGGAGCGACGACGACCCCGCCCGCCTCCAGCCTCCCGGCGGCGGCCTCGGTCTCGACCGCCCTCCACCCGTCGCCGGAGAACGTCGAGCAATGGTCGGCGTACGCCTCGAGCGGGGGGACCAGGTCGCAGTGAATCGCACAGGAGTCGACCTGCGACCGGAGTGCGGCGACGACCTCCGGAGCCTCCCCGAACGGCGATGCGACGATCAACCGACCCCCGTCGACGTCCCCGACCCAGCTCGACAAGGACTGGCGCTGCCCGTCGTACGAGACCGAATCCGCTCGCCGGTCGGTCGCGAGCATGCCCTCCATGACCAGGACGTCGACCGAGAGGTTGCTGCCCTCGGCCGGAAACTCGGCCCCCCAAATCAGACTCTGGTCGTGGCAGCAGAAGTCTCCCGTGTACAGCAACCCCCGGGGATCGCCGTCCCCCCCGGGTAATTCGACATGCAGCATCCGGGCACCGAGTGCATGTCCCGCCCGAAAGGGCCGCAGAGTCGTCCCGCCCACCTCGAATCGTCGACGATCCCGGATGGAATCGATGCCCGCGGCGATCGCAGCCGCACGCTCCGCATCCAGCCCCCGGCGCGTCTTCAAGGTCCATTCGGCGAGGTCGACGGTCGGGCGAGAGGCCACGACGTCGAGGGTCGGAAACCGACCCTTCAGTTCGGGGAGCGCCCGGACGTGATCGAGATGGGCGTGACCGAGCCAGCAGGTGTCGAGAGGTGGGAGAGCGTCGATCCAGCCGACGCCTCTGAGATCCCCACAGTCGAGGAGGAGCGAACCGCCGGCGAGCTCGAGGAGGTAGGCGGCGCCGTCGGGTTCGGCGGCCCCGGCGAACGGACGGAAACGAGCGGTCACGGCGACCGAACGGGTGTGATCCAACTCCGTGGAATGAAGACTCCAGAGCCCCTGAAACAAGCGTGGCCAGATCTTCCAGCTCTGAGCGGGCAGTCGGGTCCGGGCGCTGGAAGCGCGGTCGACGTTGCTCTCGGCCGGGGGCGAAGATCCGAACGGTTTCCGATCGAACCCCGACCGAACCGGGCCTATTCGTATGTCGCCAGCGAGTGGACGTCCCAGCCGGTCAGTCGGTCGCGTCCCCCCAGCGACGTCAGTTCGATCACGAAGGCGCACTCGACGATCTCCCCCCCGGCGCGCTCGACGAGTCTGTTGGCCGCGCGGCACGTTCCGCCGGTTGCCAGCAAATCGTCGACCACGAGTACCTGCGCGCCCTCCGACATCGCGTCGGTATGCAGCTCCAGGGTGTCCGTTCCGTATTCGAGCTCGTACTCGACCGTATAGGTTTCCCGGGGAAGTTTACCGGGCTTCCGGACCAGCGACATGCTCGTATCCAACGCCTGTGCGAGCGCGCCCCCGAAGATGAATCCGCGGCTCTCGATGGCGGCGACATGGTCGATCTCCTCGCCGTCGTATCGATCGCGGAAGTGCATCGTCAGGTCGTGGAACAGCTCCACATCGTGCAAAATTGGGGTGATGTCGCGATAAGTCACCCCCTCTTCGGGGAAATCGGGGACGTTCCGAATCGCCGACTTCAACCGCGTCTCGAGCTCACCCGTCGTCATGCCAGCCTCGTACGTTCCATTCGTTCAGCTCACTCAAAAACTCGTAGTCGGTCAGATCGAGTTTGACGGGCGTGACCGTAATTTTGTTGTCGGTCACGGCGTTGCAATCGGAGCCCGGAAGGTCGTCGAACCCCAGTTCCCGACCTCCCAGCCAGTAGTAGGGGCGGCCGCGCGGATCGTCTTTCCGCTCGACCCCGCGCCGGTAGTTGCGACGGCCCAGCTTGGCGACGACGGCCTCGGTGTCCTGGTCGGCTCCACCCGGCACGTTGATATTCAGAAAGGAGTCGCGGGGCAGACGTCGGTCGAGTACTTCGCGGGCGACCGAGAGGGCGAAATCGGCCGCCACGTCGAAGGTTTCGTCCTCGACGGAGGCGAGACTGACCGCGATCGACGACACCTCGCAGAGCGTCGCCTCGACCGCCCCGGCGACGGTCCCGCTGTAGAGCAAGTCGTCGGCCAGGTTGGCACCGTGGTTGACGCCCGACAGACACAACGCCGGGGGTTCGTCTAGGAAGTGGTTCAACGCGACGTAGACGCAGTCCGCGGGGGAACCGGAGACGCTGTAGAACTGATCGTCCAGTTCCCGCACCCGAAGCGGATGACGAAGACTCAGTGCGTGCCCCACGCCGCTCTGCTCGGAATCCGGGGCAAAGACCCAGACGTTCCCCAGTTCGCGGGCGGCCTCCGCCAGCGCGCGGAGTCCGTCTGCCCACGCGCCATCGTCGTTCGTGACGAGGAGTGTCGGCTCACTCACCGGAGTCCTCGTCCCCCTCCGAGCCCCCGCGCTCAGCGCGCCGCTGCTGTTCCTTGAGTCGCTCGACCTGCCGCTGGAGCCGATCCAGCTCGCGTTTCATCGAGCGCAGATCGTCGGAGGTCGCCAGATTCAAACTGTCCGCGAGCTCCTCCTTCTTCTCGGAGATCGAGGACTTCAACTCGTACGACTTCTTGACCGCTTCGGCCATCCCCTTCTGGACCTTCTCGTTGCTCATGATCTCCTGGACCTTCGGGTTTTCCAGGGCCTTCATCGCGGCCTTCATGAACTCGTCTTTGATGTTCCCCATCCTGCGTCTCCTCGCGTGTATCGAGGCCGTACCGACCGAGAACGTCCGGGCGGCGACCGGGCGAAACGAACAACGGCGGTTGAAAATGGTTCGCCCGAAACTAAAAGTCAAGAGACTGGGCCGGCCGGCCTGCGGGGGGCCGAAGGCGAAGATCGTCGCCGGTCGCGCCCCCGACCACCGTCCACCGGAATCCCGACATGGCCCGCGATTCGCATTCAGAATCCACCTCCGCCGTACGCCGCTGGCTCTCCGATCGACCGGCCGGCCTGCGCTGGGGCGCCCTCGGATTGGCCGTCGCGGTCGGGCTGCTCCTCGCTGCCTACTGGTTTGCGGTCCCCCCGCTGGCGGAAACGATTCTCCGCAACCGCCTGGACACCGTCGAAGCCCGCACCGGAACGGCGATCACCTTCGACGGCCTGGAGGTCTCGGCCTTCGAAGGCACCAAATTGCAGGGTCTGCGGATCAGCGCCCTGGACCGAACGGAGCCGATTGCGCGCCTGGAGATGGCCCGCGTCCAGCTGGCACCGTATCCGCTGCTCTGGGGGCGACCGGTGGTCACGTCGCTGACCATCCGGGGAGCGCGATTGTTCGTCCGCCGCCGCTCGGACGGCCGCGTCAATCTGCTGGAACTGGCCGACGCCTGGTCCGGTGACGACAGCGGCGCGACGATCCGGTCGTCCGGCGGATCGTCCGGTGGAGCGCTGCTCGAGACGATACTGCGTCCCTTCGGGGGGGAATGGCCCGAACTCGAGGTGACGGACGCCGCCGTCGCGTTCGAAGGCGGGGGATGGCCGGTCCACCGGCTCGAAACCTCCTCGGTGACGGTCGAACCCGCCGGGGAGACGGCCGACGTCCGGGGAAGCGTACGAATCGAGCGCGGTCCGGCGCGGCCGAACTGGTCGCTCCCCGACGGCGCCGAATTCAATCTTCGCCTTCGGCGTCCACTCTCACAGACCACGGGGCAGCTGTCGCTGAAAAGTGCACTCGAGATCAGCGGGGTCCCCCCCTATCGGTTCCTGCGGCTGGGCACGCGGGGACTCGAGATCGAGGCGGGACCGACGGTCACCGTGCGAGCCCCGTCCCTGGGCATCCAGGGAGGTGGCGAGGCGCATCGAGTCTTCGACGCAACGTCCATCAGCGTCGCCTTCAACCACGCTCCCGGTGGCCTCCGCCTGCCGGGAATCGACGACGTCACGATCGAGGGCCCGACCCTCCAGTCCGGATTCGACCGCCAGCACGCCGGCGCACTGAAGGACCTGATCCATCTCTACTGGACGCCGGACGCACGGCACGTCGCTTCGACGGCTGAACGAGTGGCCGACCGACACGCATCGGACGAGACCGATACGTCGGAGGGCGACGCCTCCCCCGGAAGCGGCGACGCATCGGGAGCGACGACCTCGAGCCCGCTCACCCGGATCGCAGGCTCGCGGTTCCTCCCCTCGACGGTGCAGATAAACGGCGCAACGGTCCGGTTCCGCGACCGCCGGCAGATGGACCTCGTCGATCCGGATCCCGTCGCCGTCCTCCGCGAGGGAAATCTGACCCTCGAGCGGACCCCCACCGATTCGGTGGAGATCGAGGGAGGCTTCCGCGCCACGACCGGAGACGACGAACGGAGAGGGCGGGCGTCGGTCGATGTCGACCTCGATCTGCCCGACCGCCGCGTCGAGGGCACCGTGTCCGTCGAGGATCTCAGTCTGACCTGGCTCGCACAGATCGGTGGCCCCCGCGTGGCGGCCTACCTGCAAGGGGGGCGTCTGACCGCCTCGGCGCAGGTCCGGTGGAACGAAGAGAAGACTCGCCACGAGTTCGAGTGTAACCTCGAACTGAAGCAAGGGTATCTCGACCTTCCCGTGCTGGCCACCGAGCGGCTGTCAACACTCGACGCGGGTTACGATTGCGCCGGCCACGTCGACAGAGACAAACCGATGCCCGCCCCCGAACTCCTCGAATGGAGGGAACTGACTCCCGACGAAGCTGGTTCCGAATCGAAGCGCGAGACGGCAGCGACGGAGGAGAGTCCCGATGCCGGGCGAAGCGGACGCGACGGCGGACTGGCGGAGCTGTCGTCGGCCGGATTGGCGATCCGCGGCACCGTGGTCGTCGAGAAGGGACGAGCGACGTTGAACGGCCTGAAAGCCGACATCCGTCCGGCCGTCTACGGACTCGCCGGCTTCGACGATCTCCCGACCCGGCTCGATCTCTCGGTCGACTTCGAACGACGTGACGTCCAGGCGGTCTTCGACCGGATTCCCGCCGCAGTGAAGGGTTCGCTGTCGGGAGCAAAGATGAAGGGAACCTTCGCCTGGACGCTCGACCTCGAACTCCCCGTCCACAACGCCGATCGCGTCGAGTGGCGGGCGCGCCCGTCGCTTCGCGGATTCGAACTGGTCTCCCTTCCCGACGAGGTCGACGTCCGCGAAATGACCGGCAGCTTCGAGCACGTGATCCGCGGTGAGGAGTTCGACTTCGAACGGCGAGTGCAGATTCCGCCGATGCGTCCCACACCGACCAGCTGGCTGACCGAGCACGGAGGTCTCGGCCTGGAGGAGATCGATCGGCGCCGTCGCGAGCGCAAATGGCCCAAACCCCCGTCCCCCTCCGCCAGCGCGAGCGACGGGTCGGCCCCGTCGCGCTCGTCGCCGAACATCTGGACCGTCGAGTCGATGCGCGACCGCGCCGCCGACCGGCCCTGGTCCGAGGATCAACCGCTCGCCTCGATCGACAAACTGGACTTTCCGCCGGACGTCGACACCCGACGCGAACGGGTCGATTATCTCCGTTCACGGATCGAACGCCGCCGACGGAAGCTTCCGGACCGCTTCTGCCCGCCCTCCCAGCAACCGTGTCTGCCCCAGACCGGCTCGACCGGAAGCACGACCGGCCCGCGACTGGGCGACACGAAGGACGGGCTCGGCCTCCAACCGTCAGCCGACGCTCGCGGCACCTTGTCCCTCCCGGCCTCGGCGAACGGTGCCTCGACCGAGACGACGGGCTCGACGAGACGATCGTCTCCATCCGCCGGTTCGACGGAGGCGACGTCCCCGCCTCCCTGGAACGAGACGGCCATCGTCGACATTCGAGGCCGAGAGCGCATCTACCCCTACGGACCGTACGTCTACACGCCGCTCCACCACGTCTCGAAGTGGGTGCCACTGGGAGTGATGACGACCGAGGACAACTCCCTGTTCGAGCACCACGGCTTCAACTGGTACGCCATCGAGGAGTCGCTCGAGGAGAACATCGACGAACGGGGATTCGTACGAGGGGCGTCGACGGTCAGCATGCAGCTGATCAAGAATCTCTACCTCAGCTTCGACAAGGTCCTCGCGCGCAAGTTCCGGGAGGCGTTTCTCGTCTGGCTGATGGAGGATGTCGTCGACGTCCCGAAGGCGCGAATCCTCGAGATCTACCTGAACATCATCGAATTCGGGCCGGCCATCTACGGGATCGGCGCGGCGGCGCGTCACTACTTCGACAAGGATCCGGCCGAACCGGAGTTCCAGAACGAGGTCCGCGAAACCCTCGATCGAATGGGCGCGATCACAACCGGCGGTCC
>JBDGRG010000354.1:0-5440 GCA_042218355.1 Bradymonadaceae bacterium
CCCGACTCGCTGGCTCCGCTCGAGAGCCAGGTCCGAGGGATCGTCGAGGACCGCGTCGCGCGGGGCCGAGTCGAAGTCCGCGTGGACGTGGAGCTCCAGCCCGGGCGCGAGGCGGGGGCGTCGGTGTTGTTCGACCGGGCCGCCTTCGAGGCGATTGCCTCGGAGCTGAAGGACCTCTCTGACCGGTTCGAGCTCGGCCGGGTCGAGGTCTCCGATGTTCTGGAGTTCCGCGACCGGGTGATCGACGACTCGGCGGCCTCCGCCGAGGTGGTGGGCGAGGTGCTGCTCGAGGCGGTCTCCGACGCGACGGATGCGATGGTCGAGGCGCGCCGGGTCGAGGGGGAGGCGCTGGCCTCCGATCTTCGCTCGCATCTGGACGACCTCGCCGATGCGCTGGAGCGGTTTCGGACACTGTTGCCCGACGAACGGGAGGTTCTCCGCGGACGGATCACCGAGCGGGTCCGGGAGGCGATGGAGGACTACCGGGGCGAAGAGCCGCGTGAGGAGCGGCTCGCCCGCGAGATCGTCTACCACGCCGACCGGGCGGACGTCTCGGAGGAGGTCGAGCGCACCGCGGCCCACGTCGAGAGCCTCCGCGAGTTGCTCGACGATGCCCGGCCGGGCGAGTCGATCGGCAAGGAGCTCGACTTCTACCTGCAGGAGCTGGTTCGCGAGACGAATACGATGTCCGCGAAGTCGCATTCCGCCGCCCTGACCGACGCGGCGATCGAGATGAAGTCGACCGTCGAGCGGATGCGCGAACAGGCGGCGAATGTCGAGTAGGCGGGGGAATAGGGAATGGGGAATTGGGGACGGGGGAGAAGGGAGGAGGGAGAAGGGGATTGGGAGACCTCGAGGGAGTGCGACGCGATTCGAGCGCTCT
Organism: Bradymonadaceae bacterium; assembly: GCA_042218355.1. GTDB lineage: Bacteria > Myxococcota_A > Bradymonadia > Bradymonadales > Bradymonadaceae > CAJXPB01. The sequence continues at coordinate 884 of JBDGRG010000354.1, forward strand.
CGACGTCCCTGCAACCCCACACGCAACTGCCCGCTGGTGGCTCGACGGCTCGAAAATCGACAGCGTAACGGCTTCGAAAGCTCGATACCTATCGCGAGGCAATGGTTGTGCGGTTGTAGCTTGGCTACTTAGCCACTTAGCTACTTAGCATCTCGCCCGCTTTGCCGCTGAGCAGCTCGACGTCTCCACACCGCCACGGCAGACATGAACGAAAAAGGCATTCTCCTGATCGTCTGCGGCCCCTCGGGAGTGGGGAAGACGAGCCTGTCGCACGAGCTGCTCGAGCGACACGACCGGCTGCAGTTCAGCGTCAGTTACACGACGCGCGACCGGCGCGAGCACGAGGTCGACGGGGAGGACTATCACTTCGTCGACACGGAGACCTTCGAGGAGATGCGCGACGAGGGGGCGTTCGCGGAATGGGCCGAGGTCCACGGGTCGCTGTACGGAACCCCCAAGCGTGCGATCCGGGAGGCGTGGCGGCACGACCGCGACCTGTTGTTCGACATCGATTTCCAGGGGGCTCGCCAGCTCAATCGCTCCTTCGACGAGGCGACGGGCATTCTGGTGATCCCGCCCGACATGGAGACGCTCGAGGACCGGCTCCGCGGCCGGGGCAGCGAGACGTCCCAGTCACTCGACCGCCGACTTTCGGAGGCGCGTCACGAACTCGCCCAGTACGATCTCTTCGACTACGCGGTCTGCAACGATGACTTCGACCACGCCGCCCGGACCCTCTCCGGCATCTACCTCGCCTGCCGACACAAGATGACATTCCACCGCGAACGGATCGAGAAGCTCGTCAACGAGTAGCAGGGAATGGGGAATAGGGAATGGGGAATTGGGGATCCCGCGGTCTGCGCCGGCCGTGCACGACCGGGTGATCTGCGGTCTCAAGCCGCGCCTGTCAGCTGTCTGCCGGAGACGATTCGGGCTCCGCGACCTCGAGACGGTTCTGCGCCTCATTGGCGGGCGGTCGACGTCGTACCAGTCATCGCCGGGACAGCCCGCGCCATTCGATCGTCCGCCGCCAACCCGAGGTTCGCGCTCTGCACCCGGATGACACTTCGGGACGCCCCCGCCGGCTACGATCCGGCCCGAACTCCCGGGCCAACGTCATAATTCACAACTCATAACTCATCATTCATAACTCGTATCGGCGAGTTTGCGCAGCCCCGCCCCCTCGCGTACATTGACACCGGTCGGTGGTGCGCCCCGAGCGTACGGCCGAGCCGCGAGGCGTGAATAGTCCGACGCTCCGAGACGTTTTGCACATTGGTCGGCGGAGGTTCCCCCCTTCAGGAGGTGTCGCGTTCATGAGTTCGTCGACGGCCGTTGCCAGCAAGGAGGCATCCGAACGAGTCTCCCCGGAGGAGCGGCTCGAATCGGTGTTGGACAAGGTGCGCGACTATCACCCGGATCCCGAACTGGATCAGTTGCGCCGGGCGTTCGAGTACGCCGACGCCAAGCACGAGGGGCAGAGTCGCAAATCGGGCGAGCCGTTCGTCGCTCATCCGGTCGAGGTGATCGACGTCATCGCCGAGCTGCGCCTCGACATCGCCAGTCTGGTGGCGGGCCTTCTCCACGACACGGTCGAGGATACCGAGGCGACCGTCGACGAGGTCCGAGATCTGTTCGGCGAGGACGTCGCCTTTCTGGTCGACGGCGTCACGAAACTGTCGAAGTTCAAATTCAACACGCGCAAGGAACATCAGGCGGAGAACATCCGCAAGATGATCATCGCGATGTCCCGGGACCTCCGGGTGATCCTGGTGAAGTTGGCGGACCGGCTGCACAACATGCGCACGCTCGAGCACATGCCGCGCCACAAGCAGGAGGAGAAGGCCCGGGAGACGATGGACATCTACGCGCCGCTGGCCCATCGGCTCGGCATCAACTGGATCAAGACCGAGATGGAGGACCTGTCGTTTCGATACCTCCATCCGGAGCAATTCTACGAGATCGCCGAGAAGGTCAGCGCGAGCAAGGAGGAGCGCGACCAGTTCATCGAGGAGGTCTCCGACATCCTCGGGGATCTGCTCGAGGACCAGGGGATGGAGCCGGAGATCCACGGCCGGCCCAAGCACCTCTGGAGCATCTACCGCAAGATGAAGGAACAGCAGATCGAATTCGAGCAGGTATACGACCTGCTCGCCTTCCGAATTCTGCTCGACGACAAGTCCGAGTGCTACGAGGCGCTGGGACACGTCCACAAGCTGTGGAAGCCGGTCGCGGGCCGGTTCAAGGACTACATCGCGATCCCCAAGCCCAACGGGTATCAGTCCCTGCACACCACGGTGATCGGACCGGACCAGGAGCAGTTCGAGATCCAGATTCGGACCCACGAGATGCACAAGGTCGCCGAGGAGGGGGTGGCGGCGCACTGGCTGTACAAGGAGGGGAAGGCCGTCCCCGACAAGGACGACGAGAAGTTCGCCTGGCTGCACCAGCTGATGGAGGAACACCAGGATCTGGAGGATCCGCGCGAATTCCTCGAATCGGTCAAGATCGATCTGTTCCGCAACGAGGTCTACGTCTTCACGCCCGACGGCGACGTCCTCGAGTTCCCGGAGGGCGCGACCTGTGTCGACTTCGCCTATGCGATCCACACCGAGGTCGGTCACACCTGCTCCGGGGCGAAGGTCAACGGCAAGATCGTGCCGCTGAAGTACGAGCTGCAAAACGGGGACGTCGTCGACATCCTGACCAGCGACAATCAGAAGCCGAACAAAGACTGGCTGCAGTTCGTCGAGACGGGCCGTGCGCGCACGAAGATCAAAAAAGCCGTGCGCCGCGAGCAGCGCGAGCGCAGCCGGGAGCTGGGCCGCGAGCTGCTCAACAAGGAGCTCGACCGTCACAACACGACCGTCTCGCAGCTCGAGGAGTCGGGCGAGCTGTCGGAGATGGTCGAGGACAGCCACTTCGGGTCGGTCGACAAGATGCTCGCCAACATCGGGTACGGGAAGACCGAGGTCGAGGACGTCGTCGACAAGTTGTTCCCCCCCGAACCGGAGGAGGAGCGCGACGGGGCGAGCGGCGAGTCGCGGCTCGGCCAGCTGTGGGACAAGATCACCAACCGGGGCCGGGAGAAGGCCGGCGTGGTCGTCGGGGGGATCGACGACATCATGGTCAACTACGCCCAGTGCTGTAATCCGGTCCCCGGCGACGACATCGTCGGGTTCGTCACCCGGGGACGCGGACTCTCCGTGCACACTCGGGGCTGCGACCGCGTCGCACACCTCGAGAAGGAGCGCCAGATCGACGTCCGCTGGGACGAAGAGGCCAAAAAGAAGGAGACGCGCCGGCCCGTCGACATCCGCGTCTACTCTGCCGACCGGCCCGGGCTGCTGGCCAACATGAGCCAGGCGTTCTCGGCGGCCGGCGTGAATATCTCGCAGGCCCACTGCACGACGTCCGACGACCAGCGAGCGGTCAACACCTTCGAGGTGCTGGTCAGCGACGTCGACCAGCTCGACCGGGCGATGCGAAACATCGAGAAGATCAAGGGGGTCTTTCGGGTGGAGCGAGGATGACGGCCTCCCTGCGGTCGGCCGCGCACTCCGGGAGAAGGGGGAAGGGAGGGGGGAGAAGGGACTGGGCGAGCACATTCACGCCGGTCGAGCGAAGGGCCGAGGCCGAGGGAGACACCCCGGGTCCATTAGGAGGATTGGTGACTGGCTGCCGAGAGAGCCTGCGGGTCTCGGGTCCGTCTGTGGTGTGCGTTTTTTCCGGTGCCGTCGACGGGTGTGAGAGACCCGGGGAGAGTTCGATGGTGCTCGCGAGTCGACGGTGTTTTCCTTCTCCCTTCTCCCCTCTCCCTCCTCCCTAGTTTGTGTGATGCCCCAATTCACCGAAAGCGTCGACCGGTTCCTCGAGTACCAGCGGGTCGAGCGGGGAGCGAGCGACGAGACGCTTCGCGCGTACCGGACGGATCTGGAGCAGTTCGCGGCCTTCATGGTCGATCACGTGGAGGACGACGAGCTGAACCCCGCGGACGTCCAGCTGCGGGACCTGCGCGGATTCGTCGCCTCGCGCTTCGGTGCCGACGAGGCGTCGACGATCGCTCGCAAGGTCTCGACGCTGCGGTCGTTCTGGTCGTTCCTCGTCCAGAAGCGGCTGGTCAACGAGAATCCGGCCGCGCAGCTCGAGGCGCCCCAGACGGGGGATTCGCTGCGCAACTACCTGAAGGTCGACGAGGTGTTCGAACTGCTCGACCGCCATTGCCCCGACGACGTGCTCGGGACGCGGGACATGGCGATGTGGGAGCTGATGTACGGGGCCGGACTGCGCGTCAGCGAGCTCGTCGGTCTCGACCGGGGAGACGTCGACTTCGAGCGCGGCTGGATCCGCGTCGACGGGAAGGGCGACAAGCAGCGCCAGGTTCCGCTGGGCGACAGCGCCGAACGGGCACTCCGGCGATACCTCGACCGCCGGGGCGAACTGGCCGATTCGAATTCCGATCCGGAGGCGGTGTTTCTCACGCATCGCGGGGCGCGACTCTCGGCGCGCAGCGTGCGCCGCCGTCTGAAGCAACATCTCCGTCGGGCCGGCCTCGAT
>JBDGRG010000355.1:0-3526 GCA_042218355.1 Bradymonadaceae bacterium
GGTTGCGCGCCGGATCGCCCTTCGGAAAGTCGGAACTATTGAGACAGGAACCGTCGGGCTGCGGCCGGCAGATCTCCTGCTTGGCCGTCTCCTCGGTCGACCAGCTGTACCCGACGCTGAACGCGAAGAACGCCTTCGGGTAGAACTTCTGCCGCTCCAGATCGACCTGGAGTTTTCGCGCCCGGAGTGCCCGATCGAGCTTCTTCAAGTCGGGACGATGGCGCCGAGCCGCGCGCTCGTACGTCCGCAACGAATGCAGCTCGGCGGGCTCGTCCGAGTCCTCGAAGGGCGGAATCCGGACCTGGTCCACCTGGAGCGACGCGAGCTTTTTCAGCCCTGACTGCGCCACGGCCTGCCGTTTCTCGTTGTTCGCAATGCGATCGTCGACTTCGGCGTCAAAGATCTCGAGCTTGCGGAAATCCTCGATGTCGAAGTCGGCCTCCCCGAACTGACGGTCGGTCTCCATTTCGTCGAGTTTCTTCTCGATCCGCTCGTTGCCCTTGTCCAGCAACTTCTCGAAGCGCCGCGTCATCTGGAGACCGTAGAACGCCCGCTTGGTCTGAAAGAGCACGTTCAACACCGCCTCGCGACGCTTCAACTCGGCAACGTCGACACCGACGTCCGCCAGCTTCTTCAGCGTGCCGATCTGGCCGAAGGTGTACAGCGGGACGACCAATTCGACGTCCTGTTTGATCAGCGGCCCGATGTTCAGGGCACCGATCTCGTCGACGTTCTGCTGGAACTGAGATTGCTCGGCGTTCGCCGGCACCGGAGCCAGCAAGGTATCCGCCTTGATCTTGGGGGCGCGCGCCCAGTTCGCTCGAAACTCCTTCCACTCGGCCTGCTTTCGCTTGGCCTCGAACTCCCGGACGAGGGCATCGTTCCGCCGGGCCCGGCTCAACAATTCCTCCAGTGTAAAGACGTCCCGTTCCGCCCCCTTCTCTTCGCTCTCTTCTCCCGTCGTCTCCTCGTCGCCGCCGGATGCGGCGGAGGAATCGTCTCCCGACTTCGCGAGGGCTCCGCCTGTCGAGACCGCTTCCGGGACCGGCGGCGGAGCTTCGGCGGCGGTGGGATGTCCCAGGCAGACGACCGCGGCGAGCACGGCGAGCGAGCCGAGCGCAGTTCTGCAATCGAACGTCGTCATGACGAATCGAATCAAAGCGCGTGGCCGGAGCGGAGGAGCGTTCGGGCGGCCGAGCGCGGACTGTCATTTCCCGGTAGTGGGGCCGGTGTAACGATACTCGACCACCGGCGTCGTTCGCGACTGAACCTCCTCCGTGACCGAATCGACCGTGCTCTCGACCGCGTCGGAGAGGAAGTCGAACTCGTCTTTCTCCGGGTACTTCAGCTTGACCTGCCGGTCGATGCCCGCCTCGTCCTTGACGTACGCGACGGCATCGTGGAACGACCCGACGGCGTCGACGAGCCCCAGTTCACGGGCCCGCTTGCCGGTGAAGACGCGACCATCGGCGAATTCGCGGACCTTTTTCTCGGCGAGGTCGCGACTCTCGGCGACCGCACTGACGAACTGGTCGTAGATCCCGCCCAGCAACTCGGCGAAGTACTTCCGCTCCTCGTCGGTCATCTTGCGGAACGGGGACCCGGCGTCTTTGAATTTGCCGGTCTTGATCGTGTTCACCTCGATGTCGAGCTTCTCGAGGACCCCCTTGACGTTGAACAGCTGGGTGATGACGCCGATCGACCCCGTGACGGTGCCCGGATTGGCGATGATGTGGTCGGCGCCACAGGCGATGTAGTAACCGCCGCTGGCCGCCGTCGAGCCCATCGAGACCGCCAGCGGCTTCTCCTCGTCGAGCTTCTCGACGGCCTGGTAGATTTCCTGGCTCGGGGCGACGGCCCCACCGGGGCTGTCGATGCGGACGACGACCCCCTGGATCGACTCCTGGTGCTCGAACGTTCGGATGTGCTCGAGCGTCTTCTTGCTCGAGGTGATCGTGCCGGTGATCTCGACGACGCCGATCTTGGGCTTTCCGAAGCCCATGTCCCCCTCGCCGAACGCCGCGATCACGAGAATCGAGAAGAGCAACAACAGGACGAACAGGCCGCCGAAGATCAACAGAATCGTCAACCAACCGCGTTTCTCCATCGCCTTGTCCGAAAACGAGAGTCGACGATCGATTCGTCACGACAGCGTCGGAGGTCGGGAGTCGTCCGACACATCCCGGATTCAGCCGGCCGTCAGCCGGCCCGGCAGATCCGGAGAGATGAACATGTCGCCGAAGTACTCCCAGGATTCGTGATTCGTCCCGTGAAAATCACTGCTGCGGGTCGTGAAGAGGCCGTGCTCCTCGGCGACCGCCCGGTAGTGCCGTTCGTCCGTCTGGTCGTGGCTCGGATGGGCGATCTCGATGCCCTCGATGCCGGCTTCCACCCACTCGGGGATCCGATCGTCGAGGTCGTAGCGACCCGGATGGGCGAGGACTGGGACGCCCCCGGCCTTTCGGATCAGTCGGATGGCCTCGGGGATCGACGGCCACGTCACGGGAACGTACGCGGGCCCCCCGTCCTCGATGTACCGATCGAACGCCTCCTGAACGGTCTCCACGTGGCCGAGGTCGCGCAGCGTTCGAGCCATGTGTGGGCGAGCCAGCGCCCCTTGCTCGCCCGCCCGATCGCGAACCTGATCGATGTGCACTTCGACCCCCAGATCACGCAGCTTCGCGGCGATCTCGCCCATCCGTTCCTCGCGCGCCTCGATCATCCGATCGCCGAGCGAGGTCATCGCCTCGGACTCCGGATCGACCCCGTACCCGAGGACGTGCACACTCTTGTCCTCGTAGGCCGACAGCTCGATCCCCGGAATGAAGTCGAGACCGAGCTCGTCGGCCGCACGTTTCGCGTCCGCAATGCCCTGGCAGTTGTCGTGGTCCGTCAATGCCCAGACTTCGACACCCGCCTCGGCGCACATCCGAGCGACCTCCGCGGGCTCGAATTCGCCGTCGCTGGCGGTCGAATGCGTGTGAATCTCGGCCCGAATACCGGTCTCGTCGCCCATCTTCGGCTTCCTCCGTCAGTCGGTCGCCGCGCCCGTCGACGGGACGCTGAAGCGAGAGGATCCAAAAAAAAGCCGAGACGGCACGGTCGCCGTCCCGGCTCCTGAATTGATTCGACGACTCGGGCGATTACTCGCCACTCCCCTTCTTCTTCTTCTTGTCGCCGCCGCCGTCGCCCCCGGTGAATTCGATGTTCTTCACGACGGTCTTGAATTCGTCGAGGTACTCCTTCTTGACGTCCTTCTGAATGTACCCGACGACCAGCCAGGCGGTGTCGTTCTTCAGAAACTGGAATACCGGGACGTGCAGTTTTACACCCGAGTGCTCGAACTCGTAGTCGGTGCGTTTGCCCTCGAAGCCGGCGATCGTCGCCTCCTCCTGGGAGACCTTTTTGAAGTCCGACTCCTTGAGCGTCTTGTGAAACGTCTCGAAGAAGACGTCCGAGACGTCTTTGGTCATCAGCTTGGTGGCGACGACCTCGATCTGGCTCTGCGAGCCAGTGTGCTTGAAGG
>JBDGRG010000355.1:3536-4828 GCA_042218355.1 Bradymonadaceae bacterium
GGGGGTTGAATTTCGACCCCGAACTTCTCGTTCTTGACCGGCTCCGGCTTCTCCGCCATCGCCGGCGAGGCCACCAGCAGAACACTTGCGACCGCGATCGCCGCGCGCAACCATCGCATGTCCGAACTCCTCGTTCCCGAGCGTCTGGATCAGTCGACATCGAACTCACCGCATCGTCGACGTTCATAGCAGGGATGCACAACCGGAGCAACCTCGATGGGTGCGATCACGGCCCGTCGGCGACACCGACGCGACCGGGTGGGGTGGGGGTCTCTCCCGGACGGCGGGCGACAGCACGAGAGGCGTTCTGAGAGGGTTTCGCGCTCTGCCTCTCTGCCCACCGTTCCGGCCGATCGTGGCTGGACGCCCTCGAACACGATGTCCGTCGGAGAGTGGTTCGACGGGGAATCCGGCGGTCCAAAGCCCCCCCGGTGGGGCGGCGGATGGAGAGACTTGCCCGAAACGCCTCTAGCCGCTATGGAGACAACGTGCGAGCGTGTACCTGTCACGATGTCCGTCGGCCGAGACGCGTCTGCGACTCTGACTTCTGCGAGGCGAACCATGCTGCGACACGAGGAAGACTGGAAATCCGTCGCGTACATGGTGTTGACGACGTCCCTGCTCGTCGCCGCCTGGTCCGTCCCGTTCTTCAACCCGTACCTGTTCGCGGGGCTGATGGTGATGGCGGTCCCGGTCGGGGTGATCGCGCACAATCACAACCACGTGCGGTTCTGGGATTCGAAGGTCCTGAACGTGCTGACCGACTACTGGATCACCCTTTTCTATGGCTTTCCCGCGTTCGCCTGGATCCCGACGCACAACAAGAACCACCACGTCCACAACAACCGAGAGGAGGACCATACCCGGACCTGGCGGTACAGTGAAAAGAACAATCTGGCGACGCTTCTCTCCTATCCGGCGATCAGCAGCTACTTCCAGCAGGGTGCCATCAAGGAGTATCTCCAGCTGATGTGGGACCGGCGCCCGCAGCGATTCTGGTTCTACGCCTCGCAGTACGTCCTGATCACGCTGTACGTCGGCGGTGCGCTGTGGCTGAACTGGCAGAAGGCACTCGTCTACATCGTCGTGCCGCAGCAGTTCTCGCTGTTCTGCATCCTGGCGATCAATTATCTCCAGCACGTCCACGCCGACGAGCACTCCGAATACGACCACTCGCGAAATTTCGTCGGCCCGATCTTGAATTTCTATCTGTTCAACAACGGCTACCACACCGTCCATCACGAGAGTCCGGGCACGCACTGGAGCGACCTCCCCGAAGCCCACGAGGAGAT
>JBDGRG010000355.1:4838-6338 GCA_042218355.1 Bradymonadaceae bacterium
CGTCGAGAACTTCGCCTGGTTCATGTTCCGCACCTACATCCTCGGGCTCTTTTCGGACCAGTACCGGACCGACTCGCTGCGGCTGAAACGGCAGCGCGGCGAACGGTGAGGGGCATCTCCGGCCCTGGAGGCCTCTCCCGTCCGAGGGTCCCCGACGATGCACCGCTGGCGACAACTCGCCCCCCCCGCGATCGCGGCGCTGGTCTCTCTTCTTCCGGCACTCGGGACCCTCGCCTCCGGCTGTGCCGACGGACCCGCCGACGGAGCTCGACGGGCCATCACTCCGGACCGGTCCTCCCCGTCCGACCAATCCGGTAGCGAGGCTGGCGGAAAAACGAAGAAAAAACTCGACGTTCGCACGCTCGAGGTACAGACGACGGCGGCCTGTCGGGCCCTCGAGCGCAATTTTTCGGGGTTTCTCGACCGCCGTCCCATCGGGCTGGCCGCCGACGAGATCCCCTCGGAACTCTCCCGGCGGCTGCAGGCGTCCATCCGCTGGCTGCGGCGCGCTCCGACGCGACTCGTCGACGCCGATCCGACGAGCGTGCTCACGGGCGCGCTCCCTCCATTGATCGTGGCGCTCTTCCTCTTCGCGTTCGCCGCGATCGACCGCAGTTTCTCGCGCCTCGCCCATCGCATTCAGACGCGCATCCACCTCCCGAGTTCCCCCACGGGGACGCGGCTCTTTCGGGGCTCCATCCTCGTCACCGCGCGGCTGGCAGCCGTCGGACTCCTGCTCGGTGCCAGTTACTTTCCGGTGCGAGCCCTGTTTCCCGAGGCCTCGTGGGCGAGCGCCCTCAGCGAGTTACTCTGGTTCGGCATCGGATATCGAGCACTGGTCGACGGGCTCGCCGTCGTCATCAGCGGGCGCGTCGTCGATATCGACCCCGCTCACGCCGACGACCTCGAGACGGCCGGCCGCTGGGCCGCACGTGTGCTCTTCGGTTACCTCGCTCTGCTGGCCATCCTCGATTCGTTCCTTCCCTCGAGCGAACTCTCCTCGCTCGTCCGGCTGGCCTTCTGGCTGACGCTGGCCGCGCTCCCTCTGTTCTTCATCCGGATCCGCGAGGCGCTCGTCGACCTCGTCGACTCCGATGTCGATTCCTCGCTCTACGACTTTCTCCACGGAGCTCTCGCCCGACACTTCCGGACTGCGATGGTCGCCACGAGCGGGATGCTGGTGCTGCGGGCGGTCGGCTTCGTGCCGGCCGCTTCCTACTTCCTGGTGCGCGGCTGGTCGGTCTATGCCCTGCTCCTGTTCGCGGCCTTCGGCACCGCGCGGCTTCGGTCCTCCGTGTTCCGTCGAGTCCAGTTCTTCGAGACCGACGTCGATGGCAGACCGCTGAGCAGCGCCGAATCCGGGAAGCTGTCGGATCGCGCCGAACAGCTGACGCTCGTCGCCATCGGGGTCGCCGTCACCGCCGCCGCGCTGTCGCTTCTGAAACTGCTCGGGCCGATCGTCCTCCTCGTGGCGGGAGTGTCCGCCTGGCTCGCGTCCCA
>JBDGRG010000355.1:6348-8491 GCA_042218355.1 Bradymonadaceae bacterium
CTTACGCCGTCAACACGATCACGAAGTACGTCTTCGTCGTCGCGGCGGTATTCTTCGGGCTGCTCGCGCTGGGCGCCGATCTGACGGCCCTGACCGTGGTGTTCGCCAGCCTCGGCGTCGGGCTCGGCTTCGGGCTTCAGACGCTGGTCGAAAACCTCGTCTCCGGCTTCATCATCCTCTTCGGCCGTTCCGTCCAGAAGGGGGACTACATCACCGTGCAGGATACCTACGGACGGGTTCACGCAGTCGGCGCGCGCAGCGTGATCATCCGCACGCCCGACAACATCGACATGCTGATCCCGAGCAAGGAGATCGTCGGCGGGCGCGTGATCAACTGGACCTACGGACGATACCGCCCGGGCGAAGCTGTCGGTCGGCGTCAGCTACGACTCCGAGCCCCGCGAGGTCGAGCGCCTGCTCACCGAGACGTGTTCCAGCCACCCCGACGTCCTCGACGAGCCGGCACCGCAGGTCCGCTTCTCCGAATTCGGCGACAGCGCGCTGATCTTCGAGCTTCTCTTCTTTTTCGACTGTCGAAAGGTCGCTCAGCCGGCGAAGATCGTCGGTGAGCTGAATTTCGACATCTGGGACGCGCTGGAGGAGGCGAACGTCGAGATACCGTTCCCCCAGCGGGATCTCCATCTGCGCACCGACGAGACCCGGGGAAGTCCGGAGGGGGCGCCCCACTTCACGATCGCCGCCGACGGGAACTGACCTGCGCGGTCAGCGGCAGCGCTTCGCGTCCGGGGCGCACTTGAAGCGGATGTGGAGGTGATCGTCGTGACCGCCGGTCTGGCGGATGATCCCCTTTCGCTCGTGGCGAGGTCGTGGGTACTGGAAGATGTCTCGGAGGCGTGATGTCGAATATCCGATCGATCGCGCGTACTCGTACATCTCCTCCTGCAGGTCGTACTCCACGAAGACGTACTCGACCTGGCCCGTGTCGATCAGCGACTTCAGGAAATGCCACGTCTTGCGGGCGTCGAACGTCTCCTCGGTCATCGGCTCGAAATTCTTCAGCTGGACATTCCCCCGGTGGTAGTAACCGATATCTGCGTCGCGCCCCGACTGGTGGCTCTCGTGCGGGGGCATCGGTCCGCCGCGCTTGTAGCTGAGGTCGCCGACGACCAGACGGGGAGCATTCGGCCACCGGGCCTTCACGTCCGCGGCCGCCGCCTTGAGCATCCGAACGACCCGATCCGTTCCATAAGCCACCGCCACGTCACGGACCTCGAATCCGGGCGAATCTTTCAGCGCCTTTCCGTTGTACAGCCGACCGTCCGACGCTCGCCCCCACGAGACTGATGCACCGTCCTCGCCCGGGACGTGCAGCCGAATTCGCTCGCCGATCTGCAGGTGGCGCGGATCGACGTCGGGATTCCAGCGCCGCACCTGCCGAACCGAGACATTGTACATGTGAGCAATCTCGCCGAAGGTCTCGCCGGCCGAGACACGATGCACGACGGGCTGAGAGCCCTCTTCTTGGTCTTTTTTTTCGTCCGCCGATTCGTCGCGCGGCTCCACGAGGACGCGCATTCCCGGGGTGAGCTCGCCGAGCTCGAGTTCGTTGAGCTTCTGGAGCCGTTCGACTCCGACGCCCCGCTCCAGAGCAATCGACGCCAGCGTATCGCGCCGGTCGGCCTTGGCGTAGACGGGCCCCTCCCCCCCGCTCGACTGCGTCGAACCGGTGGACGCGGACTCGCCGTCCCCCGCTCGGGCGATGTCGTGGATCGTCGCCGAGCCGACGAGCACCATCGCGAGGACGATCGAGGTCGAAACGACACGTCTGTGTTGGATCTGGAGCATGGTTTCGCCGATGTGGGTCCCACCTCACAGCAAAAATCGAAACGGAGTCGGCTGCAGCCTCGTATCACACGACGCGCGCGTTTTGAAGGTCACCGAACCGCATGCCGACAGTCCCGGGTGTGCTCCAACTCCGTGGGATGAACGCTCCAGAGTACGCTGAAAGAAGCGTAGCCGGCGCTTCCAGCTCTGTCCGGGCGGTCGGATCGGGGCGCTGGACCCGCGGTCGACGCTGCTGTCGGCCGGCCGGCGATCCCCACGGTTTCCGATCAGAGCCGACGGCGGCCGGGGGTCCCGGGGGCAGCCCAGCGTCGCGGGATGCACACTCCGGAGTACGCTG
>JBDGRG010000356.1:0-1349 GCA_042218355.1 Bradymonadaceae bacterium
CGCTGGACGACGTGCGCGAGGTCACGATCAAACCCGGCACGCAGCACGGGGAGACGATCCGGCTGCGGAACGAGGGGATCGAGAAGGTCCGAGGCCGCGGTCGCGGAGACCTGGTCGTCGACGTCGCCGTCGACATTCCGACCGACCTCGACGACGAGCAGCGGGAGTTGCTCGAGGAGTACGCCGAGCTCTACGACATCTCCGTCGAGGAGCCGGGGTTCTTCGATCGAATCAAGGAGTCGATCGGTTGACCGGCACACCGGAACGACCGGTGAGCTGCGAACCCGAACTCGACCGATCGATGCGCCCCCGTCGGCCGTCACAGGCCAGTGCGCGGCGCGCCCCCTGGCGTCTGTTGCGCGATGAACGATCGAGAACGGGCCGACACGGCCGCTCGCGCCCCGATGCGACCCGGGAGAGCGGAGCGTCCGACCTACAGGCCACTGACGATCTTCCAGCTCCCGTCCTTCTGGACCACCTCGAGTTCGTTCAACTCCACCCCGGCGTCCCAGGACGGTTTCTCGCCCACCGTATACTTGTAGGCGTACTCGTACTCGTACCGCAGTTTGGCGCGATTCCGCTCGTACGTCAGGTCCTTGACGGTGACCTTGTACTCGATGTCTTCGGCGTAGTTCGCCAACCGCTCGAAGGACGCGACGACCTTCTCCCGACCGTAGTTGTCGTCGGTGGTGGCCGTGGTCCCACCGTTGTCGTAGTAATCCTCGGCGATCAGACGTTTCAGGGCACCGAAGTCCTTCTCGACCAGCGCGCGCCGATACCGCGCCAGCACGTCGAGCACTTTGCGATTCCGGGTATTGTCCCGGATCTCGGCCTTTTTGTCGATCCGAAAGGCCGGCTGATCCTCGTACAGCTCGTCGTTCTTGATGTACTTCGAGCCACAGGCCGATCCAGCGACGAGCACGAATGCGAGGGCTCCCCACTGCATCCAGCACTTCAGGCGCATGACTGTTCCTCGTGGCAGACTCCAAATTCCATCAATTATCGATGCCGCAGGCGGATTCGAACGCCCGGCGCCCCCCGTCTCGTTCGACGAGAATCTAGCCGCGTCGGGCAGACGGGGGCGGTCCCATCGGACGCCTCGACCCACCGACCGCCCGGACGCCTTAGCTTTTCAGTCGGACCGACGTCAATTCGACGAGGCCGGCCGACGGGGCCGGCCCCGAACGGAATCGATCAACCGTCCTCCCTGCGTTCAGTATTCCGACGCCGCCAGCGAATCCGACGGAGCCACTCCTCTGCCTCCACTGCGTACCGCGAACGGGGGTGATCGGCCAGCTCGCTGAAGACCGCACGGGCCCGGTCGAATCGTCCCGCTCCGTAGAGCGATC
>JBDGRG010000356.1:1359-3080 GCA_042218355.1 Bradymonadaceae bacterium
AGCCAGGCGGGAACTCGCCGTTCGCATCGAACCGCACCTCGGCGGCCAGGAGCGTCCCCTCCAGCCCCCCGCGGGCAGCGTCCAGGAACGTCACCGCCCGGCGCCACTTGCGCGCGGACCAGAGCCGACGTCCGACCAGGTAAGCCGCCAGCGCCGACTCCGGCTCCCGGCGATACCACTCCGTCGGATAGAAGACGTCGATCGTCGCGGGATTCCGGGCCAGCAGGTATTCGAACGCCAGCCTGCGAATCTCCTCACCGGACTCGAGCGCCCGAAGCTTCGCCTCGATGCGCCGTTGCATCGCCGACGGCAGCCCGATGCCCCGCGCCTGGCGGTAACTCGACCGGGCGCGCGAGAGCTGGCCGGCCCGCCAGGCGGCATCCCCCTCCAGCTCGATGACGCGCGCTCGGCGCCCCGGTTTCAGATCGCGGGAGAGCAACTCCTCGATCCGTTCGCGCGCACCGTCGATGTCGCCGGCCTTCAGCAACTGGTCGACAGCCTCGATCCGGTAATCGAGATTGTCGGGGGCGTAGGCGACGAGCCGGTCGAAGAGCCGCCGGGCCTCGACCGGCTCGCCGCGGGCGGCCGCCAGTCGGGCGCGGCGGCGGACCTCGGCGGCCGAACGAGCGCAGGTCTTCTCGAAGATCGTCGACTCGCGGTACAGATACCGGGCGCGGTCCATCTCCGCCTCGGTCAGGTCGACGGAGTCGAGCGAAGCGTGCCACGACTCGACCAGCGCGGAGAGGGGCTCGCCGTACGCACCGCGGAAATCCCCCCGGGGATAGGCTCGCTTCAACGCCTGGATCCCGTGTCGGTCGACGAGGAACCGAACGAAGGAACCGGCGACGGTGTACGCGCGCCCGGAGGCACTGGTCCAGAACCCCCCCGCCCCGACGATGTCGACCACGTCCGGGGCCATCTCCAGCCGCCTCATCGCCGCGCTCGCTTCGTGCAGCGTCAATTCGTTCGGGGGACGATCGGCGGCGGTGGCGACGCCCTCGACCAGCCCCATGTTGACCCCGATCCCGTTCGTGATGCTCAGACTGAGCGGACCCGCCCCGAAGGGTTCGGTGAAGAGATGAGCCAGCTCGTGGGCGAGGAGATGGTGCCCGTACCGCGGCCAGAGCACGTGGATCTCTCCGAGCCACAGTTTCGCGACCATGGTCGATCGGCCGCCCATCAGACGCGCTTTGGTGTCACGATCGGGGTAGACGAAACTGTGCAGACGGCCGCCGTCGGCCGGATCGGTCTCGAAAAACGCCCGCATCTCGCGGTATCGAAACTCGTGATCCCGCTCGAGGCGTTCGACCTGCCGGAGGAATCGGCGCGTCTGCGGATAGTGGATCACGAAATGCTCGGTCGTGGTCCGGCCGCCGAGCTGGTCGGCGACGTATCCGCGATCGATCCCCACGCCCAGTGGCTTTCGGTAGTACCAGAGCCCCGCGGCGCCGACCGTCAGGGCGACCGCGGCCACCAACGGCCAGCCGACCGCCCCTCCTCGGTCGACGGCCCGTCGAACCTCCAGACCCGCCAGCGCGGCCGCCAGCCACAGAGCGTTCATGCCCCGATAGGCGACCAGACTCGAGGGCACGGCCAGCGCCTCGTCGTAGATCGACCCGCTGAAGTAACCAAGAAGCATCTGGTGGCCGACGATCGGGGGCTCGAGGGTCAGATGCAGACCGAACCAGAAGGCGCTCGCCAGCACCGCTCCGTAGGCCGCG
>JBDGRG010000357.1:0-6350 GCA_042218355.1 Bradymonadaceae bacterium
GCCTTCGCGTCTTCGTGGCCTGTCAATCGCACGCCTGAACAATTACGGAACGAGGAGCAGTCGGCGGTGCATACCGGAGCGCGCGGCACGCTGCGCCGACGGGTCCAGGCGCGAGTCCACGACGATCGGAGGCCGTGCATCGAGGTTTGCGTCGGATCGCCGTCTCGACCCGTCGAGTGACCCCGGTTATTCGCCCCCCGCGGATTCGGTCAGCGAGTCGGGTTCGACCAGGACGACTTTTCCGCCGGCGTCCTCGATGACGCGTTCGAATTGCAGCCCGCGGCGCCGCGAGACCCCCCAGGCGATGATCCGCGGCGCGGTTTCGACGATCTCCTTCGCGTCGTGGAACTCGATGTCGAGGAGGATCGACAGGTTGTGGGCCATTCGGTCGTCGGCGTAACCGGGGTGACGCAGGACGACGTCGACCAGTGAGGTCGTCGCGTCTTCGCGCAGCAGCCTCGGGTCGGTGTAGTGGCCCGGCGACAGGCCCGCCTCGGTGACGGGCTCGCTGGGCTCCCCTCCGCCGTTCAGATCCAGGACGACTTCGTCGGAGGCGTCGCTCCGTGTCGCCGGCCCGCTGCCGGAGTCGTCCGGCGGGGCACCGCTGCTGCGGTCGAACGGAGCGGGGGGCGAATCCGCCGGGGCGGGGCCGTCGACGGAGAGATCGGGGGTCGAGGTCTCTGGCTCCCGTTCCCGGTCGTTCGTCGCCCCGCCGGGCGCGGGACCGTCCGCAGGTCCGCCGGCGTCCGTCTGGGACTCGGAGGCGGGCGTTCGGGAGGGACCGCCGGTGGAGCCGGTCTGTTCGGTCTGGGGCGGTGGCTCTCCGATGCCGAGGACCTCGGCGGGAGCAAATCCGTGCTGCTGAAAGCGTTCGAGCCGATCGAAAAACGTTCGGAGTTGTTCGACAGCGGGACGGTCGTCGGCCGCTGGGCGTTCGCCGAGTGATGCGCGGCGGGCCTCGATTCGGAGCGGGGTTGCGTCGACCTCGTCCGAGCGTTCGTCGTCCGCCGGGAGCGGGCGGACCGACAGTTCGCGGCGGCTGCGAATACTGTGGCAGAGCTGTCGGGCGAGTTGCTCCGCGGCGCGCGGCGAGAGGCGGCGTTCGAGCCGAATCGACGCCAGCGCTCGGTCCTCGCCGGCCGATTCGATGTCGACGTTGTCGAACGTGATGTCCTCGAACGACTCTCGAGCGTCCGTCTCCATCGGGTCCGTGTCACCGCTCCGGCCGATGGATTCGAGCGCATCGTCGTCGGGGGCCCGATCCCCGCCGGACGGGGTCTCGTCTCCCGTCCCGTCGGATCCCGAGTTCGACTCGTCGGGGGACTCGATGGTCGAGGTCTCCCCCTCGGGACGGGGACCGGTCGGGGGGGGCCACGACGGTGGCAGCGGGTCCGTCGTGTCGGCGGAGACGTGCTCGGCGAGATCATCGAGTCGGTCGAGGAGATCCGGGAACGAGTCGGGCGGGCCGTCGGCGTCGACCTTCGCCGTTAGCCGCCACCCGTGGTCGAGCGTCTCTCGTCGCCAATCCGTCTCCAGTGCTGCCGTCAGGTTCTCGAACACCGCACGCCGCAACTCGGAGCGGTCGCAATCCGAACTCGGCAGAGCCCCCTCGACGTGAAGGCGCACTTCATCCGTTTCGGCGCCCAGAAGCGCCCGCAGGTACCCCCGCTCGCCGTACGACGAGTGACTCTCGACCCAGGACCAGCCCGCCGGAGCATCCTCCGGTGGCTCCCCCGGAGTGGGCTCGATATCGGCCGTCTCGAGCGCGTCGCGCCAATCCTCGGGTAGGTCGGGGTCGGCCACGGTCTCGGCGTCTGATCGTTGGAGATGGTCGGTCGGCTGCGTCGTTGGTCGAACGTACGCGGAGTGACGGTGAATGTTTAGCCTCGGTTGCCGACGCGACCGTCTCTCCGCGCCGGTCGGGCGGACCGGCTGGCCGGTCGAGTGTGGAGTTCGTTGTCGGCACTCGGACTCGAAGACACGTGGTCCCCTCTTCTCTCGACGTGAATCGTTGACCGGTAGGGGGCACCGGCATCGAGGCGGGGCGGGCGACCAGGGCGCCTGGCCCCAGGGCGCGGCGCCCGCCCGTCGGACCGCGGGGCGCGAATCGGACGGCTGGGCCGGATCGACGGGCGGGAACTCCGGGCGTGTTCTACGGTTCGTCCGGCCAGTAATTGTTCAGGCGTGCGATTAACAGGCCACGAAGACGCGAAGGCACGAAGAAAGGGGCAAAGGGAAGGCAATGTTCTCGATCGACGAAAGAGAACTCGGCCTGCTCTCGAGCTTCAGCACGGTCATCTCCGACCATGAAACCGAGCGGCTGATCTCCGTGAACATCTGCTGCCAGGGCCTGTTGTCGTTTTACTTTGCGTCTTGTTCTTTGCGCCTTTGCGCCTTTGTGGCCCAATCGTGCTGACCGCCCCGTGAACGGTCACTCCGGCCAGAAGCAGAACAGTGCGCCGTAGAAGAGGACCCAGACTGCACTCCAGGCGGCGAAGACGGCGAACTGGGCGGCCAGCCGGGCCAGACCGAGGAGGAGTCCCGCTCCGGAGCCGCCCGTGAGTGCCTGTGCGAGTACGATGGCCCACAACAGAAGCAACGGACCGAGGAGGATGCCGGCGGCCACGACGACGAGCTGGTACAGCGAAGCCAGATCCGTGACGGTGCGTTCCAATCCCCGGTACACTGCGGCCGGCACGGAGCGCCCGCCGACGAAGATGGCCGCCGGAGCGACGGCGAATCCGAGGCGAACCAGGGCGGCGAAGACGAAATAGACGAAGGGAACGAGCGTGGTCAGTGCGACGCGACCCACGGTCAGTTCGAGCGGTCCACTGGCGGCGAGGACGACGTAGACCGACGCTCCGACGAGGGCGCCGAGCAGCCCGAGGCCGCCGATCACCGTGGACTCGAGCAGTTGAAACGGCCACGCTCGCGGGAACTCGCCGACCATGGCCGTCAGGAAGCTGCGTTCGTCGCGGCCGGTGCTCGCGTCTGCGATCTGCCCCCAGACGGCCCCGGAGACCAGCGAATCGACTGCAGACAGGATCAGCCAGGCGGTCGCCGCGAGTCCGAGAGTGGCGCCGACGAAGAACGGTGAGGAGACGGTTTCGAGCAGCCGGCCTGCGACTCGACTCGGAGAGGCGCCGGCTTCGATACGGAGTCCGGCCCAGGCGGACGAGTAGAGGAGCAGGCCGACGGCAACCAGCGGTGCTGCGGCGGCCCGCAACCCGTCGACCGCCAGTCGCCAGAGAAACCACCAGGGTCGGTCGCGCGCCACTCCCCAGGCGTCCCAGAAGTACCGCTTGGCGCGCTCTCGGTCGCTCTCGCGTTCAGGTGGCGTCGCGTCCGGCATCGATGGAGTCGGGGGTCGAGTTCGAGGCGGTGACGATCGAGGCTGGAGAGAGAGAGTCGTCCTCGAAAAGGGTGAAACAGACTCGCTCGACTGTCGAGGTTGAATCGATCGCGGCCCGGACGTCGGTATCGGCACGTCGCACTTCTTCGCGAAATCGCCGTCTCCTGGCCGTTCGGGGTCTCGGGGGAGGTTTGTCGCCCGTCGGGAAAATTCGTTCTTCGGCTAGCCGGGTCGATTTTGTTAGAAGACCCTCTCGACGATGGGAGGTGACTCTCCAGGCGACCGAGAGACAACGATGCGTATCGACATTCTCCTTGTCGCGCTCTTACTCGGGATCGTGTGCCCCGCCTGTGGCCCGAACGGCGGGCTGGCACCGGTCGAGACCGACGTGACCGTGCCGGAGGAGAAGGACTTCAAATTCGAGGGGGCGGGGTACGCCGACTTCGCAGTCGCCGGCGAGAAGCCCGATCGTCTGCGGACGCGAAGCGGATTGACCCGATTCCGGTTCAGCGCCCCCCACTTCAGCCTGCGGGTCGTCCTCGACATCGATCGCGGAGGGACCGGAACGTTCAAGTCCGCCCAGACCCCGCAGCTGACCTACGGCCGCGAGAAGGAGGACGGGACGTGCTGTATCACGGAGAACTACAAAGCCGAGACGCCGATTAAAGTGACACTCCAGAAAAATTCGTCGAAACACTGCAAGGGAGCCTTGAAGGGGCGCTTCGATTTCTGGGCGGGCAACGGGGACGAGGAGAAACTCTCGGAGCCGATTACCGTCGAGGGGCGGTTCGACTACCGCAGCGAGGATCACCGGCGGAGGAGCCGATGAAGCTGCGCAAGCTCCACATCAGCGGCTTCAAGTCGTTCAAGGACGAGGTCGAGCTCGAGATCGACGACGGTGTCACCGGGATCGTCGGCCCGAACGGATGCGGAAAGAGCAACGTCGTCGATGCCATCAAGTGGGCGATGGGGGAGATGTCGCCGACCAGTCTGCGGGGAGATTCGCTGTCGGACGTCATCTTCAAGGGGACCGAGGATTATCCACCCGCCGGGCTGGCGGAGGTGACGCTGACCTTCGAGAACGACGGGGAGTTTCCGCTCGAGGATCAGCCCGACTTCGGGGAGTCGGTCCCGCGCGAGTACAAGGACATGGCGGAGATCTCGATCACCCGCCGGCTGCATCGGGACGGCGAGAGCGAGTACCTGATCAACAAGGCGGAGTGCCGTCTGCGCGACATCCGGGCGCTGCTGGCGGGCACGGGTCTTGGCAAACAGGGGTACGCGGTCGTCGAACAGGGGGCGGTCGACCGCGTGGTCAACGCCAAGCCCTCCGAGCGGCGGCTGATGATCGAGGAAGCCAGCGGCATCACCCGCTACAAGGACAAGCGCGAACGGGCCGAGCGGAAGCTGGATCGCACGGAGGACAACCTCCAGCGTGTGCGAGACGTCCTCAGCGAGGTCCAGATGCGGATCGGCCGGCTCGAGAAGCAGGCCGAACGAGCCGAACAGCACCGCGAGCTGACGGAGGAACTCGAGCGGCTCCGGGTGGCGTCTCTGGTCGCCCAGCGAGCGACGATGTCCGGAGAGGCCTCCGAGAAGCGCCAGCAGCTCGAGTCGCTCCGTTCCGATCTCGAGGATGCTCGCAAGAAGCTCGAGGGAGCCGAGGAGGAGCTGTCGTCGGCGAAGGCCGATTCGTTCGAGGCCGAGGAACGGCACGGCGAATTGCAGGAGGAGTTCTACGAGATCGACACGCGGTTGAACGTCGCGAAGTCCAACCGCGAGCACGCCAGCGAAGCGGCCGAGGAGGCACGGCGACGGCGCGAAAAGATCGAGGGCGAGCGGTCGGAGCTGTCGGAGCGGCGCGGGGAGATGGCCGAGCGGCTGAAGACCGTCGACGACGATCTGGACGAGGCGCGGGAGCGGGCGGAGGAGCTGGCCGATGCACTGGAGGAGCGCGAGACGGAGGTCGAGCGCGCCAAGGGAGAACTGGAGACGGCTCGCGAGGCGCACGAGGAGGCACGGGGCGAACTGTCGTCGGTCTCCTCGCGGCTCGACCGTATCGACGACCGCCTCGAGATGCTCGAGGACAAGCGGGAGTCGTTGCGCCAGCGCCGGGAGAGCGCGGCCGAGGAACTGGAGGGGATCGAGGAGGAGATCGAGGAAGCCGACGGGGCGCTCGAGAGTGCCGGGGAGGAGGTCGAGGAGACCCAGCAGGCGCTCGAGAGCGCGGTTCAGGACGAGCAGGCGGCGAGCGAGGCGCTCGACGCCCGCGAGGAATCGCTCCAGGAGGCCCAGGCGGACCTCCAGGAGGCCCAGTCCGAGCTGCTCGAAGCCGGGACGCGGCTGGAGAGTCTCGAGGCGATGCGTCGCGAGGGGAAGGGGTATCAAGAGGCGGTCCAGCGCGTCCTCGAGTGGGCGCGCCAGCGGGATCGCGACGGCATCCTCGGACCGCTGGGCGACCGACTCGACGTCGACGAGGGGCGAGAAGGAGCCGTCGCGGCCTACCTCGCCGACGAACTGGGCGACGTCCTCGTCGAGTCGGCCGAGGATGCCGCGGCCGCGATCCAGATGCTCCGCGACGAGGAGGCCGGACGGACCGGATTTCGAGTCCGGGGCGCGGACGAGGGGGGCGAATCCGTCGAGGAGATCGAGCGCCGGCTCGCCTCGCTCGAGGTCGTCGATGCGCTCGACGATCTGGTCGACGCGGAGGGCGGTCCGCGGGCGACGGAGGAGGGCGACGTGCGCTACGAGGACGGTCGGATCGTCGGCGGCGAGCGCGGGGCCGACGCCGGCGAGGGAGCGCTCCGACGGGCCCGGGAGATCGAGGAACTGCAGGAACGGGTCGAGACCCTGGAGGGGCGGACCGACGAGCTCGAGGAGCGCGTCGCCTCGGCCCGGGCGGCTCGCGACGAGGCCGCGCAGGCGCTCGAGGAGGCCGAGGAGCGGGTGCGCGAACGAAAGGAGGCGGTCCGCGAGGCGGCTCGACGGCGGGACGACG
>JBDGRG010000357.1:6360-6889 GCA_042218355.1 Bradymonadaceae bacterium
CTCGCGCCGCGAGGAACTGGAGGGGGAGATCGAACCGCTGTCGACGCAGATCGAGGAGGTCGCCGAGGAGACCGGCGAGCTGGAGGGCGAGCGGGGGGAGCTGCGCGAACGGCTCCCCGAACTCGAGGAGGAGGTCGACTCCCGCAGTGCCCGGCTCGACGAGGCGCGTCAGGCCCTGGAGCTGGCGCGCGGTCAACTGACGGAGGTCAAGATCGAGCGGACGGAGGCGCGCCAGGAGCGCGAGCGGCTCGAGGAGGAGCGCGACCGCCTGCGCGAGGAGCTCGACACCAGCGCGGAGACGCTGGAGGAATACGCCGAGGAGATCGAGGAACTCGAGGACGAGATCCGCGAGCGTGAGGCCGAGGCCGAAAAAGCGACGGCGTCGATCGAGGAACTCGCCGAACGCCACGACGATCTGGAGGGAGACGTCGAGGAGGCGAAGGAGTCGCTCGACGAGGCGAAGGAGCGCGTCAAGGAGCTCGAGGTCGAACTGGTCGAGCGGCGCAACGACGTCGAGGATTGCCGCGAG
>JBDGRG010000357.1:6899-8501 GCA_042218355.1 Bradymonadaceae bacterium
ATGGAGCTGAACGAGCTGGCGATGGAGATCGAGCACGTCGACGAGACGCTGGACGAACGGTTCGAGCTGTCGCTCGACGCTGCGCGAGGAGTTGCCGCCGAGGTCGACATCGACGGAGACGACCGCGAGGAGCGAATCGAGGAGATCGAACGGGAGCTCGACGACCTCGGACAGGTCAACCCGATGGCCGTCGAGGAGTACGAAGAGGCGCGCGAGCGGCGGGACCATCTCGAGGAACAGAAGACGGATCTCGAGGAGGCCAGTGCCGACCTGCGCGAGGCGATCGACCGGATGAACCGGGAGAGCCGGCGGCGATTCGAGGAGACCTTCGAGGCCGTCGACGAGAAGTTTCAGACGATCTTCCCCGAGATGTACGGCGGCGGTTCGGCTCAGTTGCGGCTCAGCGATCCGGACGACCTGCTGTCGACCGGCGTGGAGATCGACGTCGAACTGCCCAAGGAGCGGGTCCAGAACGTCTCGCTGCTGTCACGGGGCGAAAAAGCGATCACCGGGGCGAGCCTGATCTTCTCGATTTTCGAGCTCAAGCCGACGCCGTTCGCGGTCTTCGACGAGGTCGACGCGCCGCTTGACGAGGCGAACGTCGGTCGCTACGTGCAACGCATTCGCCATCTCAGTCAGAAGAGCCAGATGATCGTCGTCACGCACAATCGGCGCACGATGGAGGGGGCCGACACACTCTACGGACTGACGATGCAGGAACAGGGGGTCTCGAAGATCGTCTCCGTCCGTCTCGACGAGGTGGGTGAGAAACTCGCCTCCTGACCGCCGCCGCGACCGCGGCGAACGACCGTCCATCGGTCGCGGCCACGTCCGACATCCGACCGGCGTCCGCGCCGGTGTTCCCGCTCGTTCGACACTCCGACGCACTCGACAGGCCACGACCATGCCCGAGCCACGCCTCGATGTACCGCGTTCTCGAAATCTCGCTCTCGGCGCGCTGCTCCTGCAGGGAGGCATCGGCGGCGGGACGATCCTGCTGCTGATCGCAATCGTCGCCGTCGTCGCGGTCGTCCTCTACACGCTGGTCCGCTCGCGGGCCGAGGAGGAGACCGACGAGGAAAAACCCGAACCGCCCGCCGAGCTGGAGGAGGGCCAGGAACCGACCGCCGATCTGCTGGAGGAGCGCGACGAACTCGAGGAGCCGGTCGAGGACTACGAGGACATGTCGCTCGCCGAGATCAAGCGCGCGAAGACCGCCAAGGTCGAGCGGGACGACGGCTCGGCCGCTCGCAAGACGGCCGGGGAGGCGACCGAGGAATCGAGGCGCGAACACGAGACCCTCGAGGAGCCGGAGGACGAGGAGCCCACTGCGGAGGCCGAATCGACCGACGACGTCGGCGAAGGCGAGGAGACCGACGAACGGGGCGACGAGGAACCCGACGAGCCCGAGTCGGAAGCCGAGACGGGAGAGGAAGAGACCGACGAGCGAGCGGAGCGGCTCGACGAGGAACCGGAGAGTCCCGAACCCGAAGTCGAAGACGAGCGAGAGGACGAGGCGACGGAGGAAGAAGCAGACGAAGAGCCAGACGAAGAGACGGACGACGAGACGGAACAGCCCGAGGGGGAATCCCGATCGGAGGG
>JBDGRG010000358.1:0-877 GCA_042218355.1 Bradymonadaceae bacterium
ACAATCTCGAGGATCTCGAGGAGGCGGTTCGCACCTCGGACTGCGATCTGGGGGTGGCCTACGACGGGGATGCCGACCGGATCGGGGTCGTCGACGACGAGGGGAGTATCGTCTGGGGCGACATGTTGACGCTGCTGCTCAGCCGGGAGGTGCTGCGCGACCATCCGGGGGCGACCGTCATCGGCGAGGTGAAGTGTTCGCAACGGCTGTTCGACGACGTCGAGGCGCACGGCGGCGAGCCGATGATGTGCCGGGTCGGCCACAGTCTGATGAAGGCCAAGATCCGGGAGACGGGCGCGAAGATCGCCGGTGAAATGAGTGGTCACATCTTCTTCAACGATCGATTCTTCGGGTTCGACGACGCGCTGTACGTCACCTGTCGCATCATGGAGGTGCTCTCACAGCGGGGCGAGTCGATCCGCGAACTCCTCGCCGACGTTCCGGAGACGTCCGCCACGCCAGAGATTCGCCGGGATTGTCCGGAGGAGATCAAATTCGACATCCCGGAGCTGGTCGCGGGGTATTTCGAGGGTGATTACGAGGTCGTGACGGTCGACGGCGCCCGGATCATCTTCGACGACGGCTGGGGGCTGGTTCGTGCCAGCAACACCCAGCCGAAGATCGTCTTGCGGGCGGAGGGGCTGACCGACGAGCAATGCGAGGAGTACTTCTCGATGCTCGAGGAGGCCGTCGCTCGCGCCAAGAGCGAGCTGGCCGAGCAGTCGTGAACGGTCACACTTCCCAGGGGGAGGTGTGAGTTTCGCGCATGTCGACGAAGTATTCCGCAGCTTCGGTCAGCAGTGGGTGCAGGTCGGTGCCGTGGCCGATCCGCCGGAGGGCGTGGAGTCCGACGGTCGGGAGAAGTGTCAGGGAGTCC
>JBDGRG010000358.1:887-2736 GCA_042218355.1 Bradymonadaceae bacterium
GAGGATCGCCGGATCGGTGGGGCGGCGCGAAGCGATTCGCAGGACCTCTTCCTCCGTCAGGTCCGGATTGCTCAGGAGATTCCGGATGACCAGAGGGCTGGGGTCGAGTGCCAGCCGTTTCAGGACGTCGACGTCCGCGCGGCGGGCCAGGGTCCGGCGCTCACCGATCGGGATCTCGTCCGGGTCGCGGTCCATCGGCAGTCGGACCTCCGGCAATTCGGCCTCCGGGCGCATCTCCTGGTGTGGCGGGGCGTTGCGAAGGACGTAGAGCACTCCGTCGACCTCCGCCTCGTGGGCTGACCGGTAGATCTGTTCGAAGAAGGTGTACTGCTCGTCTCCGCCGTCGCGGTTGATCAGCCAGTGGGCCAGGGCGACCGCCACCTGCAGATCGTCGGTTCGGCCCCAGATCGCCCCGCGAATGATCTGATCCATCCAGACGAGTGCGACCTCGGGGGCCAGGCCCGTCAGGACCCGGCGCACCGAGCTGCTGCGCATCTCCAGTTCGGGAAGGTCGGCGATCTTCGAGATGCGCCGCTCGTACTCGCGTCGTACGAGCTGGGTCGGGGACTGCTCGGAACCCTCGCTCACCGGTGTGCGTACCGTCTGTGAAGGGGGATCGGTCCGAAGCTCGGTCGTTCGCGGCTCATTTTTCGCCGGCGACTTCCACGCCGTACCGGACGGGGCCGCCCTCGAAGACCTCGTCGGGAGGGTCGGTGAAGATCACCGTGTAGGGTTGAGATCGATGGGGTTCGATCGGCGACGCCGCGTCCGGCAAGAGATCCTCGGGGGAGTCCGCCGACCGGAGCTTCTGGTCGGAGAGATACACGCCGACCGGGGCGGTCGTCTCCGCGCGCCGGCGTCCCTGTTTGTCGAAGACCAGCCCGCGGACTTCGACGTTCGAGATGGTCTCGTCGGTCTCGTTTTTCACGCGCCCGGAGAGCACCAGCAGCCGTTTCGGCGAGTCGCCCTCCAGTTCGAGCGTTCGCGCGACGGTGTTCTCGAAACTGAGTGGCTCCTGGGGGGCCTTGACCTTCGGGGCCGGTGCGGGCTCGGTCCACTCCTCGCGCGGCTCGTACTCGCCGCCCTGGAAGGCGACCGACAGCATCTGTCGGAACTTGGCGAAATCGATGAACCCGCCGTTCTGGACCGCGACGTACGCGAGGAAGGCGTTGGCGACGAGGAAATCTGGCGTGGCGGCGAAAAAGGCGTCTCCGGCTACCCGCGCCCTCGGTGACGGGTCGATGTCGGAGGTTCCCGTGGCGGGTGTCGTCCGGGTGACCGAGTCGCCGGACTCCGAGGTCGGTTCGGGGGTCGGATCGATGCCGCTGCTCTCCACCCCGGTCTCGGGGGCGTCGGCGGAAAATCCACCGGGTTCGCGGTCGGCCAGATCGGAGCCGACCTCCTCGTCGATCTCGAGTGGGCTCGATTCGTCGGCCTCCGGCTCCGGGTCGACCTCCCCGGTTTCTTCGGCAAAGTCGGTCCCCTCGCCCGACACCCCGGCCGGTGCGACGTCCCCGTCGTCCGCACCGCTGGCGAGGTAGCTGTCGTCGTCCTGGGGAACGTCGCCCACGGCCAGCGTCGTCTCGTCGCTGTCGGACTCGGAATCCCCCGTTGCGTCCGACGGCTCCTCGGCCTCCGGGAACGGGACGTCGTCGACGGTCTCGTCGGGGCTGGATTCGTCGTGGAGCCCGACCTCGGAGTCGGTGGCGTCGGTCGTCGGAGATCGACCGTCCGATTCCGTCTCTGCCGACGAGGGAGCCGTCTCCGAGGCCTCCTCGTCGTCTTCGAAGAGATCGAGGTCGTCTTCCTCCTCCTCGTCCCCGGTCTCGGTCTCCCCGGAACCGGGGGA
>JBDGRG010000358.1:2746-9775 GCA_042218355.1 Bradymonadaceae bacterium
CAGAGGCAGGTCCGCCCTCGGTGGCGGCCGGCGTCCCGCTACCCAGATTCGTCGCGGTTTCTTTCGGGTCGCGGTCGGGAGCTCCCTCGGCGTGGGGAAACGGATCGCTCGTCTTGCGGGCGTCCCTCCCCGCGTCCGACGATTCGTCGTCCTCGGTTTGGTCTGCGGACGCCTCCGAGTCGTCCACCTCTTTCCCCGGCGTCGGGGGCGAGGTCCGTTCGGTCGTGTGGCGCTCCGGGTCGGAGGCGTCGGTCGTCGCGGTCGCCTTGGGCGTCCCGAGGCGGGTGTCGCGTGGATCTTCGGTCTCGTCGTCCGTATCGATCCCCTCGGCCTCGGCCGGCACCGGCCGACCCATCAGCGTCTCCTTGGGGTCCGGTCCGTCTTCGCCGCCGGCGTCGCTCGACCCGGGGACCCTCGCCCGCTCGACGGCCTCGGACTCAGTACTCGTCTCGTGTCCGGCCGGCTGCCGGGGTTGGTCGGTGCCGGGGTCCCCTTCGCTCTCCGAACCGGCATCGGCCTCCTCCTCCTCGGCCTGTTCGCCGTCGGCGGTGGAGTCGTCGGTCAGCGACGCGCTCGGCCCGGTGCCGATCTGGGTGTTGGTTTCGTCGGGATATTTCGGTCCGACGTCGGAATCCTCGTCTCGGTCGTACGGTGTGCGGGTGTCGGAGGGGGAGGCTTCGTCGAGTTGAGCGTCCTCGGGCAGGCGATCTCCGGACTCGTCGAAGAGGACGGCGCCGTCGCGGTCCGCGACCTGAAAGACGAAGTTGCAATTCGAACACTTCACTTTCTCGGGCTCGCCGCCGATCGCCCCCTCGGGAAGACGGAAGCCGGTCGAACATTCTGGGCAGCGAATCAGCATGGCGAGCACACGCGCGGGAGTGCGGTCGAGGTCACGGCGTCGGGGGGCGTCGGACGTCCGTTCGCCTCCGCCGTGTGTGCGGAAGCACCGAGAACGAGACGCTCGCGACGGCTCGACAACCTCGCCCGTCGAGGGGATTACGGACACCTACACTGAAAGCGTACCGCCGGTGTCAGTGTTTTCCAAGTTTCAGGTGGAGACGGAAACGAGCCGGCGGAGGGCGGGTCGAGCGGTCGGTCGTCTGGTCAGAAGTCGAGTCCCGCGCCGAGACTCAGCGAGTGTACGTTCTCGCCGATCATGCCCTCGGCGGTGAAGTCGAAAATCCACGTGTGCATCCGAAGTCCCAGGAACCCGCGGTTGATCGCGACGTGGTGCGCGGGAAAGACGAACTCCGGATTGAACGTGCGCGAGCCATTCTTGCCGTACTGCTGCGGAGCCCGCGGGTCCTGGGGACGCGCGTTCAGCAGTCGGCTCCAGCCGATGGCATGCAGCTGCTGATAGCCGGCGTAGGGGGTCAAGGAGAGCACGCCGCCGAGCGCGAACGCTTTGGAGACCGAGACGTCCCAGCCCGCCGTGACCATCTCGAGGTCCTTCGAGCCGACCAGGGTGTCGACCGTTCCGCGGACCGCGACGGCGGGAAACAGCTCGAAGCCCTCGTTCAGTGCCCACTTGAACTGGGAGCCGACGGTGAACATGTCGCTGCCGGCGATGTGAGACATGGTGCCGGCGATCTCCAGCGAGAAGGGCAGGCCCTTTCTGACCATGATGTTCGGTTTGAACATCACCGGCGCGGGCCCCCCGCCCTGCATCTTTTCGACCGGTTTGTCGGACGACGCCGGAACGCGTCGGTTTTGGGAGACCGCCCGCTTCCAGTGCTTCTCGTCGGAGGGGATGAAGGTCAGCTGGGGGACCACGTTGACCGCGAACCCGGCCTGTCCGAGCGTCTCGGCCGGACTGAGCATCGGCGAGGCCATCACCTGGCCGAAGTCGTGGACGAGCCGGCGGAACAGCTTGTCGTTTCGAACGGCCGTCCCACAAGGATAGGCCTTGCCGCCGCACTTCCCCGGGGTTTGCTTGAAGTAGGCGAACCGCGACAGCTGGAGATTGTTGTTGCCGCCCGCTGCGGCCACCGACGGGGCGGCCAGCAGCCAGAACCCCGCGACGACGGCGGTTGCGGCGAGGCGCGATGTCCGGGCGTCGGGGATCATCGAGATGCCTCTTCGACCGAGTGGGCGTGTGTCGAACGGGCACTCTTTCCCGGTAGCAGTCGGCGCCGTACTCGTCAAGTTTGGGCGGGGGGGCATCGGGCGGTGGATCCGTGTCGACGGGGAGCGTCGAACACCGTTCGCGTGTGCGGTTCACGGCGACGCGTCACGTTTCACGTCCGACGTCTCACGTCCGACGTCTCACGTCTCACGTTCTACGTGTACGTGCTACGTGTACGTCCACGTCCTACCCGTCCACGTCTCACGTCCACGTACACGTCCTACGTGCCACGCACACGTCCACGTCCTACGTCTGACGTGCACGTGCTGCGTGCACGTCCAACGTCCACGCGACTACATTCGAGCTGGCGGTTTCTCGACCGTCGTCCACGGGGTTGAAACCACCGCCTACACCACGGTCTGTGGCAACCGGCGACGCTGAGTGGCGCCTCCCGCCGGTCGGCGCAGCTATTGAGCAATTTCGGCCTCGTTATACTCGGCCTTGGCAATTGGGCTATTGAGCATACAACCGCCCAATCGGACGATCGATCCGTCGTCGTGAACACTATTTACGGCAGTGGTTTTACGGTTGTGACTCAGCATCTCAGCTACTGAGCAACCTCCTCCCCGCGAGCCAATGGTCGTGCCGTGGTGGCTCGACCACTCGACCACTGCAGAGAGGCCACCGACTTGCGGGGTAACGGACTGTCGCGTATCGTTTCCGGGGTCCGGGTCGGGGACCTCGCACCCGGACCCTTCTGGATGTTCGCGTTTTCGATGGATGGTTCGGCGGCCCGCCGGCCGCGGTCGAGGTCCCTTCTCCACGAGACGCCCGCACCGTGCTCTACTCGGACGAGGTCTTCGAGCCGGACGGACAGTCGATCCGCTCGGTGTATCGGGAATCGAGTTTTGGGGACGAGCCGTTCCACTGGCTGGAGGCCGGAGCGGAGAACGACCGGACGCTGGTCTTGGTGCACGGGATTCTCGCGCACTCGATGGCGTACCGGAAGGTCATCGCGCCGCTGGCCGAACGGTTCCATCTCGTCCTGCCGGATCTCCCCGGCCACGGCCGCGACGAGACCTTCCGCTCTCGGCGGATCCGTCCGGAGATCTACGACTTGGTCGACTGGTTCGAGCAGCTTCTCCAGACCGTCGCCGGATCGGAGCCGGTCTCCGTCGCGGGTCATTCGCTCGGGGCGCTCGTGGGTTTCATCGCGGCGCGCGAGCGGGACCGGTTCCATCCGATCGACCGCCTCGCACTGATCAGTCCCGGGATCCGGATCGGGATTCCGCGGTGGACTGCGGAGTTCTTCGAGGCGTTGCCGACGTCGATCGCGGAGTGGGCGGCCAACGAGGTCGGTCTGCGCGCCTACGAACCGATCCAGTGGCGGCAGTCGCGGATGTCCGGAGAGGAACTCGATTCGTACCTCGAGCCGCTGCAGGACGCCGATCGGCTCGAATTCATCAAGGAGCTGGGAGCGGATCTCCTCCGCGAACCCGACCGTCTGCCGGGCGCTCACCGGGTGACCATCCCGACGCTCCTGATCACGGGCGACCGCGACCATCTGGTCTCGGTCGATACGGCCCGCCTGCTGAATTCGGTCATCCCCGACTCGCGGATCGAGATCCTCGAGGACGTCGGGCACTGCCCGATGGAGGACGCCCCGGGTCCGTTTTCGGACTTTTTGCTGGATTTCTTCGGGGGGGAGGACTGAACGGCGTGTCGTCGACCGGCATCCGTGCGACTCGCCGGCCGAGTGCCCGCGCCAGACGGGCGCCTCCGCCGTCGGAGGACTGCTGCGAGTGCGACGTCCTCCGGCATGGCTCGGCTCGGGCGGCCGTCAGCTCGCCGGGGCCGATGGAACGGGTCGGCGAAGAGCCGTCTCGCCGGCGGGACACGATCGGGCCGACGAGCGGCGGAGGTGAGAAGGCGCGACGAACGGGGCTCGAAGAGCAGACGAGGACGTTCGCCCGGACGCGATGCGCCCCGGCCGCGGTTACACCTCGCGCAACAGCATCTCACCCGGATCGTCGCCGAGCTTCTCGCGCAGTTCCAGTCGGCCGTCGTCGAGTTCGTCGACGTGGATTTCCCCGTCCCCCTGGAGCAGGTTGCCCTCCTCGGTGTACTGGTGCCAGAGGAACCGCAGCCGGCCGTCCTCGATCGAGCCGATCAGATGGCCGCGTTCGACCGGGCTGCCGCGGTAGCCGGCTTCGACGCGCGAGCCGGACTGGTCGAAGAAGAAGACGGCGCCCGCCGGGAGGAGGTTCTCGGCGGTCGTGTTGTGGATCAGCCGGAAGGCACACTGGTCGAGCCCGCGCTGGAGCCCGTCTCGATAGCGCCGGACCATCGTCGTCGCCCCGGGGTCGCCGACGTCGTAGACCGGGTGGGTCGCCACCGGCTCGGGAATCGCGTCCGTTTCGACCCGTTTGAAGCCGAATCGCGAGAAGTAGCCGACTGCCTGTCGGGTCCGCAGATAGATCGCTTCGACGGGGGCCTCGTCCATGATCTGGCCGACGGCCGTGGCGAAGAGCGAGGCGCCGATCCCGCTGCGGCGGCTGGAGGGAGCGACCCCTAGCGAGTGCATCACGGCGGCGTCCTCGAACCGGTTCCACCCGACACATCCCGCGATGCCGCCGGCGCGGGTCTCCGCGCAGTAGTAGCGCGAGGGCGAAAAGACCTCCAGATCCGGCTCGGGCAACGCCTCGAGGTCGCAGGCCTCGAGCAGCCGTTCGATCGCCTCCGTGGAGTCCGGCTCGGTCAGCCGAAAGCCGAGGTTCTGGAGGTGTTCGTTTCGCGGGACGGATCGGTGGGTCGGCGCGTCTGCCGTGGCCGGGTCGTCGGTCGTCATGGTGCGGATCCCTCGTCGGTCGTCTTTCCGTCTCGGGACGTCTCGTTGCTCTTCGTCTTCGCCGGGTCGCAGGAGGTCGAGCCCTTCGCCGACAGCGCCCGATTTTCGAGATCCTTGTCCTCGATGCCCACCGGATCGAGCGCCCGGAGGGTCTCGCACGTCGCCGATGTGATCGCCTCGATTTTGGCGTTGTATTGCTTCCGCTTCTTCGGGCGCTTTTTGCGCCGCTTCTCCAACTGCTTGCGGTACTTCTCGGCGCGTTTCGGGCGGTCGTTCTTTTCGGCCTCCTCGATGGAGTTCTTCAGCCACGCGTCCTTCGAGCCCAGTGCATTTTTGGCATCGCGGTAAAACTGCTCGTAGGCCCGATAATGGTCGACGACCATCAAGCGAGCGCGCACTCGAGTGTCGGCGTCGCCCTTCTGTTTCGCCCACTCGACGGTCTGCCGGTACTGTTTTTTGGCGGCGTCCTCGAGTTTGAACGAGCTGGCCGACGCGCTCCCCATGTCGGCGCGCTGTGCGCGGAGCAGAGCCTCGAGGCGGCGCAGGCGGATCCAGCTACTCTTCGGATAGTCCTTCTGGGCCTGGCCGAATTTCTCCGCCGCCCGCTGCAGTTTCTCGGCGCCGACGTCCTCGATGTTCAGGTATCTCCGCGCGGTGTCGAAGGGCTTCCAGGTGATGTTCTTGACGACCCACAGGTCCTTCGGTTCGTACAGTCCCGCCTTCCACGTGTAGGGGCCGACTGTCGTCCGGGCGGAGAAGGGATCGGGCATCTCGATCTTGCCCATCTTCTCCTTGCAGGTCGAACGGAGGACTGTCCGTTTGGTGTCGCCGAACAGTTCGAGTTCGGCGAACGTCCCGTCGGCGTGACGGCACTCCTTCAGCTTCTCGTTCAGCACCCGTTTGACGCGCTTGCGCTTGTCGGTGCAACCCGTCGAGAGGACGAGCAGCGACGAGGCAGCGAACGAGAGAACAGCGAGGGATGTCCAGCGTCGACGTATCATTGCGGGCAACTGCTCTCGGGGAGTCGAGCCGTCGGTGCGAACGGTCGGCATGGCGAGACGATCGTCCGGTTTGATAGGGGGCTTCACCCGCGTGTGCAAGATCGGCGAGCCGACGGTGGGATGCCGGCGGGCCCGTCGAGCGGGGACGGCTCGATCAACGAGACGTCAACGCCTCGGCGGGGTCGATGCGACTCGCTCGGATCGCGGGGGCGAGTGCGCCGAGCCAGGCGAACAGGAGCGCGACGCCGACTGCACCGGCGACCATCCAGGGAGCGACGGCGAAGAGACTCGCGGGTTTGAACGGAAAGTCGGCGACATAGCTCGCAAAGGCGTAGTCGATCAGCTCGACGGCGCCCAGGCCTGCGGCGAGGCCGGCGAGCCCGCCGGCGAGTCCGACGGCGGTCGATTCACCCAGGATCAGCCATCGCAGGTCTCCCCGCGTCGCTCCGATTGCTCGCATCAAACCGATCTCCCGGCGGCGCTGGAGGACGATCGTCAGGAAGGTGTGGGCGATGTTGATCGCGGCGACGAGCA
Organism: Bradymonadaceae bacterium; assembly: GCA_042218355.1. Classification (GTDB taxonomy): domain Bacteria; phylum Myxococcota_A; class Bradymonadia; order Bradymonadales; family Bradymonadaceae; genus CAJXPB01. Next base: position 9,195 of record JBDGRG010000358.1, read on the forward strand.
GAATGAGCCCGCTGATCAGGTCGAAGACCAGGGTGAGCACCGTGATCAGGAAGCCCGCCCGCTTGGCGCGGTTGTAATCGTCGCTCAATTGGAGCCCGAGATCGTCGCGGACGAACTGCGCGACCTCCGTCACCGCGGCATTGTTCCGGGTCTCGACGACGATGGAGTCGTACGAACGAGCGGCCTGTTTGCCTCGAAATCGTCGATTCAGGCGGCGGACGTAGCCGATGGGGATCGTCGCGCCCATGTCGATCGCTCGGTCGGAGAAGCCGGCGAGCTTCAGTCGGTGCCGAAGGGTTCCGCCCTTGGCACTGCGGCCGATGTACGACTGCCCGAAGACCGCCTCGACCTCGAACCCGACCAGCGTCTCGGGGGAGAGTCTGCCCAGATTCGACAGCGGTCCAGCGGCGCCGCCCAGGGCCTTGCGGAGGCTCGAGTTGTAGATCTCCAGGAGTTTGGGCGAGACGACGATCGGCGCACGGGGGATGCCCTTCTCGCGGGCGACTTCCTGGACGCCCTTCGCGTAGTCGCGCTCGCCGTCGTTGTTGGCGTCCTTGTCGGAGACGGTGATGAACCGACCG
>JBDGRG010000359.1:0-3575 GCA_042218355.1 Bradymonadaceae bacterium
GAGTAGAACCCGACTCCGAACTGACCGATCAGCTCGGCGTCGGTCTCGGTGTCGTCGGCCATCTTCTCCATGAACTCCTGCGCGCCGCTGCGAGCGATGGTCCCGAGGTTGTCGACGATCTCCTCGCGGGACATCCCGATGCCGTTGTCCCAGACGGTGACCGTCCGGTCGTCCTCGTCCCAGTCGATCCGGATCTCGAGGTCCCCCTCGCCCTCGTAGAGATCCTCGTTCTCGAGCGCGGCGAATCGCAGCTGGTCGAGCGCGTCCGAGGCGTTGGAGACCAGCTCGCGGAGGAAGACCTCCTTGTGCTGGTACAGATTGTTCACCATCAGGTCGAGGAGCTGGTTGACCTCCGCCTCGAACTGGTGCGTCTGACTGCCCGTGTCGTTCATCGCGTACCCTCCGTCGGAGATGGTTTGGCGTCGTTGGCGTCGGAACTCGAATCGAGTCGGCGGAAAGTTAGACACGAGTCCGCGAGTGTCCAGCCGCTCGCGATCTCGAGTAAATCAGCCCTCCTCCGCGTTTACAGCGTGCGGGCGGGGGCGTAGACTGCCGCGTTGGAGTCATCGAGGCTCGTCGGACGGACGCCTGCCGCGCCCTGGCCCACGGATGATCGGGAAGCGACTCGAACGGTACGAACTGCTCGACGAGGTCGGGCAAGGGGGGATGTCGGTCGTCTACGTCGGCCGGGATACCGCGCTGAACCGCGAGGTCGCGGTCAAGGTGCTGCACGACCATCTGTCGGGCGACCGCGAGAATCGAGAGCGGTTCCGCCGCGAGGCCGAAGCTATCGCGCGGCTCGATCACCCGCACATCCTCGACGTCTTCGACTACTCCGACGAGGACGACGACCACGCGTACATCGTCATGGAGTACATCTCGGGGGTGACGCTCCGGGAGTTCGTCGAGGAGCACCCCGGCCCGCCCCCCGAGACGGCGGCGCTGATCGCCGCGCAGATCGCCGACGCTCTGGCTCACGCCCACGAGCATGGCGTCATCCACCGCGATCTGAAGCCCGAGAACGTGATGGTCGCCGACGGGGGGTCGATCAAACTGATGGACTTCGGCATCGCCCACGTCACCGACGCCGAGACGGTCACACAGACGGGCAGCCTGCTGGGGAGCCCCGCCCACATGGCCCCGGAGATCATCGACGGCCAGTCGGTCAACGCCCGTTCGGACATTTTCTCGCTGGGGACGGTGCTGTACTGGCTGACGACCGGCGAGTTTCCCTTCTACGGCGAGAACGCCCCGCACGTCCTCCAGCAGGTACTCGAGTGCGACTACGAGGCGCCCGAGCACGTCGAGCCGCGGGTGCCCTCGGAGCTGTCGGATCTGATCTGCCGGTGCATGTCGCGCAATCCGGAGGCGCGATTCGAGGACGTCGAGGGGCTCAGAGAGGCACTGGTCGACGCCGTCGACACCCTCGGCGACGTCGACCCGCAGGCGGAGATTGAGGACTACTTCGCCGACCCCGAGGGATACGTCGAGCAGTTCGAGGACGAGATCGTCGACGTGTTGGTCGAGCGCGGCGACCGGGCGATGGCCGAGGGCGATGTCCCAACGGCGATGCGCATCTACAGCCGGGCACTCGAATACGACCCGAGCAACCCCGAGGTCACCGAGGCACTCGACGACCTCGATCGGACGGAGCGGAATCGCGAGTGGGCGGCCTGGGGCGCCGTGGGAGTCGCACTCCTCGCTGTCGCGGGGATCGGCTACTGGGCCCTCTCCGGCCCCTCGGTGTCGACCGCCTCGCACGCCGCCGGCCCCGTCGACCGGGCCGTCGTCCACTCCCGGGCGGTCCAGCGCCGGGCCGCGGCCGTCCGGCAGGCTCGCCTCCGCACCGCCCGATCCCGCCGAGCCGGCTCGGAGGGCGCCCGCATGGTCGGCCGCGCCAGCGGGTTGGCCGCAACGGTCCGACAGCGGGCCCGAGGCATCGCCTCGAGCCGAGCGGCCGCGGAGCGCACCGACACCAACCGCGACCCCACGGGCGGGACCGACCGCGGGTCGGGGGGTACTGCCCAGCCCCGGGGCGGACGTGCACCGGACGACCAACCGAGCAGCTACGAGTATCGCTTTCGGGTGCTGCCGCTGGCGGCGACCGTCACCATCGACGGCGAGCAGATGTCGGCGACGCGGGCGCTGCAGGGGCTCGAACTCGAGCCCGGCGTCCACCGGCTGCGGGCGGAGAGCCGCGGGTGCGAGCCCCTCAGCGAGACGTTCCGAGTCGACGGACCGGCCGACGGCGTGCAGGAGTTCCGGCTCCAGTGGAAGGACGGAACCATCGAGGTCTTCTCCAACCGGCCGGCCATCGCCTACCTGGGCGGAGACACGTCCAACCCCTACGAGATCGGCGCGAGCGGCGAGTCGAATCGCATCTCGATCCCCTTTGGACGGGCGACCAGCTCGGGGAAAAACAGCCGAAAGACCGTGGAACTGGAAATTCGGCCCCGCGACAACCTACAGTTGGTCCACCGGCAGACAGTCACGCTGAGGCCGGGAGAAACTGCATCCGTCTCCGTCGATTTTGCCGCAGAGCAGTGATCGAGGGTTCGCAAACGTCGACCGTGCAGCGGTGCCGACCCGCCGCACTGTCACTCGGTGGCTGAGTCACTTCATGACCGCTTCGCCATTCTCAGAGAGGCCCCAGAGCGGCGGCCCTGCGGACGCGCCCCGAACGGACGAAGACGCTCCGCGTCCTCCATCCGCGGGCACGGGGCGACACTCCGAGCCGGTCCAGCGAGCCCTCTCGTTTGCCATCGCCCTCGCGTTCGTCCTCGGGTCGACTGCTCCGAGCACCGGCCTCGCCGCGCAGTCCGACGGATCGTCGGAACCGACATCGTCCGCATCGACGCCCTCCCGGTCCGGCGATCGCCCCGGAGCCGACGAGCGGCTCGAGCGAGCCGAAAAGGCCTTCAACCGGGGTGACTTCGATCGCATCCCCCCCCTCCTCCGGCCGACGCTCCGCCCCGAACCGGCGTTCGAATCGGAGTCGAAGATCGTCCGAGCGCGAGAGCTGCTCGGCGTGGGGCTGTTCTTCTCCGCTCAGCAGGCGACCGACGCCCAAACCCGGTCCCACCGACTCGAGGCGGCTCGCCGTCACTTCCTCGAGCTGCTCCGACTGCGCCCGGACTACGAACTCGATCCGCTGGTCTTCCCCGCCAGCGTCGTCGAGGTCTTCGAGTCCGTCCGTCAGGCACACGCCGAAGAACTGGAGACGATTCGAGAGGCGCGCCGCTCGAAGTCGAATGCGTCCAAGCACGCCTCCAAACCGCTGTACATCGAGCGCAACGTCCGCGAGCGTTCGTATGCGGTCAACTTCCTGCCCTTCGGACTCGGGCAGTTCCAGAACGACGAACCGATTCAGGGCGGGCTGTTCGCCGGGGGACAGATCGCCGCGATCGGCATCGTCGTCGCCGGATCGGCGGTCATCGAGAGCCTGCGCAATCAGAACGGCCGGTTTTCCGTCGATCCGAACGGTCGGGGACATTTCTCGCGAGCCTTCGCCTGGCGGCGGGTCCAGTACGCCGCCCTCGGAGCGTTCGTCGCACTGTACGGCTGGTCGGTGGCGG
>JBDGRG010000036.1:0-8878 GCA_042218355.1 Bradymonadaceae bacterium
GCGGGCCCGCGAAACCGACGTCCTCGTCATCTCCGGCGACGTCTTCCACTACCGGAATCCGTCGAACGCCGCCGAGGAACTGTACTTCGACTTCCTGGTCGACTGCTCCCGCCTCGAGACCCTCCGCGATGTGGTGATCGTCGCGGGGAACCACGACTCGCCGACCAAACTCGAGGCTCCCAGCGAAGTGCTCGAGGTCCTCGACGTCCACGTCGTCGGCGAGATGCCGGACGACGACGATCTGGAGGCGTGCCTGCATCCGGTGCGGGACGACGCGGGCGAGATCGTCGGCGTCGTCGCGGCGATCCCCTACGTCCGCGACGCCTACCTCGGATTGACCGTCCGGGGGACCATCCCCGCGGAACGGCGCGAGGCGTACGTCCGGGCCTTCGAGGAGCTGTACGGCGACGTCGCCGAGCTGGCGCGCGAGCGGTGGCCCGACGTGCCGCTCGTCGCGACCGGCCATCTGACCTGTTACGCCCCGGAGGACGATGCCGAGAGCGCCGATTTCGACACGGCGATCCATGGCGCCGATCCCCGGCGCGAGGGGAGTTCGGCGGGCCACATCAAACCGCTCGGCCCCGGCGTCTTCGACGACACGTACGACTACGTCGCACTGGGCCATCTCCACCGACCCAGCCGAGTGGGCGACTCGCCCGCCCGGTACAGCGGAACACCGGTCCCGACGAAGCTCGACGAGGCCCAGACCCAGCGCCACGTGCTCGACGTCAGATGGCCGAACGGCACTGGCAGCCCCGACGTCGAATGGATCGAGGTCCCGCTGTGGCGCGACATCGTCGAGATCGCGGGCCCGCCCGACGAGGTCCTCGAGCGACTCGCCGAGCTTACCTACGACGAGCCGCTACCGCCCTACGTCTATCTGGAGGTCGAGGTCGGCGAGGACGACGCGCCGTCGGAGGTCCTCAACGAGGCCCGAGAGCTGCTCGACGAGCGCTTTGACCCGGACGAACAGCCGCGAATCGTCGACGACCGTTACTTCGACGCCAGCGCCGGCGAAGGGGCCGACGGTTCGGAGCGCGAGGCGTCGCTGAAGGACCTCGAGCCGGTCGACGTCTTCCGCCGCAAGTACCAACGTGACCGCGAGACCGAGGAAGATCCGCCCGACGAGTTGCTCGAGGCGTTTCGAACGCTGCAGAACGACGTGCGGGAAGACGACGAGTAACTCGGGGAACTCCTTTGGACTTTGGTGCGGTGGGCCTAGCCCACCGTGCAGACTCTCGACGAGACCAACACTGTGCGCTTTCACCAGATCACCGTCGAAAACCTGAACTCGCTCTACGGCCGTCACTCGATCGATCTCGACGGCCCCCTCGGCGAGGCGGCGCTGTTTCTGATCGAGGGGCCGACCGGCTCCGGCAAGACGACGATCCTCGACGCCGTCTCGCTGGCGCTCTACGGCACGACCCCGAGGCTACAGGACGTCGGCCGCGCCGAGGACCGCGCCGACACGATCCTCTCGCACGGCCGCGGCGAGGGTCAGGCCGAGGTCGTCTTTAGCCGCAGGGAGCCCGACGGCGGGCGGGTCTGGTTCCGGGCGACCTGGTCGGCGCGGCGGGCGTACGGCCGGCCCGACGGCAACATCCAGACCCCGGTCCGCGAGCTGGCTCGTCGCGATTCACCCGACGACGAGTGGACCACGGAGGTCAGCTCCGACGTCCAGAAGGAATACGAACCCGCGTTCGACGAGGCTCTGCGCGGCATGGAGGCCGAGGACTTCTGGCGCAGTGTCTTGCTGGCGCAGGGCGAGTTCGCGGCGTTCCTCGAGGCCGACCGGGAGGAGAAGGCGTCGATCCTCGAGCGGCTGACGGGCTCGGACGTCTACGAGGCGATCGGCGAACGAGCCTATGACCGCCGCGCCGAGGCGCGCCAGCGACGGGACGAGGTCCGCAACGAGCTGGAGACGTACGACGACGACCTCGACGAAGAGCCCGGCGAGATCGAGGGGGAGATCGACGAGCTCGAGGAGGAGGTCGCGCAGCTCGACCGTCGGTGCGAGACGCTCGAGGCTCGCCACCAGTGGTTCGACGAGCTGGGCGAGCTCCAGCGGGAAGTCGTCGAGGGTCGACGCGAGCTGGAGGCGGCACGAGAGGCCGTCGAGGCGCGCGAGGAGGACTTCGAACGGCTCGAGCGCGCCGAACGGTTCGAGCCCGCGCGACGTCCATTGGAGAACGTCGCTGAACTCGAGGATAGACTCGACGAGCAGCGCGAGGAGGCCGACGAGCTCGAGGAGACGATCGCCGACAGCCGCGAGGACCTCGAGGAGGCGGAGGAGGAACTCGAATCGCACGAGGAGGAACTGCAGACCGCCAGAGAGCGGCGCGAGGAGGCCGCCGAGCAGCTCCAACGGGCGCGAAAGCTCGACACGCGTCTGGAAGAGCGCCGCAACTCGCTCGACGAGGCCCGGGAGGAGCTCGACGACCGCCGACAGGAGCTGGAGGAACGCGAGGAACGCCTCGAGGAGAAGCGGCAGGACCTCGAGGAAGCCGAAGAGGAGCTCGATGCCGCACGGAACCGACACGAGGATCTGGAGCAGTACGCCCCACTGAAGGCGCAATACCAGGCGCTCGCGGACCGAGCGGACGACCTCGCCGAGCTGACCGACGATTACGAGCAAACCGTCGAGCGGCTACGAGACGACCTCCGCCCCGAGGCCGAACAAAAGCGGACGGAACTCGCGGAGCGGCGCGAGGAGGTCGCCGGCGACCGCGAGAAGCTCGAGGCGGCGGTCGACGAGCTGGAACGCGCCGAGGAGTCACTCCGGGACGAACTCGCCGGAGCCGACTCGCCGTCCGACCGGCGGTCGTCGCTGCGCGACCGAGAGGAGACGTTGGAAGACCGGCGGTCACGGCTCGACGACCTGAAGGAGGAGAGCGAGCGCTGGGAGAGCCGTCGGGCGGAACGCGAGGAGGCGGCCTCCCGACTCGCCGAGCTCGAGGAGAAGCTCGAGCAGAACGAGGGCGAACGCGAATCGATCGACGACGAGATCGAGGCGCTGCAGACCGAGCGCGGCGAATTGGAGTCCGAGCTCGACGAGCTGGAAGAGCAACTTCGAACCCGCGATCTCTGGGCGGACCTCCAGGAGGGCGAGCCCTGCCCCGTCTGCGGCAGCGAGGATCACCCGCGCCGTTCCGGCGGGGCCGACGCCGAATCCGGGGAAGTCGCCGACCGACGGGAGGAGCTCGAGGACCGGCTGGACGCCATCGACGACGAGCTCGACGATCTAGAGGACCGCGAACAGGAGCTGATCGAGGACCGCGGCGAGCTCCAGCAGGCACTCGACGGGGCCGAAACCGACGTCGACGACGCGGAGGAGGCGATCGGCGAGATCCGCGAGGACATCGGGGAACTGCTCGGACCCCTGGAGTCCGAGCACGGACTGAGCCCGCCGGACGAAAGCGAACCCCAGACGCTGGCGGACTGGGCCGACCGTCGGATCGACGAGGTCGAGGAGGCCCTCGACGGCATCGACGAGGCGCGCGAGGACCTCGACGAGGCCGTCGAACGGCGCGACGAAGCACGGGAACGCCGCGACTCGCTCGAGGACGAACTCGAGGAGGTCGACGAGGAGCTCGACGCGCTCGCCGACGAACTCGATGAACTCGAACGGGCGATCGACCGGGCGGAGGACGAGCGCGACGACCTCCGCGACGAGATCGTCGAAAAGATCGAGGCGTTCGTCGGTCGGCTCCGGGAGTGCGGGCTGGACGTCCCCGACGACCCGGAACTCGACCCCGAGGCCGACGACGGGTTCGATGTCGACGAGTGGCTTTCCCGCGCTGAGGACCGCCTGGAGAAACTGCGCGAGAGTGAAGACGCGGTCGAAGAGCTGACTGACGAAGTCGACAACCTCGAAGGAGAGGTCGAGTCACTGGCGAAAGAAGTCGACAGCGCCGCCGACCGCGTCGAGGACCTCGAGGAGAAGGTCGACGACCAGCGCGAGGCAGTCGGCGAACTCGAGGAGGAGCGGGCCGAGGTCCTCGACGGCCGCGATCCGGACGAGGTCGAGGAGGAACTCGACGCCACAGTCGAAGAAGCCGGGGAGGAGGTCGACGCCGCCGAGGAGCGAGTCGACGAGCTGGAGGCCGAGATCGACCGGGCCGAGGGCCAACTCGATCAGAAACGCGAGACCATCGACGAGACCGACTCGGCACTCGACGAGGCGCGCGACGCACTCGAAGCGGCGCTCGACGAGGTCGGCGCCGAGGACGCCGACGAGGCGGCCGACGCCGTCATGGAGCCCGACGCCCGGCGGGAACTCCAGAACGAACTCGATGAGTTGGAGCGGCGAGTCGACGACGCCGAAGACGATCTCGACCGGGCCGAACGGACCCTTCGGACCCACTGGGAAGACCGCCCCGACGGCGTCGAGCCCGGCGAGACCGAGGTGCGCGAGCTGCGGGCGGCGATCGACGAACTCGAGGAACGCCGCAAGGAACGACGGACCAAGATCGGCCGGCGCGAGGAGCGGCTCGAGAACGTCCGCGAGCAGCTCGAGGAAAAGGCCGCACTGGAGGCCGAACTCGAGGAGCGCGAAGAAGATGTCCGTCTGTGGGAGAGGATGGCCGACCTGATCGGCACGAACCAGGGCGAGGAGTTCAAGCGGTTCGCACAGGCGCTGAACCTCCGGGAGATCGTCCGCCGCGCGAACCACAAGCTCGACGATCTGCGCGAGCGCTACCGCCTGGCCGTCGCCCGCGACGACCAGGACTTCCCGCTGCTCGAGTTCGTCGTCATCGACCGCGAACACGGCGGGACTCGCCGCCCGCTCGAGACCCTCTCGGGGGGCGAGACGTTCCTCGTCTCGCTCGCACTCGCCCTGGCGCTGGCCGACTACCGCCAGGTCGAGATGCCCGTCGAGACACTGTTCCTCGACGAGGGCTTCGGCACCCTCGACCGCGACGCGCTCGACACGGCGATCTCGACGCTCGACCGGCTGCACGCCGAGACCGAGCGGACCGTCGGGATCATCAGCCACGTCGAGGCGCTGAAGGACCGGATCGACCACCGCGTCTCCGTGGAGCCGAAGACCCGCCGCCGCTCGGAGGTCGAGGTCGTCACACCCGCCGGGCCGTGAAGCGGCTGCACCAAATCTACATGCCCGACGGGCTCGAACTCCCCAGTCGAACAGCAGACCGGCGACGAGCAGCCCCTCGACTCGCTCTCTACTCGGAGTCCGCATCCTTCGATGTCATCGCTCCCTCTTGCTCGGAGGTCGACAGCCGTCGACACGCGACCGTGTCGCAAAGCTCACTCGGGAACGCAGGCGGGTGCATGTCCGGGGCCAGTGGGGCGCCTGATCGAAACTGGCGCGGTGCGAGTTGACGGGCGTGGCTGTGAGGTTTCTAATGACCTGGGAGACGCGTTCAGGTCTCTCGATTGCGCACGGACCTTCCGGGGAATCGTCGTGTTCGACATCACTCGCTACGCCACGGTCGCCCAGGCGATTGTCGACGCCGGGCGATTTCTGTACGAACGGGGCTGGTCGCCCGCTACCAGCAGCAACTATTCGGCCCGTATCGACGGGGAACACATCGCGATTACCGTCTCCGGGAAGCACAAGGGAGAGCTCGAGGTTCGGGACGTGATGGTGGTGGACCGCGACGGCGAGCCGGTGCATTGCTCTACCCGTCCCTCGGCCGAGACCCGGTTGCACACGTCGATCTACGATCTGTACGCTGACGTGGGCGCAGTGCTCCACACCCATTCGGAAACGACAGCGGTGCTCAGCCGCCACCTCAGCGACCAAGACGAGCTGGAGATGACCGGCTATGAGCTCCAGAAGGCACTGCCGGGTTACGAGTCCCATGCCTCCACACTGAGACTCCCGGTTTTCGAGAACACCCAGGACATCTCCGCACTGGCCGAGCGTACTCGGGCCTACTTCGCCGAGCATCCGGACACGCCCGGCTATCTGATCCGCGGCCACGGACTCTACACCTGGGGGGCGACCATGGAAGACTGCCTCCGCCACGTGGAGGCACTGGAATCGCTTCTCTCGTGTGAACTGAAACGACTGAGGATGAGCCCATGACCACGCTCTGGAAATTCTCTGCAGACAACCCCGAGACCGCCCGAGAAAAGATCGAAGACCCGAGTGAGATCGAGCGCGTTCTGGAGGCGAAAGGAGTGCGGTTCGAGCGCTGGGAGACGCGCGACCTCCCGGACGATGCCGAGGAGGACGACATCCTGGAGGCCTACGAGCCGGAAATCGAGCGGCTGAAGGACGAAGACGACTTCGAGAACGCCGACATCGTCAGCTTGAGCTCGGACAACCCCGACAAGGACGAGCTGCGCAAGAAGTTTCTGGACGAGCACCGCCACACCGAGGACGAAGTGCGTTTCTTCGTCGACGGCGAGGGGCTGTTCTACATGCACCTCGACGACGAGGTCTACGCCGTACTGTGTTGCAAAGACGACCTCATCAGCGTCCCGGAGGGCACCCCCCACTGGTTCGACATGGGCCCCGAGCCGGACTTCACCTGCGTGCGGCTCTTTACGACCCCCGACGGCTGGGAGGCGCACCACACCGGTGACGACATCGCCAGCCGCACGCCCCGCTACGAAGCTCTGGAGGGCGCCCGATGATCCGCGCGATCCTCACCGATATCGAGGGCACCACCAGCTCGGTCGATTTCGTCTACGACGTGCTCTTTCCCTACGCGGAGGAGGCGTTGCCGGACTACGTGCGGGCTCACGCAGACAAGCCCGAGGTGCGGGCGCAGTTGGTCACCGTGACCGAACAGGTTGATCTGGACCCGGACGATATCGACGGGCTGGTCGAGCAGTTGCTGGCATGGATCGACGAAGACCGAAAGGCCACCCCGCTCAAGACGCTGCAGGGGATGATCTGGCAGCACGGCTACGAGAGCGGCGACCTCGAGGGCCACGTCTACGACGACGCCGTCGAATACCTGCGCCGCTGGCACGACGAGGGGTTCGATCTGTACGTCTACAGCAGCGGCTCGGTCCAGGCCCAGAAGCTGCTGTTCGGCTACAGCGAGGCCGGGGACCTGACACCTCTGCTCAGCGGCTACTTCGACACCCGGACCGGCGACAAGAAGGAGGCTCAATCCTATCGGGAGATCCTGCGGGAGGTGGGGGTCGAACCGCAACAGATGCTGTTTCTGTCCGATGTGGAGAAGGAGCTGGAGGCGGCCGAACGGGCGGGGATGCACTCCTGCTGGGTGGTCCGGCAGGGGCCGTTGCCCGACACCGACAGGACGGTGGCCCGGGATTTTGCGGAGGTACACCGCAAGTTGCCGAGTTCGACGGGCTGAGCTGAGCGCGAGTGCCGAGTCATCTCGGCATCGCTCGGTCGGCTCGTTTGTCGACGTCTCGGCGTCCCGCCACCTTTGTGACTCCCGCCGACATCGCCGAGATCAAACAGAGTATCCTCCTGTCTTTCAACGGCTTGCAAAGAGGGTGGCACCTTCTAGCAGTCTGCGGCAAAATTACCGTCATCGAAGCGAACTGACGAGGGCGCTGTGGTCCAGAAAGCGAGTCAACGATGCGGACCACGCGCCGTCATTGAATGGTCGGGATGACGAAATCGGGCGGCTGAGCGGGCAGTCGGCTGGGGGCGGTTCGAATTGTATGCAGTGCTGACCGCACTGGCCCGCAGGTCTGCATCTGTGGGGCGGTTCCCGCTCGAATCTTTCGGGCCATTCATGCCGCTTCGGTCTGTCGTTGAAGTTCGGGCGATGAGCTCTGTGCAAGCTGCTGAGCTAAGAGTGCGAGATTGTTTCGCATCGCAATCAGGTACGCCTGGAGTTCCGCGTTTCTCAATCCCCAGGCGCGGGCTTGCCGGCCTCCGTGCCGGGTCATCTCGTGGATCAGCCGCTCTCCCTCCCCCCGTCGTTGATACCGCTGTTGGAGCTGTTCTGTCTCCCACGCTTCTCTCCGCTCGCGCAGTTCCTCCTCCTTGCTGTGAAAGACGACACGTCCCCGACCGGAGGTCGATGTCTGACAATGTTCAGCAAGCGGACAATCCTGGCATTCACTTTTCGGCCACATCGCTCGAGGCGATTTCCCCGGACCACTGCCTTGAATCCACTTGATGTCCGTCGTCTTCACCCCGGCCGGACACCTGGCGGAGGGCTCATCGAGGTCCAATGTGAAGTCATTTTTGCTGAACTTCTCCCCGTCAGGCGATGAGCCGTCCTGGACCGGCGCCAATACGCGCACTCCCGTCTGCCTTCGGATTCGAACCCCCCGACGGACCCCTCCGTAGGCCTGATCGGCGAGCACTTCCTCGATGCTGTCGACCAGTCGCTTCGCTCGTTTGACAAGTCGACACGCCGGCTGACTGTCGTGCACATTTCCCGGCGTCACACTCAGCGAGCCGATCACCCCGCTGACTGCGTCGCCGAGCAGATGCAACTTGAATCCATTGAATGTCCCTGACTGGCTCTTCCGTCCATGACGAGCCTGAGGATCGGTCAGGCTGATCATTCGATCCTCGGCGACCTTCTGGGCGACCGTCAGTCTCCCCTGCTGGTCTTGCTCCAGATTCTGCGCAACGACCCGACTGAGGTCCCGACACAATTTCAGGAACTTGCCCTTCATCTGTCGGTACGTGTACGGAATCTCGTCGACTCGTCGCCGAATCCACTCAACCCGATCGAGGACCTCTCGAGCCAGCCTGTCGACGACCTCCGCCCGCTGCTCGTCGTCCGTCCAGTCGATCTCGAAAAAGCCCTTCGTACTCGCAGCCTCCAGCAGACGAAGATCCCACTGGTCGGCGACCTCTTCGATGTCCTGTTCGGTGACCTTCGCCCACCACCGTCCCATCCGCCGCAGGCCGTCCCCCAGCAGATTGACCGTGTCCTTGATCGCCCCGTAACACCACATCGGCGTA
>JBDGRG010000036.1:8888-14971 GCA_042218355.1 Bradymonadaceae bacterium
GTACTGTCCTGCACCCATACTGCCTCGGAGTCGTCGATGACTCCCTGCTGGCGGCACAGCCGCACAACATGCTCATGCCACAACACAATTCGCCGTCTCCCGACCTCGGGATGTTCCTCCATCAGAAACTGCTCAAACCTGCGGATCGTCTTCTCGCTGGGCGGATCTTCCTCCAGGGGGATCCCCGCCGCCGCTCGCCAGCTCATCCGATCGGCCGCCTGTCGAATCGACGCCCGCCGGCTCATCCCCTCCCCCTTCCAGCGCAACAGACACATCGCCATCAGCGTCTGGGGCGGCCACGCCTTCCGGCCCGCCTCCTCATTCCGGGTTCCAGGCCCACCGGCGGCCAGCCAGGGCGGGAACAGTTCCTGTCGATATCGGGCCAAGATCCACTCGAGTGAACCTTCTTCGAGCAGCTCTGGAACCAACTGTTCGACGTCCGTTCCTTCCAGCTCGAGATAAGGCATCCGTGCCTCCTCGAGCCCTTGCAAGAGACCCCGTCCGTGGGCCATTCTCGCTGAGGCTCCGTTTGGGTTTTTGGGTTGTTTCCGCAAAACAATTCTCGGAAACTCCAAACGGAGCCGTCCACCCCTTCCTGCCGGTAACTTCCGAACGACGGCGTTCTGTAACCTGTTTGTATTTGGTCAGAATTAATTTTGCCGCACGCTGCTAGACCGGCACCTTCTAGACCGGTTCGTAAATTGATCCTCGCCGAACTGGTCAACCGCACCGACGCGGACGCACTCGAGCGACGAGAGCGGCAGGACGAATCGAAGTCCCCCCCGGACGAGGAACTCACCACGCAGACATGGTGAACACAAATGCCGAGTCACCTCAGTATCGCTCGCTCGGCCCGTTTTTCGACGCCTCGTGCTGTCTTGTCACCCCGAGCACGATTGTGAACCCTACCGAGACCGCCGAGATCAAACAAAATACTCCCCTGTTTTTCAATGTCTTGTAAAGGGGGTGGCACGTTCGGGATGGCCCGTTCCGGATGGCCACTGCGCAGCGGACCAGCGGGTTGACCACCTTGATCTCCCAGACCCCTCGCTTATTGTCACATTTCCTCAACTCTTGGCCGAACTCGCCGCTCTACGATTGGGAGCCGGATCCGACGTTCCTCGGCTCCGACTTCGCGGGAGACCGACGCGTGCCCGAACTGCCCGCCGGCTTCGATTTCGTCTCCGTCGGCGCGATCTTTCTTCTGATCGCCCTCGGGGCCGCCGCCGCGTATCAATATCGCGAGCAACTGGCGGACATGATCCGCCGGCGTCGCTTGGTCGCCTTCCTCTTAGGAGTCGTTGGGATATCGGTGCTGTCGACCCTGGGCGTCTACGTCTTCGAGCACGCCGCCAACGACCAGATCGACACGCCGTTTCAGGCCGTCTGGGCCATTTCGATCTTCCTTCTCAGCGGCCTAGAAGTTCAGATCGAGACTGTCGGCGGAAAATTCTTCGCCTTCCTCGCCATCGCGACGGGCCCCCTGGCACTGGCCGTCGTGACCGCACTACTCGCATCGAACATCATCATCGAACACCTGGAGGCTGGTGTGCCCGCAACGATCGATGAGCACTTCGTCGTCATCAACTGGAACGAACGCGCCCGGCACGTCATCCGGGAACTCCGCGATCCGGTGCTGGTCAAAGACAACGACATCCGGCCGATCGTCGTGATTGCGGACCCGGAGGACGTCACCGAGTCCGAGAGGAAGGGAAACCAAGCCTTCGCTCAGCAGGAGGGGATCGACGAGATCTACTTCACGCTGGGCGACACCACGAAAAACGACGTGCTCCGCAGTGGGAAGGTCACCGAGGCACGCTCGATCCTGTTGCTTTCGGACCCCGAGACCGAAGGGACGCAGGATGAACGGATGCTCCGGACGATCTTCTCGCTCAAGCAGATCGCCCGGAGCGAAGGACTGGACGACCTCCATGTCGTTGCCGAGCTGGAATCCCCCGCCAATCGGGTGATCGTCGAAGAGATGAAGCGGGATTTTCCGGGCCTGCTGGAGATCGTCCTTCAGCCCGAGATTGGGTCCTTGCTGCTCTCCCAGTCGGTCTACAACCCGGGTCTATCGTCGTTCTTCAGGGGGTTGATGACGTTTTCAGGGGATACCAACGAAATCTATCGGCAGAGTATCCCTGCGGAAGCCGTGGGCAAACCGTTCGACGCCGTTGCGTCGGAGGTGATCGACCGCAGTGACGACTCCGTCATTCCAGTCGGGGTGCGACGCTGGGTCGATGGGACCCCGACTGCAGTCTGCAACCCGACTCCCGAGGATGACGTCTGGGAGCTAAAAGAGGGCGACGAACTCCTCCTGATCGCGTACGAGGACCCCCAGGATGAACTTCTCGACGAAGACACCGTCGGCTAATTAGCCGCTCCCATCCCCCGGTCGCCACCCATCTCGGGCGAGACGGCCGACGCCTCCTCGCTACTATCCCATCCGACGACTCCGACCCGAGTATCCCCGCTCTCCCGCTCGCGTGACCTCAACGGCGCGGTCGGGGGCGTTCCGTCGCACGAAGATCGATCCGAGTTTTAACAGCTCCGACATCATCGGCGTTGCGTCTCCCTATTCGCCGCCGAATACACCGAGCTGCAGGAAAGGGTCGCGATGTCGAAGACCGACGATATTCGGGATTGGCGCGTTCCAGACAATCCCAGAGCCCAGCCGGGACGGGGTGGAGGCGCTGCTACCCGACGACGCCAAGCAGCTGCACGAGCGGGTCGAGAGCTATCTCGAGCGGGTCGCCGATGAGCGCGAGCGGTTCGAGTTTCTCAAGGCGAGCGCAGTCGACGGAGATTCGAAGCGAGCCAACGCAGGCGATACCGAAGTGTATCGTCGAGGATGGCTCGCGATGAAGCTCCGAGGATCCGCCGGCCAGACTGACCGGAAGCCCCGACGAGGCCGGTGATGTGAGCCTTGAGTGCGGAAGGTGGGATTCGAACCCACACGGGGTCGCCGCCCCGGGGCAAACGCCCGCCCGCTCCTAGAGAGAAGCCACGAGAGCCCACCTCGCAGCAGGAGCGACCACGGTTGGTGTGTGACGTGTGTGTGACGTGCTCCGTCGCCTCGCATCGACGTTCGACCGAGTCACGCCGTCAACAGCGCAGCCGGGACCACGGCCACACCGTCCTCACGACGGTAGGCGTGCGACCCCGTGTTGAGGACGGCAGCATCGACGACGTCATCGCCCCCTCGGTCACTCAACCACCTCGAGTGACGGACGTCCTCGTCGTCGACGGTCCCTCCCAATTTGATCTCGATGACCAGAATTCGACCGTCGTCCCGCTCGACGATCGCGTCGACCTCTCGCCTTCCCCCTCGTGTACGCAGGTGCCGAACTCGCGCCTCCGCGGCCTGGGCGTAGACGCGCAGCGACTGGACGACGAGCGATTCGAACAAATGACCCAACAGCGTCCCGTCCCGAGAAATCGTCTCTGACCCGGCGGCTTCCCCGTTCAGGAGCTCCCCGACCCCGATCCCGAGCAGGCGCGTCGCCAACCCCGGATCGGCCAGGTGATGTTTCGATTTCTTCGCCAACTGCGAGAGGTAGTTCCGCGAGGGCAACCACGCGGGGACGTCGTCGAGAATCCACAGCCGCTCGAGCAGTTCACGATACGCCGAGGTCGTCGCCTTCGCCGGCTTGTCGTCGCGTCCGCTGGTGGCTGCATCGCGGATCGTCTCCCAACTGGCGGTGGTCGAGACCGCGGCGGCGTACGCCTCCATCCAGCGCCTCACCGCCTCCGGCTTGCGGACGGTTCGACCGAGCTGTTCGAAATCCGTGTCGACGATCCGCCTCAGATATCCATCGAGCTGAGCGCGCAGCGCGCGACCCTCGAGATGTCTCAGTCCGGGAAAGCCGCAGGCGACGATCTCCTCGGTGTAGTCTCGCAATCCGACATCGGAAGCCCCCTCGACCTGCGGGCGCCCGCCATCGAGGAGCTCCTGAAGTGAGACGGTCGGCTCCTCGAGATCCCGCTCGGCCAGCGAGAGGGGACGCATTCGCAACGTCACGATCCGACCGGCTCCGGAGTGAGTCGGCCGCTCGTTCGGGGTGGCCGACCCAGTGAGGAGGAACCGACCGGGCTCCATACGCTCGTCGACCGCCCGACGAACCACGTCCCAGATCTCGGGGACTCGTTGCCATTCGTCCACGAGGATCGGGGGATCACCGTCGCGAACCAGGCGCGGCTCCGCCTCTACCGTCTCGCGTTGCGCCGGGTCGTCGAGCTCCCAGACCGTCTCCGCACGCCGGAGCGCGGTCCGCGTTTCGCCCACAGCCCTCGGACCCTCCAGCGATACCGCCGGAAGTTCGGCGAGTAGCTCGTCCAACTCGCCATCGACCACCCGGTCGATGTACGGTCTGTCACCGTGCTCCGTCACGATTTCCCTCGACCTGTTGCGCAAAAATCCGCCGCACTCCACGTTTCGTACACAATCTACTGAACGTTTCGTGCAGGATTTACCTTACGTTTCGTGCAGTGAATACTCCATATTTCGTGGAACACTCCCGGCGTGAGCCGGAGACTCGGCTTACAGACCCGTCCCAATGGATTCTCGCTCGACGAGAGCAACGAGTTGCTGGCACTGCGCGCCGATTTCTCTCGTGCCATGGTCACCTACGGCTTCGCGTCCTCTACGGCGGCTCCAGACCGCTCGCGTGACTGACATCGGGAACCGGAATCGAGAGGCCCGATTCGATCGAGAAGCACTCCCTCCTTCGGGAAACCGGTCTCACGATTGCCCGTACTTCAACCGAAGTGCGCGCCAGAATCCGATCAGCCCCACGGCGTAGCAAACAACCACCGTCGTGACGCACTTTGCGACGGCGTACAGGTATAGAACGTCGCCAGACGTCATTGGTCCACCGGGTCGCTCAGGTAGTCGTCGAGCCAGACCAGCCCGTACGCCAGCAGGGCCCCGAACAGTGCGGCGACGACCCATCCGACGACCGTCTCGACGTCCGGCTTCGTCCACCACGACGACAGGACCACCGGCAACACTCCAAAATCACCGTCGCGAGTGCGTGCAAGCGTCGAGTCGAATGTCGAGATTTCGCACGACATGAGTGTGTCCCGCTGAAGTCCTCTGAACGCCTCCCCCCGCATACAGCCATTCATCGTATCGAATTGCCCGTCGAAACCGGTCGAAAAATCCGGCGAGGGAGATCAAAATCCCATCAAAGAGGCTCGCCATCCTCGATCTGCTGGTACCCGTCCCGTTGATATTGTGCCTGTGAGCCGATACACTGCACGACTCGATCGAGGTCACTGCCAACTCCAATCCGACACGACCTACCGGCCGGCATGCCGACCACCGAGTACCTCGACAACGAATCACGGGAGGGGCCCGTCATCACGTGCGTCAGTTCCAGCCCACTCTCGGGGGCCGTGGTGCGGCGCGCTCACCGGCTGGCCGAGCGCCTCGGGCGAGACTGCCGGGCGGTCTACGTCGAGACACCCGCCTCTCACGGTCGGTCGGAGACTGACCGACACCGCGCCCTCGAGCACCTCCGAATCGCCGACCATCTCGGCGCAGAGACGGAGATTCTCCAGGGACGTTCGGTCGCCGACGCCCTGGCCGACGAAGCCGACGCGACCGACGCGTCGATTCTCGTCGTCGGCAAACCGACCCGGCGTCGGTGGAGAGACTACCTCGGTCAGTCGCTTATCGACCGGCTCGCTCGATCGACCGACGAGGTCGAACTGCTCCTCGTCAGCGGCTCTGCCGGAGAGACGACCGAGGAAAAGTCCCCCTCGAGGACCACGGCCCCGGAGGAGCTGCTGGCGGCGACGACATCGTCATGGTCTATCTGCTGGGCGTGATGTTCGTCGCCTACCGGATGCCCCGCCTCCCGGCGCTGACCTCGGCGCTGCTGAGTGTCGGCGCCTTCGACCTCTTCTTCGTCAAACCGGTCTTTACGTTCACCGTCCACAACGTCCGCTACTTGCTGACCTTCGCGGTCATGGCGGTCGTCGGGTTGGCGATCAGTGGTCTGACCTCTCGCGTGAAGGCACAGGCCGAGGCGGCCCGCCGTCGGGAGGAAAGCACCGCCGCACTGTACGCGTTCGCCCAG
>JBDGRG010000036.1:14983-15231 GCA_042218355.1 Bradymonadaceae bacterium
ATCTACGTCCCGGATCGATCCGAAGGGGAGTTCGCCATCCAGGCCCGGGCCGGTCAGCCTCCCGACCCGACACTCGACGGCGCCGCCCTCCGAGCCGCCCTCGACTCCGGAGAGGCTGCCGGGCCGTCTACCGACCAATTCGAAGGAGCACGAGGGCTGTACGTGCCGATCGCGGGCGTCAACGAAGAGTTCGGACTCCTGGGCATCGAACCCGACCATCCGCTGGAGTACTCCGACCCCGAGAAACG
>JBDGRG010000036.1:15241-18940 GCA_042218355.1 Bradymonadaceae bacterium
CGAAGCTCACGCCGATCAGATCGGCCTGTTTCTCGAACGACTCGAGCTGTCGGAGGAAGCCCGCCGCACACAAGTCGAGTTGGAGACCGAACGCGTCCGAAATGCGATCCTCTCGTCGGTCTCCCACGACCTGCGCACCCCGCTCGGCTCGGTGATGGGAGCTGCGAGTACACTCCACGAGTCGGACGATCGGCTCGACACCAGCCAGCGCCGAAAGCTGGCGGAGACGATCCATCGGGAATCGCGACGACTCGACCGTCTGTTGGAGAATCTGCTGAAGATGACCCACATCGAAGACGACGAGCTGAGCGTCGAGCCCGAATGGCAGATCCCCGGAGAGGTAGCGCGCACCGCGGCCTCCCATCTGGGCCCGGAGCTGGAGAACCGATCGGTTAATATCGACGCGCCGGGCCCCGACGAGATCGGTTACTTCGACGGCCCCCTCGTCGAACAAGCTCTGGTCAACCTGCTCGAGAACGCCGCCCGCCACACCCCCGACGGAACCGATGTCGACCTGAGCGTACGCGTCGACGGAGAGGCCGTCGCGTTCGAAGTCCGCGACCGGGGCCCCGGTATCCCACCGGCCGAGCGCGGCCGGCTGACCGAAAAATTCGAACAGGGCACCGCCGGTTCCGACCGCGGCAGCGGGCTCGGACTGACCATCGTCGATGCCATCGTCGAGGCCCACGGCGGCGAACTCGACATCGCCTCTGCCGACGGCGGAAGCGGCACTGCGGTCACCTTCCGCCTCCCCCGTCCCCGAACGCCGTCGGTCGACGTTCCCGACGCCGAACCCTCCCCCGTCCCAGACGAAAACTCCGAGTCATGACCGACTACACGCCGCAGATCCTGGTCGTCGAGGACGAAGACCAGATGCAGACGTTCGTGACGACCCTCCTCGAGAGTCACGACTATCGGACGGTCGTCGCGGCGGACGGAGAGGAGGGGGTCCGGCTGGCAGCCCAGCACAACCCCGACGTGATCCTCCTCGACCTCGGTCTACCCAACCTGGAGGGGGTCGAAGTCATCGAACGACTCCGGGAATGGACCCAGACGCCGATCATCGTCGTATCGGTGCGTGACGACGAACGTCAGAAGGTCCGAGCGCTCGACGAGGGCGCCGACGACTACGTGACGAAACCCTTCGACTCGAACGAACTGCTGGCACGCGTCCGCGTCGCGCTCCGCCATGTCGCCCAGCGGGATGCCGACGACGAGAATCTCGTCTTCGAAACCGGCGACCTCCGCGTGGACCTCGCCCAGCGCCGGGTCTTCGTCGACGAGGAACCCGTGTCGCTGACCGAGACCGAATACCGGCTGTTGAGCACCTTGATCCGGCATGCGGGCAAAGTCCTGACGCATCGTTTCATTCTCGAGGAGGTCTGGGGGCCGAACTACGTCGACCGCAAACACTACGTCCGGGTCTACATGGCCCGGCTGAGGGACAAACTCGAGTCCGATCAGAACGACGACGAGTACATCGAGACCGAAACGGGGGTAGGCTACCGGCTGCGAGAGAGGCTCTGACCCCCGTTCGCCTCGCGTCCCGCGCTCCTCGCGGGACTGCGTCTCAACACGACCTAAAAATTTCACGCGAGAGGTTCACCGGCTCGGGGGGCCTCCTTATGCTGCTCGGCTCCGTCGGTGGGAGTCCTCCTGCCGTCGATCGACGCGAATCGGAGCCCACAGCGAGAGTGCTCTATGAGTCAATCGGAATCGAACGAGCCCACCCAAGAACTCGCCCGGGACATGGGGTTTCTCGAGGCGTACACGATGGGCGTCGGGACGATGATCGGCGCCGGGATCTTCGTCCTCCCCTCGATCGCCGCCGCCAATGCCGGGCCCGCCAGCATGATCTCGTTCACGGTCGGCGGGCTTGTCTCGCTTCTGGCGGCTCTGTCGCTCTCCGAACTCGCCACGGGCATGCCCCGCGCCGGCGGGAGCTACTACTACGTCAACCGGTCGCTCGGCAGCTTCTTCGGGAGCATCGTCGGTCTGGGGATGTGGGCCGGGCTGATGTTCGCCACCGCCTTCTACATGCTCGGCTTCGGCCAGTACATGACGTACTTCTTCGGGGAACTCCCGGTCCAGTACGCCGCTCTCGTGATGGCGGCACTGCTGGTCGGCATCAACTACCGGGGAGTCAAGGAGGCGAGTGTCTTTCAAAATCTGATCGTCATCGGGCTGATCGGCCTGATCACCGTCTTCGTGTCGTTCGGGGTGCTCGAGGTCGACATGTCGACGCTGCGGCCGTTCAATCCGCACGGCTGGGGAGCGGTCGCCTCGACGGCCGCCACGCTGTACGTCTCGTTCATCGGGTTCGAGGTCATCGCCACCAGTGCCGAGGAGATCAAAGAACCGGGCCGCAATCTCCCCCTGGCGATGATCGCCTCGGTGCTGACCCCGATGGTCCTCTACGTGCTGGTGATGTTCGTCTCGACCGGCGTGCTGCCGATCGACGAGCTGGCCGGCTCCGAGATTCCGGTCGCGGATGTCGCCGCGGAGTATCTGGGCACCATCGGCCCCCTGATGATGGTGCTGGGCGCCGTGTTGGCGACCGTCTCCTCGGCCAACGCCTCGATTCTGTCGGCCGCGCGGGTGAACTTCGCGATGGGCCGGGACAACATTCTACCCGAGTGGCTGAACGAGGTGCACCCCGCCCTGCGCACGCCCTACCGCGCCATCCTGGTGACGGGTGCTGTCATCCTCCTGATGATCGGGGTCGGCGTGGGCGTCGAGACGCTCGCCGACGTCGCCAGCTTCTCCTATCTCGTCACCTACGCGCTCGTCCATCTGGCGGTCATCGTCATGCGCCGGGCCGACCCGCCGGACTACGAACCGGACTTCGCGCTGCCGGGACTGGCCTATCCGATCGTTCCGTTCACCGGATTGTTCGCGACCCTGGCCGTCCTCAGTCAGATGCGAACCCTCGTCCTCGCCATCGGCGGCGGGATCGTCCTGCTCGGCATCGGATGGTTCGCCGTCTACGCTCGGACCCGGGCGACCGAGGTCAGCATGGTCGGCGAGGCGATCGCCGCCCCGACCGCCGCGACCGAGGAGAGCGAGGAAGCATTCCGGGTCGTCGTTCCGGTCGCCAACCCGGAGACCGAACGGTCGCTGGTCCGGCTGGCTGCCGCCTGCGCGCGGGACCACGAAAACCCCGAACTCGTCGTCGTCAACGTCATCGAGGTCCCCAGTCAGACCGCCCTGGCACAGGACGTCGCCTTCGAGGAGGAGCGGGTCGAACGCCAGCGCGAACTACTCGACGCCGCCGGCGACATCGCCGACGAATCGGGCGTAGGCGTCCGCACGCGAGCGATCGTCGCGCGGGACGTCAGCGACGCCGTGCTCGACGTCGTTCGCGACGAGAACGCCGACCGACTGCTGCTGGGATGGACCGCCCGGCGCCGCCGCCGTGACTTCGTCTTCGGCAGCAACGTCGACGAGATCGTCCAGAACTCACCGGTCGAGGTCAGCCTCGCCAAGATCCGTTCCGACGAGGTCGGGGACGTGGGCGCCCTGGTCGGAGCCGGTCCGATCTCACCGATGGCGGCCCGTCAGGCGCGCGAAATCGCAGAGAGCGAACCGGACAGTTCACTGACTCTGGTCAGCGTCCAGTCGCCCGACATCGACGACCCCGAGACCGACGGACGCGAGATTATCGAGAAGGTCGCCGACGCCGCGGAGATCGACCCCGAT
>JBDGRG010000360.1:0-2098 GCA_042218355.1 Bradymonadaceae bacterium
GCTAACGGTGGCCAGGATGGCCACCGCTCCAGTGACCAATTTCTGAAAGCTCCACCAGCGCGGTGGGACCGCGGGCCTCACTCCGCGGCGGGCTGGTCGGTGTCCCCGCCCCCGGACGGCGAGTCGCCGCCGTCCCCGTCGTCGCCTTCGGGCTCCTCCTTGTTGTCCTCCGGCACTTCGTCGATCAGGACGTCGCGCGCCGTGCAGCCGTCCGAGGGACCGACCACGCCCTGTTGCTCCATGCGATCGACCATCCGCGCGGCGCGGTTGTAGCCCACGCGCAGCTTGCGCTGGATCATCGAGATCGAGGCCTTCTCCTTCTCGACGACCAGCCGCACCGCGTCGTCGTAGTACTCGTCCTTCTCCCAGTCGCGATCCAGCGGACTCTCCTCCTCCTCGTCCTCGTCGTCCTCCTGCTCGACGATCGACTCGTCGTAATCGGCCTCTCCCTGCTCGGTGACGTAGTCGACGACCTTCTCGATCTCGTCGTCCGAGACGAAGGCTCCGTGCACGCGCTTCAGGTCGCTGCTGCCGGGCGGGAGGATCAGCATGTCGCCGTTGCCGAGCAGGTTCTCGGCGCCGTTGCTCCCCAGGATGACCCGGCTGTCGGTGTTGCTCGTCACCCGCAGCGCGATGCGCGCCGGGAAGTTCGCCTTGATCATCCCGGTGATGACGTCGGTCGACGGCCGCTGGGTAGCCAGGATCATGTGGATCCCGGCGGCTCGAGCCTTCTGGGCGAGCCGGGCGACGGCGTTCTCGACCTCGTTCGAGGAGGTCATCATCAGGTCGGCGAACTCGTCGATGACGACGACCATGTAGGGCAGCTTGGTGTGCTTGGGTTCGCCGTTCTTGTCGACGCCCAGTTCGGCCAGCGCCTCCGATTCGGCTCGGCCGCGCCGGCGGTCCTCCTCGGCCTGGTCGGTCAGCTCCTCGACCCGTTCGTTGTAGCTGCGGATGTCTCGCACCCCGAGGTCGGCGAGCTTCTCGTACCGCTTCTCCATCTCCTGGACCGCCCAGTTAAGCGCGACCGTCGCCTTCTCGGCGTCGGTGACCACCGGCAGGTGCAGATGCGGGATGCCGTTGTAGACGCTGAACTCGAGCATCTTCGGGTCGACCATGATCATCTGCAGCTCGTCGGGCGAGTGCGTGTAGAGCAGGCTGCAGATCATCGAGTTGACGGCCACGGATTTGCCCGACCCGGTCGCCCCGGCGACCAGCAGGTGCGGCATGTCGGTCAGGTCCGTCGTCTCGATTTCACCGGCGGTCCCCTTGCCCAGCGCGAGCGGCAGGTCCATGTCGCTGTTGCGGAACGACTCGTCGGCGATGACCTCCTTCAGCCAGACCATCTCGCGCTCGGGGTTCGACACCTCGATCCCGACGACTGACTTTCCCGGAATCGGGGCGACGATCCGGACGCTCTGAGCGGCCAGGTTCATCGCCAGGTCGTCGGCGCGGTTCGAGATCTTGGAGATCTTCACCCCCGGGGCCGGTTCGAACTCGAACATTGTGATGACCGGGCCGGGGCAGATCTCGACGACCGAGCCCTGGATGTTGAAGTCGTCGAGGGTCTCCTCGATCGCGCGGGCCATCTCGTGGAGCGTCTCCTCGTCGATCCCGACCTCGTCGCGGTCGAAATTGAGGAACTTCAGCGGCGGGAGCTCCCAGTCGTCCGCCCGGTCGGGCTGGAAGAGCATCCCCTCCTCCTGTTCGATCTCCGAGCTCCGCTGGCGCGCCTCCTGCTGGGCCTCGCTCTCGACGATCGCCGGGCCCGTCTCGGCGCCGTCGTCGGGCGCGTCCGGCGGCTGCTCCTCCGAGACGTCGACGACGTCCGAGTCGGAGACCTCCACTGTCTGCTGGCGAGTGCGACCCTCCTCCGGGGCCTCCGGTTCTGCGGGCTGGTCGGGCTCCCGCACGACCACCTCGGGCTCGGAGTGTTCGTCCTGCGGGTCGGGGGTGTCGGTGTCGTCGTCGGCTATCACCGGCTCCGAACGTCGGTCGTCCGACGAATTCGCCCCGCCGTCGTCGTCGGCGTCGTCGGACGCCTCGTCGGTGGCGTCCGTCGATTTCTCCTCATTCGAGTTCGTCGCCGTCTCGTCGT
>JBDGRG010000361.1:0-1792 GCA_042218355.1 Bradymonadaceae bacterium
AGCGGTACAGATACGCCAGCTCCCGAGTCGTTTCAAGCGGTCGAGACGGTCGGGCGCGACGACTGGTCCCGCGGACCGGTCCGGGGTCGTCGGAGACGCCGATGCTGGTCTCGGAGTGGTCGTGTCCGGATGGAGTGACCGAGAGGTCGGAGCGTCGGATGGAGCGGTGCGTCGGCAGGGGGGGAGGGCAGCGTTTGGTTCCGCTCGGGCCAGGTGGGGCATCGACATTCGACGCAACGCTTTGACGTCGATCCGCGATCATAGACATGGAGGGGTATCGCGGTGAGCGTCGGGGGGCAGGGTGGGCAACATCCGTCGACCGTCGGCGACCCAGATCAGCTCGTCGGCGGGGCGGCCCCTTCGGATGGCCGCTGGTCGGGCAGGGAGGTTTTGGCCTCCAGGTGGGGACATGTGGCGATGTGTGTCAGTACGGTGACTGCGCAGTCGTGCGGGTACGGACGAGTCGTCGGTGGTGAACGAACGAATCGAAACGTGGCACCTGGTGGGGGTGGCAGCCGTCTTCCTGTCGGTGAGCCTGTACGCCGCCGGTTTGCAGGTTGCCGAATCTCGTCTCCGCGACGACTTGCGCTCGGTTGCCGGGTCGCTCGATTGGGGGCGCGTCGTCGTCACCTGGTCCGGCGATGCTCTCGTGCACGATCTCCGCGGCGCGCGGGTCCCCGGCGTGGCGTTCGAGGTCGAGCGGCTGGCGGTGTCGCCGGACGTCTGGGCTGCTCTGGAGGGCCGCATCCGACCCCAAACCGTGGCACTGACAGAGCCGGACGTCCGGCTCGACGCGTCCGCCGTGGGCGGAAGCTCGCGCGAAAACGGGGGAGGTGCGAATCGCGAGGCGCGACACGGCGCCGGGCTGCGGGACCGTCTCCGTGGATTGTTCGAGGAGCTGGACCGGCTCACCGTGCGTCGGGCGGACGTGACCGTTCGAGCCGGCGGGCGCGACATCGGTCGGCTGCGGGGGAGTCTCCGCATGAGCCGATCCCCCGGGCGCCGCGAGGGTCGGCTCGACGGATCGGGTCGGCTGTCGGTCCCCGCCTCGGGCTCGGCGCTGGAGACGAGGTGGACCGCGTCGGGTCACTGGCGACCCGCGGAGCCGTCGGTCTCGACCTCGATCGAGTTTCAGTTCGACCGCAAGCGAGGTGCGCGACCGGCGGCCGGACCGCGCGTGAGGGTCGAGGCGGGCGAGCTGCAGATGTCTGCCGGCAGACGCCCCGGGATACGGGCGACGCTTCGGCAGCTGTCGGCACGAGGTCCATCCGGCCTCGATGCGAAAATGCGGGCGTTGGAGGTCCGCTGGGCACCCGGTGACAACCTCCGGATCGACGCCCGAGGTGTAGAGAGCGCGATCCCCGTCGGGTCACCGCTGACCGCAATCCTCGGGGGGGCGAAGCATTCGCCCGGTTCGACGGCCGTTTCGGGGGTCGACGGGGCGGTCGACAGCTCGACCGGCTGGCTGCTGGCACTGTCGCGCCGAGCCGAGATGACGATTCACGGGGGGGCTCTGCGCATCCTGCGCCGCTCCGAGGGGGACCGCTCGGCGGATGCCCGACGGCAGCTGGTCGAGTTGGAGGACCTCCGGGCGCGGATCGCGGGTCGGACGGTCGAAGCCGCGGCCCGGGTGGCGGGCGGCCGAGTCTGGGCCCGGGCGCGGCGCCGCGTCGGCCGGTGGTCGCCGGCGGCGGCCCGCCTCGAAGTCCGCGGGGTCGTCGGTTATCTCGACGGCGGCGTCGGCCCGCTCCAGCCCGCGAGTGACGCTCCGGAGGTTCCCCAGGCCGTAGTC
>JBDGRG010000361.1:1802-8955 GCA_042218355.1 Bradymonadaceae bacterium
CGGGACGGAGATCGGCCGGCGGTCGAGCGCGGGGCACGGGCGACGGTCGGTGGACGTCTCGATGCTAGCGCCGCTCTCGTCCCGCGGAGCGGCGTGGCGACGCTGGGTGAAACCGTCGACGGGGCCGTCGACGTGCGCTGGCGGAACGGCTGGATCGAGTCGAAGGCCCTCGCCCGGCGGCGCGTCGTCGGCATCGATGCCAGTCTTCGGGCAGATGTCACGTGGGAACGGCGACTCCGACGGATTCGTCTGACCTCCGGACGGGTCGGCTACGGTCCGGTCGACGCCGACCTGCGGGCCTCGGTCACCGACTGGCGCACCGATCCGCGTCTCGAGCTTCGACTGCGTGCCGATCGCTTCGAATGCCAGCCGGCCGTCCGTGCGCTCCCCGACGCGCTGCTCGGTCCCTACCGGAAGATCGAGCTCGCGGGGGAGGCGCGCCCGCGGTTCACGATGGAATTCCCGGTCGAAGCGCCCGACGAGTTGAGCATCGACCTCGACTTTTTTCCTGGGGAGTGCCGGGTGACGGCGCTGAATGCGCTCGAATCCGGTTGGCCGACCATCGAGGTCGAGCCCCGGCGCGACGGACGGGTGCCCGCACCACTGCCCGGTTCGACCTCGCGCGGAGCCGCGGGGACATCGGATGCCCGCACTGCGGAGTCGTGCGGGGCGAACGCATGCTGTCACGGTCGGCCCTGTGCCCCGATCCCCGGGGACTGGAGCGCCCAGCGGCCCGACGACGTCTTCTGGCTGCGAAAACCGTTCGTCCTCGAGATGGCCGTCGACGCCCGTGGGGAGCAGACCGTGCGTGTCGGGCCGGGGTTGGACTCCTTCGTGCCGCTCGCGCGGCTGCCCGAGTACGTCCCAGCCGCGGCGTACCTGAGCGAGGAGGTCGATTTCTACGAGGACGGTGCGTGGAACGTCGGTCTGATCCAGCGGGCGCTTCGGATGAACTTCGAGGACCACCGGTTCGTGTACGGCGGATCGACGGTGACCCAGCAGCTGGTCAAAAATCTCTTCCTCACCCGCCGCAAAACCCTGGCGCGCAAGGTGCGCGAGGCCCTGATCGCGTGGCGGATCCAGAGCGTCGTCCCCAAGGATCGGGTGCTGGAACTGTATCTCAACTGCATCCAGTTCGGCCGCAAGGTGTACGGGATTGGCCCGGCGGCCAGACACTACTTCGACAAGTCGGCGACGGAGCTGGGGTTGAAGGAGGCACTCTTTCTGGCGGCCATCAAACCCGCTCCGTGGTACGGTGACCGTTTCATGGAACGAGGCTCGACCCCGGAACAGGGGTGGTGGCCGGACAGGATGAGGGAAATCGCCGGCCGGCTGGTCGACGAGGGGATCGTCTCGAAGGAGCGGGTCGAGCGAGCCGCGCCCTTCGTGCTGACATGGGAGGACTGACGGGGTCTGGTCGGAAACCATGGGAGTCTTCGCCACCGGCCGAGAGCGGCGTCGAGCGCGTCTCCAGCGCCCCGACCCGACTGCCTGCTCAGAGCTGGAAGTTCTGGCCACGCTTCTTTCAGCGTGCTCTGGAGCGTTCATCCCACGGAGTTGAATCGCATCCGGATCGACGTCCGACGGGTCGAGCTCGCCGACCGGTCGAGCCGGGAGCCAACCCCCTGGCGACTGCGTCGTCAGCCCTCGGGGGCGCCCCCGATCAACTCGAGCGCTGCGTCGAAGACGCCGGGCGCGACGTCGAGCACGTGGATCAACGGCCGGTGGAGCGGTCGGTGTCGTACGATGCTCAACAGCGCGGCCGTGACCCACCAGTAGGTCCGCGTCGTCCGCCGATAGCGAGGTGGATAAGCCTCCGGTCGGCCGGCGGCGACGCAGTCGGCGGCCGCGATGCCCGTCTCGACTCCGATGGCGATCCCTTCGCCCGTCAACGCGTCCAGGTAGCCGGCGGCGTCTCCGACGGCCAGCACACGTCCGGTTCGAGGTGACTCGATCCGTCGGTCGAACGGACCGGCGCCGCGGTCGTCGGTGACGGCGTCCGCGTCCGCCAACCGCCTCTGGAGGACCGGGAACCCCTCGATCAGGTCGTCGAACCGTCCGCCTCCGTCGGCGAGCAGCGCGACGCCGACCATCCCCTCGCCGATGGGGGTGACGTACGCCTCGCCCCGGTCGGCGAGGTGGACTTCGACGCGATCGGACCAGGCCGAGCGGGCGTAGTGGCGACGGACGCCGAAGCGTCGGGCCCCCCTATCCGTCGGCTCGAGCCCCACCTGCTCGCAGACCTCCGAGTGCAGACCGTCCGCCGCGACGAGGTAGCGGGCGACCCGGGTCCCGCCCTCGGCCAGGTCGACCGCGACGGCCCCGTCGAGGGGCGTGACCGTCCGTACTCGGTCGCATCGCACCTCGACGCCAGTTTGGCGCGCTCGCCGCCACATCGCCCGCTGCAGATCGGTGCGTCGGACCCCTCGTCCCGCTCGATCGCCGAAGTCACCCGTCGCCGAACAGGTCGCATCCGCGGCGTCGAGGTATCGGATCCCTCGAAACGGATACCCCTCCGAAAGTTCGACTCCGATCGTCCGCAGTGCGTGGACGGCTGCGGGCATCAGGCCCTCCCCGCAGGCCTTGTCGATCGGCGGTGTCCGGGGTTCGACCAGCACCGGTTCGAGGCCGCGTTCGGCCGCCCGGATCGCGGTGGCCAGCCCCGCGGGCCCCCCTCCGCCGACGAGCACGTCCTCCATCACCACTCGAGCAGTACGAATTCGGCGCTGAAGCCCGGTCCCATGGCGAACATCAAGCCCCGATCGCCCGGTTCGACCTCGGCGTCGTTCAGGGTCTGTTCGAGCACGAACAGCACCGAGGCGCTGGAGAGGTTGCCCAGCCGGTCGAGCGAGTTCCAGCTGCGTGCCAGTTCGCTGCGGTCCAGCTCGAATTCGTCCGCGACGGCCTCGAGGACGGCCGGACCGCCCGGGTGCCCGATCCAGTGGTCGACATCGCCCAGCTCGAGGTCGTGAGCGGTCAGAAACTCGTCCGCGTCGCCCCGCAGCCGCCCGGAGAGCACCTCCGCCAGGTCGCCGGACAGGACCACGTGAAACCCGTCACCGTCGAGCTCCCAGCCCATCACCCACTCGGTGTCGGGGTAGAAGATGCTCCGGTTTGCGACGATCTCCGGTGCGGATGCCCGGGAGTTCGCGAAATTCTCCCGCCCGGACATGACGGCGGCCGCAGCGCCGTCTGCGAACAGCGAGGTCGCGAGCTGGTTCGGGACCGAGACGTCGTTTCGCTGGAACGTCAATGAACAGAGCTCGACCGACAGCAACACCGCAGTCGCATCCGGATGGGCTCGAAGATAATCGGCGGCCCGGGAGGTACCGGCCGCTCCGGCGACGCACCCGAGCCCGAACATCGGCGTCCGCTCGACGGAACGGGGCAAGTCGAGTTCGTTGACGATCTTGGCGTCGATCGACGGAGCCGAGATACCAGTGACCGTCGTGAAGAACAGCGCATCGACGTCGCCGGGCGACCGTCCGGCGCGGTCGAGTGCATCCGATACGGCTCGGGTGCCGAGCTGGGTGGCGTGCCGTTCGAACAAGTCGGTCGCCTCTCCAAACCCGGCCACGTCGGCATAGGCGTCGAGCGGCAGCACGAGATGACGTCGAGAAACGTCGACGGCGTCGAAGAAGTATTCGAGGAGCTCGACTTCCTCGTCGGCGTCGACCGGTGACAGGAGCCGTTCGGCGGTCTCTAGAATTTCGGACTGAGCGTACGTCTGGTCCGGCAGAGCCGTTCCGACCGACCGGATGACGGGAGCGTCGACGCCGCGGTCGGGGGTACTCGGGGCTGGAGACATCCCGTGCCAGGTGGAGGGCGAGAGGAGGGCTCGCACATTAGATGAGCGAACCGGGCGGATCGTTGCAATCGAATGCTCGACCGCGGTGGTTCGACGACGCGATCGACACGGAAGAGCCGTTCGAGCAGCCGTCCGAGCGGACCGAGCCGTCTGGGGCCGACGCGGCCGCCGATCCGACAGCCTCGCCCCATCCCGCGACTCGCCGCGGGTCGATCGTACATCGCCGTGACGACCGAAGGAAATCCCCCCTTCAGTCGAACGGCAGGTCGTTCGGGTCGTCGACGCCGAACAGCTGCGCCGACAGCGGCGGCGGATCGGTCCCCTCCACGACGTTATACTTCTCGAAGTCCTCGACGCCGTGTTCGCGCAGGAAGGGTTCGTCGAGGACCGCGTTGCCCGAGAACTCCGCGGGATCCTTGTCGACGATCTCCATCACCGTGTCGCAGAGGATCTCCGGCGTGCGCCACATCTCCTCCGAGCCGAGCCCGAAGTAGCGTGTCGCTCGGGTGTCGAGCGCCGTCAGCGGCCAGAAGGCGTTGACCCCGATGTCGTGGTCCTCGACCTCGGCAGCCAGCGATTTGGCGACGTAGGTCATGCCGATCTTCGACAGGCCGTAGGCCGTCTTGCCCGGGGACTGGTCCGAGGCGACCGGGGGCGACGCCATCAGGATGTGCCCGCCGCCGGTCTCCTTCATGTGCGGCAGGGCGTAGTAGCTCGAGACGTACGCCCCGCGGGCGTTGACGTCCATCAGCAGATCGAACCGCTTCGGGGGCGTCTCCTCGACGGGCGTCATCTGGATCGCGCCGGCGTTGTTGATCAGGATGTCCAGCCGCCCCCATTCGTCGACCGTGTCCTCGACGACCGACTCGACCTCCTCGTCGTGGCGGACGTCCATCTTGCGGGGCAGCGCTTCGGCCCCCAGCTCCTCGACCTCCTCGGCCGATTGGTAGATCGTCCCGGGAAGATCGGGGTCGGGCTCGTCGGTCTTGCCGGTGACGGTGACGTTGCAGCCCTGTTCGGCCAGCGACAGCGCGAGGGCCTTGCCGATGCCTCGAGTCGATCCGGTGACGATCGCGACGCGGTCCTGCAGATCCATGTTCGGTCCCGGTGGTATGCAGAGACGATTGATTCGACGTGCGCCGCGGGCACCATAGCGGCTGGCAGGGAGGCGTAAACCGCGGTCGGGAGCCGAGCCGTCGAGTGGGCCTCCCTCCGGTCGGCCCAGCCGTCGAGCCGTTAAGCCGTTGAGCCTACAACCGCACGACCGCACGACCGCACAACCGTTGCCGTCCGACGGGGTTGAGAGCTCTCCACCGCGATCGCCGTTCGATTGGCCTGCGCCGATCGCCATTCCGGCTGACAAACCTCCGACGCTCCACATCCCCCGGCCGGCGGTGCTTCAGTGCCGCCGGTTGCCCGGTTCCCGATCAGCCGGCGGTTTCAACCGCCGGATCCGGGTCGAACAGGCGAGCCGGTGTGCGGTCGATCGGTTGCAGGTTGATACCGCCGGTGTAGACTCCAGAGTGCGCCGCACGGCAATGGTTGTGCGGTCGTAGCCCAATTGCTCAATGGCCCAGGCCGAGCGAAGCGAGGCCGGAATTGCTTAATAGCCCCAAACTGCCGACCGAAGGGAGGCGGTAGATGACCGACCTGACGTACGACCCGGATCCCGAGACCCTTAAGGCCGAGCACTCGAAGGAGGCGATCGAGGCCCGGGTCTCGGCCGACAAACAGCACTCGTACGTCCGCGATGCCGTGCTCGGGGCGATCGACGGCTCCGTGACGACCTTTGCGATGGTCTGCGGGGTGATGGGGGGACAGTTGGACGGCTCGGTGGCCGTGTTGCTCGGGTTTGCCAAACTCTTCGCCGACGGCTTCAGCATGGCGGTCAGCAACTTCGAGGGGACCAAGAGCGAGTCCGAGATCATCGAGCGTGCCCACGACATCGAGCGGCGGCACATCGAGGAGATCCCCGACGCCGAAGTCGCAGAAGTCCGGGAAATCTACCGTCAGAAGGGCTTCGACGAGGAGACGATCGATCGCATCGTCGAGGTCGTCACCGAAGACGAGGAGCTCTGGATCGAGACGATGATCACCGAGGAGTGGCAGCTCCCGCTCGAGAGCCCGAACGCCTACTGGGCGGGTGGAGTGACCTTCGCCGCGTTCTGTGTCGCGGGGCTCGTCCCGCTCGTCCCGTTCGTGTGGCCGGGGCTCGGCCCCGACGCGACGTTTGCCGTCAGCGCGGCGGCGACCGGTGCGACCTTCGTCGCCATCGGGCTCGTGAAGGGAAAGTTCACCGACGTCTCGATGCTCCGGTCGGGACTGACCACATTGCTGACCGGCGGCGGGGCCGCGGCGACGGCCTACCTGGTCGGTTATCTGCTTCGGGGGTTGGTTGGGGGAGTGTGAGAATCGAGCACCACGGCTCAGAGGTCTTCCGGGGGAATTGCCGGCCGTACGGTGGCCCGATAGAGTGACATGCACGATTCGCGTTGCCCCAGGTGACGACAGACGATGGTCTCGGAGGACGGCGAACACCTCGAACGCCGGGCGCGAACGTTCCGGCGCACCGGCGAGTAGTTGCTCGAGGGGGAGACGTTCGACCTCACGGCCTTCCATGTCCAGCAGTCCGCCGAACTGGCGCTGAGGTTCGCGCTCGTCCGGGCGTCGGGAAACTACCCCCAGACCCACCAGCTCAAACGTCTGCTGGACACTTCGGGCGCGGTGCTCGAGCGGGAAGAACGCGTCGAGGACTTTATCGAGACACACGTCGATGTGCTGTCGAACATGGAGAATGCCTACATCACCGCCCGCTACCTCCCCGGCGATTTCCGACGATCGGAGGTCGAGCACATGGTGGATACCCTCGACGCCCTCGAGGAGCTCCTCACGGAGTTGGAGGGCTGACCGATGGCCGAATTCGTGGACGTAATCGCGTGACGGCGGGAACGCGACCGCGACTTTTTCGAGAATCCGCGTGAATACGGCCGCGCCATCGCCGAGGAGCTGCGAGCGGCTCCCCCGGGGCTGCGAGTCTTCCTCTTCGGGTCGGTCGCGGAGGGCACGTATACGCCGGCGAGTGACGTCGATCTGCTGATCTATTCCCCCGAGATGCCGGACCGACAGTCGGAACGGGCCGAGCTGGCAGCCTTGCTGACCGACCTACTCGGTTACGCGCATCCCTTCGAGTTTCACTTCGTCGACGACGAGGGGCTCGCCTGGTATCGGCGGTTCGCCGACCTCGAGGAGGTCGAGCGGGCCGAGTCGTGATTGGGCACGTCGGCTCTAACCTGGAGTTTTGCGATTTTCGGTCACATCGAGGAAACGACGCGCCCTCGCTGGCAG
>JBDGRG010000362.1:0-8579 GCA_042218355.1 Bradymonadaceae bacterium
ACGTAGTCGGCACGTCGAGCCGTCCGACGCGAGATTCGTCGTGCGCGACGCCGTCGGACTAAAACTCGAGAGAGGACGGATCCGGGACCTGGCTGTCGAGGAGCGAATCGGCCGCAGCGGGGTCGGCGTCGACGGAGACGCCCTCGTGTTCGGGTTCGAGCGGGAGATGGACCGTGAATCGAGAGCCTTCCCCGGTTTCGCTCTCGACCTCGATGCGTCCCCCGTGCATCTCGGTGAACTTCTGGGCGACCGACAGGCCCAGGCCGATCCCGCGCTTCTCGAACCCGAAATCGCCGGACGAGTGGTGCTTCGAGTCGAAGGTGCTGAAGAACGCATCGAAGATTTTCGACCGGTCCTCCTCGTCGATCCCGACGCCGCGGTCCTCGACCGCGAATGCGATCTCCTCACCGTCGGACGCGGACCGGACGCGCAGAGAGATGGTCTGGCCGTCGCGCGAGAATTTCACGGCGTTCATCAGGAGATTGAGAAAGACGTCCCGGAGTTTCTCGCGGTCGGCCACGAGATCGGTGTCGGCGTCGATCTCGACGTCCAGCGTCTGATCGCGCTTGTCGAGGAAGGGCTCGATCCGTTCGCGAAGTGCCTCGATGAAGGTGGGGAGTTCGATCGTATCGAGTGTCAGCGTCGAGGTCGGTCCCTCCTCGGAGAGCATCTTGAAGATGCGACTGGTTATCCGTTTGAGCCGCATCGCACTGGAGTCGATGCCCGAGAGGGCCTTGTCTATCGACGCGGGGAGGTCCTCGCCCAGCTCGCGTCGCAACAGGTGCGTGTACCCGACGGTCGCGGCGACCGGGGTGTTCAACTCGTGGCTGACGACCTCCATGAAGACGTCCTTCATGCGATCGAGCTGCTTGAGCTCCGCGTTTGAATGGCTGAGAAGTCGGTTCTGCTCCTCCAGTTTTTCGTTCGCTTCGCGCAGCTGGGCGAGCAGGCGGTCGCGCTCGCGCTCCGACTCGTAGTACTCGAAGGCCTGTCGGACGAAGAGTTTCAGTTCGGAGGGTTTCCACGGTTTGCTGATGTACCGGTAGACGTGTCCCTCGTTGATCGCGTCGATCACGTTGTCGATGTCGCTGTACCCGGTCAGGAGCACGCGCACGATTTCGGGGTGGGACTCCCGGAGTTCGGCCAGGAAATCGATGCCGGTGGTGTCCGGCATGCGCTGGTCCGACATGACCACCTGGACATCCTCGGATTCGACCAGGTCTCGTCCCTCGGCAGCAGTCTGGGCCGTGAGCACCCGATACTGGCGCCGGAAGAGTCGTTCGATCGAGTCGAGGATGTCCGGTTCGTCGTCCACGACCAGGAAGGTCCGATCCCCGTCGTCGGAGCGTGAACGCTGGTGCTCGGTCGATGCGTCGGGAACCACAGTTCGGTCGTGTAGCCGGGGGTAGAGGATGGCGATCGCCGGACATCGACCGAGGCTCGAGTGCGACTGGCCGAGAGCAGCGAGCGGGCCGGTCGGACCGACGAACAGGGCGAATTGCCAGTCTCGCCGGCAGACTTTACCAGAGTTCGAGCATCGGTCGAAGCGATTGTCCACCGGCACGCGTTCGAAGGCGAGAGCGGTCACCTGCGTCCGGCCGGAACCGGCCGGAACGGGTCGGATCAGTCTAAGGGGCCCCCCTCGAGCCGGCGTTCCGTACCCGCCTCGAAACGACCGTGTGCGGAGCGCCCAGGTTGACAAAAGCATACAGAAGTGTATGTTAAACGGCGTGCGGCGGGTTGAATCCGCACGAATCCGTATGCTAATCGCTCCGCTCGCCGAAGAAGGGCCGATGAAGATCACGGCTCAAGAGGAATACGGACTTCGCTGCCTGCTCTGCGTGGTCGAGGACGGGCGCGAGGAACCGCTCTCGGCAGGGGACATCGCCGAACGGGAGGGACTGTCTCTTCCGTATGCACAGAAGTTGCTCCGAGAGCTCTCCAAGACCGGCATGGTCGAGGCGAAGCGGGGGAAAAACGGAGGATACATCCTGGCTCGCCCGGCCGATGCGATCTCGCTGGGGGACGTGATGCGCCAGCTGGGGGGCATGCTCGAGATCGAACGGTTTTGCGAGGAACACACGGGCAATCGAGACGTCTGTACGCACGACTGCAACTGTTCGATTCGGCCGGTCTGGACCCACGTCTCGGAGTTCCTGATGGAGACGATGGACAACATTCCGTTGAGTCTGCTCATCGAACGGGAGGAAGAGGTCGAGGAGTTTCTCGACCAGCTGGACCCGCCCGAAGCCACCCCGGACGCCACCGTCGAGGAGGTGGCCGGCTGAGGACGACGACCGGCGACGACCGAGGTATCCGACGGCAACCATCAATCGACGCCCGCAACCGCTGGAGACGTCATGACTACCGACGTTCAAGAGTTCATCGACCGCCCCTACGACGAGGGGTTCAAGACGGACATCGAGACCGAGTCGATCCCGCCCGGTCTCGACGAGGACGTGATCCGCGCGATCTCGGCGAAGAAAGACGAGCCGGAGTGGCTTCTGGACTTCCGCCTGAAGGCGTACGAGCGCTGGAAGGAGATGGAGGAGCCGGACTGGCAGAACCTCGATCACGAGACGCCGGATTTCGACTCTCTGTGCTACTACTCCGCTCCCAAGGAGCAGGACCAGAAGGAGAGTCTCGACGAGGTCGATCCGAAGATCCTCGAGACCTACAAGAAGCTGGGGATCCCGCTGGAGGAACAGAAGATGCTCCAGAACGTCGCCGTCGACGCGGTGTTCGACAGCGTGTCGGTCGCGACGACGTTCCAGGAGAAGCTCGAGGACGCGGGGGTCGTCTTCTGCTCGATCTCCGAGGCGGTCCAGGACCATCCGGAGATCGTCCGGGAGCACCTCGGGTCGGTGGTCCCGCGTTCGGACAACTTCTACGCGGCCTTGAACTCGGCGGTCTTCTCCGACGGGTCGTTCGTCTACGTCCCGGAGGGAGTCGAGTGTCCGATGGAACTGTCGACGTACTTCCGGATCAACGCCGAGCATACCGGCCAGTTCGAACGGACGCTGATCGTCTGCGAGGACGCCGGGTACGTCAGCTACCTGGAGGGCTGCACGGCCCCGCGCTACGATGAAAATCAGCTCCACGCCGCGGTCGTCGAGCTGGTCGCCAAGGAGGACGCCGAAATCAAGTACTCGACCGTCCAGAACTGGTATCCCGGCGACGAAGACGGGAACGGAGGCATCTACAACTTCGTCACCAAGCGGGGAAAGTGCCAGGGCGACAACTCGAAGATCTCGTGGTCACAGGTCGAGACCGGATCCGCCATCACCTGGAAGTACCCGAGCTGCATTCTCGAAGGGGACGGCAGTGTCGGGGAGTTCTACTCCGTGGCGCTGACGAACAACCACCAGCAGGCGGACACCGGGACCAAGATGATTCACCTCGGCGACGACACGCGGTCGAAGATCATCTCGAAGGGGATCTCGGCCGGTCAGTCTCAGAACAGCTACCGCGGCGAGGTGAAGATCACGCCCCGGGCCGACAACGCCCGGAACTACTCGGTCTGCGATTCGATGCTCATCGGGAACGACTGCGGAGCGCACACCTTCCCGTACATCGACGTCCAGAACGACTCCGCGCAGATCGAACACGAGGCGAGCACCACGCGCATCGGGGAGGAGCAGCTGTTCTATCTCCAGCAGCGCGGCCTCGACGAGGAAGAGGCGATCTCGATGATCATCCGTGGCTTCTGCGAGGAGGTCTTCGAGGAGCTGCCGATGGAATTCGCCGTCGAGGCGAAGAAACTGCTGGGGATCAAACTCGAGGGCGCCGTCGGTTGAACGCTCGCAGACGGACGTCCATCCGACGACGACCAGTTTGCCCAAAAGGGGGGCGCGGCCGCCGAGCCGACCGACTGTGGCAGTGCTCGGGGCCCCGGGACATCGACGCTCACGCTTACTCGAACGACGGATATCATCATGTTCGAAGTGACAGACCTCTGTGTCGAAGCGGAGGGGACGGAGATCCTCGACGGGATCGATTTCTCGGTCGACGAGGGCGAGGTTCACGCCATCATGGGGCCGAATGGCTCCGGCAAGAGCACGCTGGCGAAGGTCGCTGTCGGTCACCCGGACTACGAGGTGACCGGCGGGGATATCGTCTACAGGGGCGAGAGCCTCCTCGACGAGGAACCCGAGGAGCGTGCGGAGGCCGGCATCTTCATGGCCTTCCAGTACCCGGTCGAGATTCCGGGCGTGAAGACGTCGACGCTGTTGCGGGAGGCGTGCAACAACGTGCGCGAGGCCCGCGGCGAGGATCCGCTCGATCCGCTGCAGTTCGACGATTACGTCCGGGACAAGCTCGAGCTGGTCGACATGGATCCCGACCTGCTCGACCGTAGTGTCAACGTCGACTTCTCGGGCGGTGAAAAGAAGCGCGCCGAGATTTTGCAGATGGCGGTGCTGGAGCCGTCGCTGGCCTTCCTGGACGAAACCGACTCCGGGCTGGACATCGATGCGTTGCGAACGGTCTCCGAGGCGGTCAACGGGCTGTCGAACGACGACAACGCGTTCGTCCTGATCACGCACTACCAGCGGGTACTCGACTACATCGAGCCAGACCGCGTCCACGTGATGGTCGACGGCAAGCTGGCGAAGTCGGGCGGCCCCGAACTGGCCGTCGAGGTCGAAGATCGCGGATACGACTGGGTCGAGCGCGAGGCGGGACTCGAGGGCGAGGGGGTCGCATGAACTCGACGACGGAGGAACAGGCATTTCGCGAGTCGGTCGTCGGTGGATCGACCGCCGGCCATGGAGAAGCGATCCAGTCTCTTCGTTCGCGCGGCCGGGAGTTACTCGAGGGCCTCTCGCGGCCGAGCAGCGACCAGGAGAAGTGGATCTTCGTCAAGCTCCACCCGTTGTACTCGACCGACTTCGTCCCGTCCGATGGAAACGACGGCTCGGTGACCGAATCGATGGTCGAGCCGTACGCGGTCGAGGGCAGCGAAGGGACGCGGCTGGTCTTCGTCGACGGCGAATTCGCTCCGGCGCTGTCGGAAACCGACGGATTCCCCGACGAGGTGCGGGTCGGTCGTTTGAGTGAGCCGGGCGAGGATCGCGACGTCGTCGAGGAGTATCTCGACGAGCCGGCCGGTGCGTTCGACGACGACTACTTCGCGAACCTCAATCGAGCGGGTGCGCGCGACGGCGCCTACGTCGTCGTGCCGTCGGAGACGGTCGTCGACGGGGTGATCCATCTGCTGC
Organism: Bradymonadaceae bacterium; assembly: GCA_042218355.1. GTDB lineage: Bacteria > Myxococcota_A > Bradymonadia > Bradymonadales > Bradymonadaceae > CAJXPB01. The sequence continues at coordinate 5,220 of JBDGRG010000362.1, forward strand.
ACCTGACGACGGAGTCCGAACGCCCGGAGGCGTCGCATCCGCGGGCGTTGATCCGCGTCGGACGAGAAAGCCGCGCGTCGGTGGTCGAGGACTATGGAGGCCCCGAGGGGGGCGTCTATTTGACGAATCCGGTGACGGAACTGAGCATCGGCCGGGCGGCCACCGTCGATCACGTCAAGATCCAGGGAGAGAGCGAGGATGCGTTCCACGTTGGTCGGACGGCGATCGATCTGGCGGATTCGAGCACGTACAACTCGAAGTCGATCGCCCACGGCGCTCGCTTCTCGCGATTCGACATCCACGCGAACGGGGCCGGCCGGGAGCTGAACTGTACGCTGGATGGGCTCGCCGTCCTGCGCGGCGAACAGGTGTCGGACACCCACTCGATGATGGACCACAGCGAGCCGAACTCCGAGAGTCATCAACTGCACAAGATGATCCTCTCGGATCGTGCGCACTCGGTCTTCAACGGGCAGATCTACGTCCATCCGGAGGCGCAGAAGACCGATGCGTATCAGCTCAATCGCACGCTGCTGCTGTCGGACCGCGCGAAGGTCAACACCAAACCGCAGCTCGAGATCTTTGCCGACGACGTCTCGTGTACGCACGGGGCGACGATCGGTCAGCTCGAGGAGAGGCAGATGCTCTATCTGCGCACCCGCGGCCTCGATCGGGAGCAGGCCCGGGATCTGCTGATCTACGCCTTCGCTGCGGAGATCCTCGAGACCATTCCGATGGATTCGGTTCGTGAACGGGTCGCCGACACGATTGCTCGCAAGATGTCGGAGGGTGGCCGGTTCGAGTTGGAGGCGGTCTGAGGCCGCCGGGAGCGAACATGGCTGATATCGAGAGTTCCCCGGAGAATCGAGGGGGCGAGTCGTCGCCTGCCGCGGTCGACTGGGAGGAGGTGCGGGCGGAGTTTCCGGTACTCCGGCGCGAGTTCGACGGCCGTCCGGTGGCGTATCTGGACAACGCGGCCTCCAGCCAGATGCCCGAACCGGTCATCGAGCGGATCGATCGATACCACCGAGAGGAGCACTCGAACGTCCACCGCGGGGTCCATCGACTGAGTCGTCAGGCGACCGACGCGTTCGAGGCCGCCCGGGAGAAGGTCGCCGACTTCATCGGAGCTCCCTCGGCCGATCAGGTCGTCTGGACGCGCGGAGCCACCGAGGCGATCAATCTGGTCCGGTACGCCTGGGCACGCGACGAAGTCGAGGAGGGCGACGAGATCGTCCTCTCGCGGATGGAGCACCACTCGAACCTCGTTCCCTGGCAGGAACTCTGTGACGAGACCGGCGCCGAGCTGCGCGAACTGCCGATGACCGACGAGGGGGAGCTGGTCGTCGATGCGCTCGACGAACTGTTGACCGAGCGGACGAAGCTGGTCGGCGTCGTCCACGTCTCGAACGTCCTCGGGACGATCAATCCCGTCGAGACGATCGTCGATCGTGCTCACGAGCGGAACATCCCGGTCCTGGTCGACGGCTGCCAGGCGGTCCCCCACCGGCCCGTCGACGTCGCCGACCTCGGTGCCGATTTCTACGTCTTCTCGGGTCACAAGATGAATGGTCCGACCGGCATCGGCGCGCTCTACGCTCGGGCCGACCTCCTGGACGATATGCCGATCTTCCAGGGGGGTGGGGAGATGATCCGGCGCGTCTCATTCGACAGCTCGACCTACAAGGACCCGCCGCAGCGCTTCGAAGCCGGGACGCCGGCGATCATGCCCGCCGTCGGGCTCGGCCCGGCCGTGGAGTACCTCGACGCAATCGGGATGGAGCGCATCGCCGATCGCGAGGACGCGTTGTTGGCCTACGCGACCGACCGACTGGAGGCCGTCGAGGGGCTGCGGATCTTCGGCCGGGCGGAAGAGAAGGCCTCGGTGTTGTCCTTCGACTTCGACAGCGTCCATCCGCACGACATCGGGACCGTCCTCGACGACGAAGGGGTTGCGATCCGGGCGGGCCATCACTGCGCCCAACCCGCGATGGAGCGACTCGGCATCCCGGCGACCGCCCGCGCGTCGCTCGCCTACTACAACAATCGACAGGACATCGACCGGCTGGCGAGAGCCGTCCGGCGCGTGGAGGATATCTTCGGATCATGACAGATTTACGAAACCTGTATCAGGACGTCATCCTGGACCACAACGAGACGCCGCGAAATTTCGGCCGCGTCAGCGACGCAAACCGCGAAGCGACCGGGGACAATCCGCTCTGCGGCGATCAGTACGACGTCACCGTGCGGGTCGAGGATGGCGTGATCGAAGAGATCGCTTTCGAGGGCGAGGGCTGTGCAATCTCGAAGGCGGCTGCGTCGATGATGACCCAGCATGTCGAAGGCGAGACGATCGAGGAGGTCGAGGCGCTCATCTCCGGATTTCGGCGCATGCTGACGGGTGAACCGGAGGAGGGAGACGAGGACTTGCTCGGCCATCTGCGCGTCTTCGAGAGCGTCGGCTCTCGGCCCGAGCGCGTGAAGTGTGCGGTGCTGGCCTGGCACACGCTCGACGCCGCGTTGAGCGGGCGCGAGGAGATCACGACGGAGGGCGACGACGATCCGATTCCCGAGGAGTGAGTCGACGAGGGAATGAGCTTCGCCCGGGCATCGGTTCCGGACACGGACGGGCCCCCCGGTCGAGCCTGGCACGCATGTTCGCGCGCTTCCGGAAAGTCACGCGTCGCCCGCTCGCATCGGTCCCTCGGTTCATCCCGGCGATCGGCGCAGTCGACGGGCGACATCGCCCCGGCCGCAGCGCATTGCCGGGGTCGACGGAGTCTCGTCCCGCTCGCGCGGGGAAGCGGGAATCTGACAAACCGACATCGCGACGAGGTTTGCGATGCAGATCACGGAAATCGAATACACGCCGAATCCGAACGCGGTGAAGTTCATGCTCGCCGAGCAGATCTTCCCGACCGTCGGGGGGCGCACGCAGTCGTACGAGTCCCTCGAGGAGGCCGAGGAGGTCCCGCTGGCCCGGGACATCCTGGAGATCGAGCACGTCGAGACCGTCTTCTTCGCGGCCAACTACATCACGGTCAATCAAGACGGGGATGCCGAGTGGCGCGAGCTGATGCGCGAGGTCGCCGAGCCGATCCGGGCGGCCGAGGTGGACGACGCTCGTGCCGGGGAGGCCGCTGCCGAGGACGAGGTAGAGAGCGGCGGCGAGTCAGACGAGGAGATCCCGGGCGCCGACGACCCGAGAATGGAGGAGATCGAGGAGATCCTCGACGAGGAAATCCGGCCGTACCTGCAGGGCGACGGCGGCGACCTCCGCATCCGCGGGCTGGTCGACGACGAACTTCGCATCGACTACCAGGGGGCGTGTGGATCGTGTCCGGCCTCGATCACCGGCAC
>JBDGRG010000363.1:0-5656 GCA_042218355.1 Bradymonadaceae bacterium
AGAGTTGTCCTCAGAACCAGTCTTGCGGGGGCGGGAAATGCCGAAAACTGGTGAAGTTTTCGGAGAACTTCCAGTCGAACCAGAATTCGAGATCACAGTGCCGAGCTTGGCGGAGTTTTCGGAACAAACTCACGGGGAGTTTCTCCGGCGTGACGATCAAAGGGAGTCGCGCCCAGCAGGGCGTGTCGTGCAACGACCCGAGCAAGGCGACTCAGATCTGCAAGGCGCTCGGCAACAAGGGTCGAGTCAGCGTGCGCTGTAACGGTAGAACCTGGGAGACCGGGGACTGCGGCGACATGTTCGGAAAACCCGCCTGGGAGTTGAGTGCGAACGGCAACATCTGTCAATGCGACCGCGGGTACGTCGCGCGGCCCTGTATCGGGAACGACAACTGGGGTGGTGCGGGGACCCGCACCTGCACCGCGCCGACGCAGACGATCACTGTGATTTGTCGGCGGTAACGGAAGCGTCGCGTGGGGGTTTGCGGCGGGGTTAGACCATCGTTGCACTGGTGGTTGGTCGAGGTATTGGGGTATCGAGGTACTGAGGTCGCGTGGGGCTTTGCGGTGGGGTCAGAGCACCGGCGTATCGGTGGCTCGCGGGGCGAGAAGCGAACATCGACCCGCTCGCACCGCGGCTGGGCTCGCAAATTTGCAACGCGTCTGGCTGCGCGTAGTCTCCAACCTGTCGGTGTCCGCTCGACACTCCCGAGTCGTTCGCAGGAGGAGAGGATGGAGACGTCGCTTCGCCCCGCCGTTCTGGGGGTCGCCACGCTGGGTCTAGTACTGGTCGGTTGCGGTCTCAGCCCGTCGTCCGTCACCGAGGGACCGGACGGCCTCTGCAAGGCCTGGATTCAGGCGTGTCCGGTGTCGAGGGACAAGCAGAAGCGATGCCGTCAGGAGTTCAAAGCCTCGCGCGTGAAGGGCTGCGGGGCGAAGTGGAAGCGCCTGCGGCGGTGCATCAACGACGCCTGCCGGGCCGGCGAGGGAGAGAACCCCGAGAAGCAGTGCAAGTCGGCGGGTCAGGAGTACGCGCGGTGCATGGAAGAATGAGCGATCCGGGCACCGGGGACGACCGTCCCGTACCGCCGTCTCGAGACGGTCGTCTCAGACGCCCGCCCCGCTCTGTTCCCGTTCTGACGAGGGTGAGCCCGCGGCGGGCCTCACCGAGTGAACCGAATCCGGATGGGTGGAGATCGCGCCGGCCGGGGCTCGCCGTCGGGGCCGCGGGCGGGTTCGAAGGTGTGTGACTGGGCGCACTCACGGGCCGCTTCCCCGAAACCGAATCCGGGATCCGATACGATGGTCACGTCGGTCGGCGTCCCGTCCGCGCGGACCTGTGCGCGCAGGACGACGACCTGCTCGTCGACCGACAGGTCGCGGGCCTCCTCGGGCCACGGGCAGTCCCACTCCGTGCGGTCGAGCCCGACCGGGCGACTGCCGTCACCGGCCCCCTGACCCGCTCCACCCCCTTCTGCCGACTCGTCACGGACCGCCTCGTCGCTGGTGCCCGAGGGCGCCGTGACGCCGCCGGCGTACTGCGTGCCGCTGCCGGCGCTCTCGGTAAAGTCGACCATCCCGGTCGCCGACTTCGTATCCATCACGTCTCCCGCCTTCGCAGCCGGATTGTCCGAAGATTTCTTCGGAGGCTGCTGGTCGGACGACGACATCGATTGCGACGGCCCGCTCTCTGGGGGGTCGTCCGACGATTGCGAGGGCTCCGACGGAGAGTCGGATTCGGTGGGCGTCGGCTCGGGATCGGACGGGTCGGGCGGGTCCGTCGGTCGAGGCTCGGGCGTCGATTCGGGCTCGGGCGGCTCCCGTTCGGGCTTCGGCTCCGGCGGTGGCTGTCGTTCGAGATCGACGACGTGCTGAATCTGGTCGGGATCGATCGGCGGGGGCTCCGCCGAGGCGTCCGGGCCGGCGTCGTAGAACGCGACGGCGAGTCCAATCAGACCGGCGTGCAGGAGCACGGCCCCGCCGATGGCGGCGGCGGGCGCCGTCCAACCCCCGCCGTCGCCCTCGAAGACGACGGCCGCGGGTGCGCCGTCATCGGGATTGGCCGGATCGTCGAGCCGGCGGCGGGCGCGTCGAGCCTCGCGCTCGGGCGCCCGGCGGGCGTCGAAGATCTGCCGGGCCGGGCTCCCCTCTGGCATGTCCGGGGCGTTCTCCACAGCAACGGCCTCAGTCGCGTCGATCGGACCGGCCCGGCTCCTCGCTCTGCGGCGAGTCGTCGCTCGTCTCCTTCGTAGTGGCGAACGCCACACGCGTCAGGCCGGCGGCGCGCAGCGCGTCCATCGTCTCCATCACCCGTCGGTGCGGCACGTCGCCGTCGGCCTGGATGACCGCGCGGAGGTCGGGCTTTTTATCCAGTGCGCGCGCCGCGCGACGCTCGAGACGCGCCGGGTCGACTCGCTCGCCGTCGACGCGCATCTGGCCGTCGGCGGGCAACGTGACGGCGAAGATCGTCTGCACGGAGGTCGACTCCGAGGCCTGCGGGAGATCGAGGGGCATCGCCGACGACGACGCGAACCTGGCGGTGACCATCACGATGATCAGCAGCACCAGCATGATGTCGACGAGCGGTGTGACGTTGATCCCGTCGATCATCTGGCCCCGCCCTCGCCCCGGATCGGTGGTGTCGGTCCCAGCCATGTCAGGCCACCTCGTCGGCAGAGATCGGCGCCTCCTCGGCCGTCACGGCCGTCTCGTCGCTCGAGACTCGGGCCGTCTCGGTTCCGTCCTCGTCCTCGACCATGTAGGCAAGCACGAGATTCGAGAGGGTGTCGGCGTCGTCGAGGAGGACGGCGATCCGCCGCTGGAAGTAGTTGTGTGCGGCGACAGCCGGCAGAGCGACCCCGATGCCGACCGCCGTGGCGACCAGTGCCTCGGAGACTGCGCCCATGACGCCGGCCGAGGCCATCCCCGCCGAGCCGGCCTGTTTGCCCAGCTCCTCGAACGCCAAGATGACGCCGATTACGGTGCCGAAGAGACCGATGAACGGGGCGTTGTTGCCCAGCGTTCCGAGGTAGGCGAGCCGATCCTGCAGGTCTTTCCGTTCGATCGCTTTGGCGCTCTCCATCGCACGGTCGACCGCCTCGGGGCCGCGGTCGGCCAGCTTCAACCCCGCTCGAACGACGCTGGCGCCGACGGAGTTCATCGGTCGGATGGCGTCGAGCGCCCCCTCGACGTCGCCGTCGCCGAGGTGGCAGTCGAGTTCGGCGGCGAGTGCCTCGACGTCAGCCGATTTCCGGCGGAAGAAGAGCCACCGCTCGATCACGACGACGACGCTGCCGATCGACAGTGCGAACAGCAGCCAGAGGACCCACCCGGCCCCCCAGGCTGCGAGCAGGTTTTTGAGGGTTTCGACGGTCTCCATATCGGACACCCGTGTGAAGTGCAGGTTGAACGAGCATCAACCGACGGAGAGCCACCAGAGCGCGGCGCCGACGACCGCCCAGACGATGCTCCATCGTCGGCGATCGGTCAGTAGAACGGCGGCGGCGAGGCCGGTCCAGAGAGCGGGCGCAGCGACGAAGGCGACGCTGTACCCGGTCGCTCCCCAGAACCGCTCGAGCTCACGCGTCAACAACAGAATCCAGGGCACCGGGCCGAGCAGACCGGCGGCCATCCACAGTGTCGTCTCGGCGTAGCCACTCGGTTCCGAATTCGCTGTCTCATCCCGCGGCACGACTCCCCCTTACAGCAACGAGACGAGTAGCGCGACCGGAGGCGCAGCCAGCGACACGGCGGCCACGCCCCACGCGAGTCGCCGAGCCACCGGAGCGAGAAGTATCATGCCGACGCAGCCGAACATCGCGGCGGAGAGCGCCAGTATCGCCCCTTCGAACCAACCCGCGGAATCGAGCGCCAAGAACGTGCCCCCCGCGACCAGACCGGACCCGGTGGAACGACACACCGTCGACCATCTCCGCTCGGAGATAGCGATGCTCTCGGGGCTAACACCCGTCTCCTCGACAAAGCGGTCGACGTCGGCCGCTCGATACGCCGCGACCGCCGCCCAGAATTGCATGACGACGACGGCTCCAGTCATGACGCCTCCCTCGACTGGGCGGCAGTCCCATCGATCCAGACGGCGCAGGTCAACAACACCCCACCGGCGAGCAGGAGCCCGAGATCGACGCCGAGGACCGCGGGGACGACCTCTGCACGTTCGGAGACCAACAGACCCATCGCGCCCGCGGACGAGTGGCGCAGCGCGAGCACGGGTGTCACGGCGAGGAGCAGTCCCGCGATGCCGAGCTGGACCCGCCAGTAGCGTACAATGTTCGAGACGGCGAACGCCGCCCCCACGCAGGTGGCGAAGGCGAGATAGTGAGTCATCTCCTCGGCCCACAACCGCCCCTGCATCTCCCAGGGCCACAGTCGGCTGCCGGCGAAGACGGCGGCGATGGCGACGATCGTCCCGGTGCCGACGCCGGCCGTCAGCTTCTCGAGGATCCAGTCGACGGCCGAGTCGCGCTGTCGGCGGCGACGGGCGAACCAGACGACCATCCCGGCGAGCATCGAGCCGGCGACCGCGAGCGACAGGAGCGCGAAGAGGACCTCGATGGCGAACCCGCCGAAATGGACGGAGTGGATCTCGGCCATCCACCGGCGTAGATCCCCCGCCCAGGTCTGTTGGTTGGGAGGCAAGGCGCGGACGACCTCGCCGTCGGCCGGATCGAGCCGGACGATCGCGTGACCGAATCGGTCACCGTTCACTCCACCTTCGACGTCGACGCGAGCCCCCGGACGACCCCAGTTGCGAAAGATGACCTTCCCGATCTCCAGACCCGGGACGGCCCGGCGAGCCTCGGAGACGAGCGCACCGATGGCGACCGGGTCCGACGGTGCCTCCGCCTCGCCGGCCGAGGGGGGTGGCAGCCGTCCGTAGGTCGCCTCCTTCGCTGCACCGCGACTCCCCTCGAACACCGGTCCGGCGACCGCGTTCACGAAGAACGGCGCGAGGACGATGATCGCGGCGCTGTACGCGACGACCTTGTGGAGGTCGTTCCACCGGACGAAGGGGTCGGCGCCGGCGCGGAACTGATGAAACTGATCGACCAGATCGTCCCACTGGATGACGACACCGGTCACGAGGACCAGCAGCATCACCAGTGCGAGCACCCCTGCGAAGTAGTAGAGAGCCGTGAATCGAACGTCGTAAAGCGTGTGGACGTGATAGAGCAGCGTGCCGAGTTTCTCGCGCTTACGGCGGACCTGCCCGCTCGACGGATCGATCCACTCCTCGACGTACCGGCCCGTCTGGCGGTCGAAGTACCCCACCTTGGGCAATCCCCGCTCGCCTTCGGGCATCCAGAGAGTGAACTGCGCCGGGATCTCTCCGCCGAACGCGTCGAGTGCCAGCCGCGTCCACCGCTGGATGTCGGTCTCGGGAGCCGGCGCCTGCGCAGCGGGGTCCTGCCAGGTCTCGATGTCGTCGTGGAAGACGACGACCGCACCAGTCCCGAAGATCACCGTCAGGAACAGCCCCGCGACCACTCCCACCCAGGCATGGACGTCCCAGGACCGTTCGTAGGTTTTCGGGGAGATGCTCATCGTCGACACTCCGGGCCGCCCGGCCCCCGGCGCCCTCCGGGGACCGGAGCGACTCGTGCGGCGGTCACAGCTCGACGACAGCCTCAACCAGACCG
>JBDGRG010000363.1:5666-7309 GCA_042218355.1 Bradymonadaceae bacterium
CACAGCTCGACGAGCTGGTAGACCCAACCCTCGACGCTGAATCGCTTCTTCGCCGGGCCCTCGACCGGCACCTCGTAGGCGGTCGTCCGCGAGTAATCGGCGTTGGGCAGCGTCACGATCGTCTTGCCGTCGACCTCGAAGGCGTAGAAGCCACCGGCGATGTATCCGGTGTTCGGCACCTTCGAACCGGTTCCCTCCTCGAGATCGAGTCGCCACAACTCCCAGTTGTTGGCGTAGGTGATCTCCTTGGGATCGGTCTTCGGACCCGGGTCGACACGTTCCTCGTCCAGCACGGCGGCGATGGCGACGGAGCCGTCGAGGATGCGCATGGCGTTGACCTCGCGGCCGCCGGTCATCTCCTCGAGATCGCGAGTCCACTCCTCGTTGATCTCCATCTCGCCGGCGTCGATCCGGACGGCGCACGGCGAGTGCGACTTCTCTTCACCCTCGATCACCGGCGCGGCCGACGTACTCACCCAGTTGGTGAAGTAGATGTTGCCGGCCTCGTCGCGCGTGCCGACGCCCAGTCCCGGACAGTCGGCCTCGAGGATCTTCTCGACCTCGTCGGACTCGGTGTCGATGATGGCGATTTTCGATGTCGAGGCGTACTCGTAGTAGTCGGGGCCGGCCCAGTTGAAGGGCTTGAAGACGTACTTGCCCCGCTGGACCGTCGCCCGTCGGAAGCCCTGACAGATCGGCTTGCCGTCGACCTCCTTCTCGAGCTGGTCCAGTTTTATCGTGCTCTCGATCTTCATCTCCTTGGGATTCCAGACGATCATCCCGCGGTCGCCGTTCTCCATGTAGGCCTTCGTCTGGTCGACGAAGGTGTTCGCGTACAGCGGGGATTTGTCGACGTACTGCGAGAAGCTCAGTTGTCCGTTCGAGGAGAGCGTGCCGTCGCTGGCGACCTCGAATCGCGTGATCTTCGGCGCGTTTCCCTACGCGACGAAGAACATCTCGCCGACGGTTCCGATCGTCGCGTAACCGGAGTATTCGCGGGCATCGTCGAGGCTCAGCTCGCCGGCGTCGAGTTTGTCGACGTACTTCACGTACGTCGTGTTGCTGTCTTCACCGGAGATCGTGCTGCCGATGGCGAACGAGGCCGGCTCCTCGTTCGTCCCCTTCGGTTTGTTCTGGCTCTTTCCGTCCGCCGACCCGCATCCGGCGGTCCACATCAGGAAGGCGGCCGATAGCGCGATCGTCGTCCACTGTCTTCGCATCGTGTCCATTCTCCCATCTCGAGTCACAAAACGAGCAAACTACAACTCCACCGTTGCCTTGAAGTAGACGGCTCGTCCGGGTTTCTGGACGCCGAAGAAATCGAAGGCATCGACGTCGGTGAGATTCTGGACTTCGAGCGTCGCGGAGAGAGCGCGCCCGTCGTTCTCGACGGCGTAGGTGACGGAGGGTGACTGCAGCCACTGGCTGGGGATCTCCTTCTTGAACTTCTCGCGCCCGACGCTCTCCCATCCGCGGTAGTAGCTGTGGACGTAGCGCGACTCCCAGCGGGCAGTCAGCGAGTCGCCGTCGACGAACAAGTGGGACTCCCGGAATCGCAGCGAACCGTTGGCGAATAGATACGGTCGATTCGGGATCCGGTCGCCCCGGAACGCCTCGAAGGCGCCGCCGTCGGAGACGTTTCG
>JBDGRG010000363.1:7319-8385 GCA_042218355.1 Bradymonadaceae bacterium
CGGCCCACTTCCCGGTGCACGGCGACGACGGGGTTCCCGACGGGACACTCGCCCTCCCCGAGGGCGGTCTCGACGCCGAGCGCCCGCGTCCGCAGGACGTTCCGATAACTGAACGACCGATTCCCCCCGAGGAGCACGATCTGATCGTCAGTGAGCCTCGCGAATCCGGTCGTCCCCGCCCGCCAAGTACCGGTCTCCCCCTCGAGACCGGCGATCGAGAGTTCCAAGTTGGCGTTGTGGCTTCGCTCCGGGTCGAGTTGAGCGTTCGGCTGGATACGCACGCCGTTGCCGAAGATCTCCTCGGCCGAGGGGAGTCGCGTCGCCCATTCGTAAGAGAATTTGACCCGGAACCAGTCGGTAAACGAGTACCGAAGCGAGTCGCCGAAGCCGACCTGGTGCGTGGCGCGGTCTCGGTCGACCGGCTGGCCCGAGGGAAGCGTCTCGCGCGTGTGAGCGACCTGAACATAGTCCTTGACGAACGCGATGTTCTCCAGCCGCCCGTCGAACAGATCGAGTTCGTACTCGAGGCCGGAGACGAAGTCGACGAGGTCGCGCTGGGCGGCCAGCGGGTCCCGCTCGCGCGGAGTGTCGGCGCGCTCCTCGCCGGTCCGAGTGACGACCGTCGGTGCGACCGACAGGCGTAGTTCGTGAGCCTCCGCAAACGCCCAACTCGCATTGAACCGCCCGAAGACGGCGTGCTCCCAGATGCGGTGGTTGGACGGGAATCGACCGATCTCACCGCCGTGTTCACGCTCGGACGTGCAGCGTCCGAACCAGTCGTAATTGCAGTCGCTGGTATCCTCGAACCAGGTGCGAGTGAAGTTGTAACCAGCCGCCAGATCGAGTCCGACGTCCTCGCTCGGGGCGTGTTCGTAGCGGAGGACGCTCCCGCTCGCCGTCTCCCCGAAGCGCGCCTCGCCGTAGGGGACGGTCATCACGATGTTGTGCTGCAGATCCCGAGCGAAATCGGAACCGAACACCCGGACCGAGGTCTCGTCGGCCCACCCGAGATCGGTCGCACCGACCTCCAGCGCCCCTCCCGCCGCGCGGTAGCTATCGTGGAAAC
>JBDGRG010000363.1:8395-9857 GCA_042218355.1 Bradymonadaceae bacterium
CCGGCGGTCTCGCCGGCGAGGGTCAGTCGGTGCGTATCGAAGGAGCCGACCTGGTAGCTGCCGCGAAAGCCCGGCTCGGTCGGCGCCTCCTCGGTCACCAGGTCGACCGCGCCGCCCAGAGCATCCGCTCCGTAGCTGATCGGGACAACGCCCTTGTAGATGTCGATCCGGTCGATGAGATTGACCGGGACGTTGGCGAGGCCGGCCGGAAAGCCCGCGTAATCGAGCGGAACTCCGTCCAGGAAGAAGCGGATCTGGTTGTCGTTGAGCCCGTTCAGCGAGAACCGCGTCCCGGAACCGAGACCGCCGGTTCGGCGGACGTTGACGCCCTCCTGTGAGGCGACCACTTCGCCGGTGTCGTCGGCCTTGGCGGCGGCCGACTCGGTGTCGACGACATCGACGGCTCGGGCCGAGCGCTGGAGTTTTTCCCCTCGGACTCGCCGCGGACCGTCACCTCGATCGCAGGCTCGTCGCTGCCCGACGCCAGGCGCAGCGTCACGTCGGTCGTCTGCCCGGCGAGGACCTCGGTCTCCGTCCTCGAGGGGGAGTCCGCACCGGCCGGGGCGACGACCTCGTAGCGGCCCGGCGGCAGTGGTCCGGTCTCGAACCCGCCGTCGGCATTCGTGGTCAGCGTCCGCGATTCATCGTCCGGGCCGACCACCTTCACGCGGACACCGCCGGCCGATTGCGCGCCAGGCGCACGGAGTTTGCCGTGCAGCCGCCCTCGCCCGCTCTCCGGAGCGCCCTTCGAGTCGGCGTCGGACTCGCGTGCAGACGGGTCGTCCCCTTCGGCGGTCCGCTCGGGAAGCTCGAACTCGTAGCGGTAGCGGATCCGGGCGCGGACCGGTCGACCGCCGCGTCGCGCGGGTCGAAAGACGAACTGCTCCGCCGCGCTACGGGCGGCCTCGTTCAGTCCGTGGCCGGGCCCCTGCTCGACCCTCGCCCGCTCGACTCGCCCCTCCGTGTCGATCACCAGGGTCAGAACAACCGTGCCCTCCACCTTCGCCTCGAGAGCCGCCGCGGGGTAATCGGCCTCGTGGAACTCCCGAAGCTCGGGCGGTTGGAGTTCGTCCGAGCCGGTCGAACCGGCTGAAGGGGCCCCGTCCTCACCGGCGAGCGCCGGCTGGGTCGAAGTCACCGTCCCCGCGACGAGCAGACACGCCAGCACCGGCGGCAGACCGATGTCCGGCGACGGAACGGTTCGTATCCGATGGCTCGCGGGGGACAAGTCGACGTCGTCGGTTGAAAATGAAAATGAATTTCATTTTCTCGGCTCCCGAGGTGTAAAGAAGTCCGTCGGTCCGTGTCAACCGTCATCTCGTACGGACCAGAGTGTCGACTGTCCGATGCGTCCGCTCATCGAGCGGGTCGGACCCGCGGGCCGAAGGCGTCGAAATCTACGTCCCACAAAAGGTCTGTTCGACGCGCTGGTCGTCGGAGGGAGGTTCCAGCAACTCCCGGT
>JBDGRG010000363.1:9867-12168 GCA_042218355.1 Bradymonadaceae bacterium
GTACGGGTCGGCCAGTACGCTGAGCAGCGTGTGGAATGCACCGAAGTCGCCCTCCTCCACGGCGTCGTCGATGGCGGCGTTCACCCGGTAGTTTCGCGGGACGACGGCGGGATTGGCCGCGCGCATCGAATCCGCGATTTCGGCGGTGGGGGCGTCGCGCTCGGTGAGCCGGTTGCGCCACCGATCGAGCCAGTCGTCGAAGGCAGCCGGGAGCTCGAAGATGTCGCCGATCCGCGGGCCATCGACGTACGGGTCGGGATCGGCGAGTTCGGCCAACCGTCGAAAGGCGAGCGTGAAGTCGACCTCGCGTCGATGCATCCGTTCGAGGAGGTCGTTCGACAGCGTCCAGTCGTCGTGTCGGAATTCGCCCAGGCCGAGTTTGCGAGCCATCCGCTCGGCGTAGGCCTCCTCGAAGCGGTCCGGAAAGTCGTCGACGATCGACTGCAGCTCGTCGCGCAGCCCGGATGTGTCGTCGCCGAGTTTGGCGAGCGCTCCCGCAAACCGCTCGAGATTCCACCGCGCGATGCCGGGTTGGTTTTGGTATGCGTATCGTCCCCGGTCGTCGATCGAGCTGAAGACCGTCGCCGGGTCGTGCGCGTTCATGAAGGCGCAGGGGCCGTAGTCGATCGTCTCCCCGGAGACGAGCATGTTGTCGGTGTTCATGACGCCATGGACGAACCCGGCGAGTTGCCACTGGGCGACGAGTTCGGCCTGGCGGTCGGCGACGGCGTCGAAGAGCGCGACCGGCGATTCCGGGTCGAGTTCCGGATAGTGCCGGTCGAGGGCGTAGGTCGTCAGTTCGCGGAGGGCCTCGACGTCCTCGCGGGCCGAGACGTACTGGAAGGTCCCGACCCGGATGTGACTGCGGGCGACGCGGACGAGGACGGCCCCGGGTTCGAGGCCGTCGCGGCGGACCTGTTCGCCGGTCGTCGCGGCGGCCAGCGCGCGCGTAGTCGGGATGCCCAGCGCGTGCATCGCCTCGCTGACGAGGTACTCGCGCAGCACGGGCCCCAGCGGGGCGCGGCCGTCGCCGCGCCGCGAGAATGGAGTCCTGCCGGAGCCCTTGAGCTGGATGTCGAATCGCTCGCCCTCCCCGTCGACGACGTCGCCCAGCAGGAGTGCTCGTCCGTCGCCGAGCTGCGGAACGAAGCTGCCGAACTGGTGTCCGGCGTAGGCAAGTGCGACGGGCTCCGCGCCGTCGGGCAGACGGTTGCCGACCGCGAACTCGGCGCCCTCCGGGCTGGCGAGCCAGTCCGGGTCGATCCCGAGCCGCCGGGCGAGGTCGCCGTTCGCTCGGATCATCGTCGGATCGTCGAATCCGGCGGGGTCGGTTCGTTCGTAGAACCGGTCCGGGAGGTCGAGGTAGGTATTGTCGAAATCGACGAGCATCTCCGGTCGGAGTCGGCGGGAAGTGTGGGCTGGGTCGCCTCTCCTTCATACGCCGATCGCCCACCGGTCCGCAATCGGTCCGACGGGTCCGCCGAGCGGTTCACGCGGAGCGTAGGCGGTCGGCGATCGACGATGGGTCACAACCCTGCCTTGTTCGACGCCGGGCGTTCGCGTTAGAGACGTCTCTCCATGCGAGCGGTCGGAGCGCGGGGTGCGGGCCGGCGAGACGAGTATAGGCTCCGCCTAACGCTCCGATACGGACAATCGAATTCACCCAGCCCCCCCGATTGCGTAGGGTCCCCATCGTCGTCGAGACGACCGGCGATCGACCCGCGGGGTTCACACCGCGAGTAGCGACGTTTGTCCTCTACAGCACGAAGGAGCGCCATCCATGTCCGAAGAACAACCGGCCCAATTCGAGGGTGCGGCCAGCGAGTGCCCCGTCATGCACGGGACCGAGCAGAAGGAGGCGGGCGCCTCGTTCTCGAATCAGCACTGGTGGCCGGACAAACTGAACCTCGACCTCCTCGAGCAGCATTCGCCTCACCTCGACCCCTTCGGTGAGGAGTTCGACTACGCCGAGGAGTTCCAGAAGCTCGACTTCGACCAGGTAAAGGCGGACATCGAGGAGGTCATGACGACCTCTCAGGACTGGTGGCCGGCCGACTACGGCCACTACGGTCCGCTGTTCATCCGGATGTCGTGGCATGCGGCCGGGACGTACCGCATCACCGACGGCCGCGGCGGCGCGTCGGGCGGCACGCAGCGGTTCGCCCCGCTGAATAGCTGGCCCGACAACGTCAACCTCGATCGGGCGCGCCGGCTTCTGTGGCCGGTCAAGCAGAAGTACGGGCGCAAGCTCTCGTGGGCCGACCTGATCGTCCTGGCGGGGAACGTCGCCCTGGAGTCGAT
>JBDGRG010000364.1:0-8337 GCA_042218355.1 Bradymonadaceae bacterium
CCTTCGTGTTGTAGAAACCCTTCTCGGCGAACGCCTCGAGCGCCCCCGAGAGGATCAGCTCGCGTTTCCCGGTCTTCTGATCGTCACTTTCGGCACCGTCCGTGGGCGTCTCTGGCATGTCGATTCGGATTGGAGGGGCTCCTCGCATGACGTCGGTTCCGGTCCCTACTTCGACCGCGAAGGAGCTGTCAACCGGCAGGGGGGAAGCCGCGGGCAAACGTCACCCGCCCCTCCCCGAGACCGACAGCCCCCCGGGAGCCTCCCGACCCACCGGGACTGCCCGCTGGATGGCACCGTCGGGCGCAGGTCGGCCCGAGCGCCGGTGATTCGCCGGACCCGGTTCTAGAAACAAGATTCACTACCTCCCAACGCGGATGGCGGCTGAGTCCCCACGACGTCTTTGCCGCCGATTCTCGACGTCTCCTCCGGATATGCCTCCGTTCGGGCGGCTTCGCCCTCGCAAACATCAGCTCGCCCCCGCTCGGTCCGGCCACTCGGCGACTTTTCATGCCGAGCAGTGGATCATGCTTCTAGTCGGCACGTAGCTCGTCGGGAAGCGGTCGGTCCAGTCGGATGTTGTCGATGAGACGAGCCGATCCGACATGCACCGCCACCGCGATCAGCGTCCCCTCCTCGACCTGCGAGTCGAGCGGTTCGAGGGTCTCGGCGTCGACGCATTCGACGTACTCGATCGCCTCGGCGTCGACCGACTCGCGCAGCCGCTGCTCGACGACTCCCTCGATCGCCGCGGGGTCCCGGACGCCGTCTCGATACGCACGCCAGGCGTCGGCCAGCGCACTCGACAGTGCACTGGCCCGGCGGCGCTCCTCGTCGTCCAGGTAACGGTTGCGACTGGAGACCGCCAGGCCGTCGTTCTCCCGAACGGTCGGGGCCCCGACAATCTCGACCGGAAAATTCAAGTCCCGGACCATCTGGCGGATCACGACCAGCTGCTGGTAGTCCTTCTCCCCGAAGACGGCGACGTCGGGCTCGACGATGTTGAACAGTTTGGCCACGACGTTCGTCACTCCCTCGAAGTGTCCCGGGCGATGCGCCCCGCACAGCCCGTCGGTCAACTCCGAGACCCGCACCGAGGTCGACGCATCGTCCGCGTACATCTCGTCGGCGGGAGGAGCAAAGACCAGCGAACAGCCGACCTCCTGACACTGCCGGCGGTCGCGCTGCAGGTCTCGCGGATATTTGTCGTAGTCGGAACCCGGGCCGAACTGCGTTGGATTGACGAAGATGCTGACGACGAGGTGATCGGCTTGGCGACGCCCCTCGCGCATCAGCGAACGATGGGCCTCGTGCAGTGCCCCCATCGTCGGGACCAGCGCGACCGTCCCCTCCAGCTGTCGTCGCGCCTGGCGAAATGCCGGAATGCGTTCGTGTAGCTCCATCGGAATCCGCCTCGGCCTTCACAGTCGACCGACCGCCACCGGTCCGAGGGCGGCGGACGCCCGCGATCAGTCGAACGAATGGTCGTCCTCCGGAAACGCTCCGCTCCGCACCTCGCCGGCGTACCGGCGGAGGGCGTCGACGACCGTGCCACTCACGTCGGCGTACTCTTTGACGAACGTCGCCTGGAAGTCGTCGTCCATCCCGAGCAAGTCGTGCAGCACGAGCACCTGCCCGTCCGTCTCGTCCCCGGCGCCGATGCCGATGGTCGGAACGTCGACCGCCCGCGTGACACGGGCCGCCAGCTCGGAGGGAACCATCTCGAGCACCAGACTGTAGACCCCGGCCTCCTCGAGCGCTCGCGCGTCCTCGATCAGTTCGTCGGCCGCCTCGTCCTCCCGCCCCTGCACCCGATATCCCCCGACCTCGTGGATCGACTGCGGGGTGAGACCGAGATGACCCATCACCGGAATCCCCACCTCGACCATCCGCTCGACGGCCGGTACCACCTCGCGTCCCCCTTCGACCTTGACCGCCTGGACCGCGCTCTCCTTCAGAACCCGTCCCGCGTTTCGCACGGCCTCCTCGACACTAACCTGATAGGACATGAACGGCAGGTCGGCGATCACGTGGGCGTTCTCCGTCCCTCGACCGACAGCCCGGGCGTGATAGACGATCTCGTCCAGCGTCACCGGCAGCGTCGTCTCCTCGCCCTGGACGACGTTGCCCAAGCTGTCGCCGATCAGCACCGCATCCAGCCCCGCTCGGTCGACGAGCTTCGCGAAGGCGTAATCGTAACAGGTGACCATCGCGATCGGCTCGCCCTCCCGATACAGCTCGCGGATGTCCCGAGTCGTGTTTCGTCCGCCCATGCCTGTTGCCCGATCGAGGCGCGCGAAAAGGTCCCGACAGGGAGTCGAGTGGTTCGTAAATGATCCTCCAGCGCCCGCACAACCCGTTCCATCCGCCCTCGCCGCCGCGCCGAGGCGGGTCGGTCGCACGCGAGCGTCTCACGCCCGCCGGCCGGCGCCGATCGCCCGCCGACGGCCCCGGGGTCCGACGCGGCGACCGTCGAGCCCGCCCCGGAGACTGCCCGGCGAACCCCACCCAGGCGATCGTGTCCGAGCGAGGGCGATCCATACGAAAGGGGCGCCCGCAGCCGCGGAGCGCCCCGAGTCGTTCCGGTCGACCGTGTGCCGTATCCAGCCCGATCGCCGCTGTCAGGCTTCCGGTTCGTCCTCGTCGATCCCCTCCTCGTCGACCACGTCCTCGGTCTCGATCAACTCGAGAATGTGGTCCGGGAACCGCATCTCCTCGGTGTTCTGCAGGTTCGATCCGACCCAGGAGACGCGCGTGATCGCCGCGTTGTCCCCCTTCCGATTCCCCACCTTGATCAGGCGCACGTAGCCCCCGTCCCGCCGCTCGATCGGATCGCGCTGGACGAGGTCGTCGAAGACCTTCGCAACCAGGTCCCCGTCCTCCAGCTTCGCCTGCGCCTGCCGCCGGGCGTGCTGCGTCTGCTTCTTACCCAGCGTGATCAGACGATCGGCGAACCGTCGCAGCTCCTTCGCGCGCGCATCCGTCGTCTGGACGAGCTCGTACTCGACCAGACTCTTGAGCAGATTCCGAAGCATCGCCTCGCGGTGCTCCGACCCGCGATTCAGCTTGTTGCCCTTCTTTCGGTGGCGCATCGACTCACTCCTCGTCCTCGTCGTCGGGCTCCTCGAGGTCGCTGGGGGGCCAGTTCTCCAGCTCGGTCCCCAGCTCGAGATCCATCTCCTCGAGGATGTCCTTGATTTCCTTCAGCGACTTCCGACCGAAATTCTTGGTCTTCAACAGCTCGGAGTCCGTCCGCTGCACCAGGTCGCCGACGTGCGTGATGCCGGCCCCCTGCAGGCAGTTGTAACTGCGAACCGACAGATCGAGCTCCTCGATCGGCCGGAGCAGCTCGTCGTCGAACTCCGGCTCCTCCTCCTCTTCTTCGAACTCCGGCTCGATCTCCTCGTCGAAGTTGATGAAGATCGTCACCTGTTCCTTCAGGATCTTCGCGGCGTACGCCACCGCGTCCTCCGGTCGGACGCTCCCGTCGGTCCAGACCTCCAGGGTCAACTTGTCGAAGTCCGTCTGCTGCCCGACCCGGGCGTTCGTGATCTTGTAGTTGACCTTCTCGATCGGACTGAAGAGGCTGTCGACCGGAATGACGCCGATCGGATCGTCCTCCGAGTCGTGATCGTCGGCGGCCACGTATCCACGCCCGCGCTCGACCGTCAGCTCCATCTGGAGATCTCCTCCGTCGCTGACCGTCGCGATCTTCTGATCGGGCTCCAGAATCTCGACCTGCCCGTCTCCCTGCAGGTCGCCGGCCGTCACGTCGGCCGGGCCCTCGACGTCGAGCTTCAACGTCCGGGGCTCCTCGACGTGCGACTTCAACCTCAACACGTTGAGGATGATGTCGGTGACGTCCTCCTTGACTTCCGGCAGACTCGTAAATTCGTGGAGCGCCTCCTCGGCCTTGATCTTGGTCACGGCGGTCCCGCGAATGCTGCTGAGCAGAATTCGCCGCAGCGCATTCCCGATCGTGATGCCGTAGCCCTGCTCGAGCGGCGCACACTCGAATTCAGCGTAGCGCTCGCTCTGACTGCGAGGATCGATGTCGATCTCGCGCGGCTTGATCAGATTTTGCCAATTCCGGTGCATCAATCTGCCTCCGCCAGGAAGGTGACAAATTGAATCCGACGTATCTGCGCCCGGCCCGCCCGCAGCGTCGAACCGCCGCGGCCGAACTCCCCCCGCGGTGCTCTCACACTCGCCGCCGCTTGGGCGGGCGGCACCCGTTGTGAGGGATGGGCGTGACGTCTCGGATGGTGGTGATCTTCAGGCCTTCCGACTGTAGCGACCGAAGCGCGGATTCGCGCCCCGAGCCGGGACCGCGCAGCTGGACCGAAACCTTCTCGACCCCTTCCTCCTGCGCCTTGCGAGCCGCCTCTTCGGCCGCCACGCCGGCGGCGTAGGGCGTCGACTTCCGAGAGCCCTTGAAGCCCTCGGCGCCGGCGCTCGACCAGGAGATCGCATTCCCGTCGTCGTCGGTGATCGTGACGACCGTGTTGTTGAACGTCGAATAGACGTGCGCGATGCCGGTGCGCGTGCGTGCCATGACCGTTGCTCTCCGAAGTCGGATCGGTTCGTTTCTCGTTCGACGGACGATCGCGTCGCCCGTCCCGATTCACTCGCGACGCGCGAAGGTCTCGGCGCCGGTGGCTGACCGACGGCCGTGCCCGCGTCGCCCCGAGCTGTCGTTCACTCGTTCGCCTTGACCGTCGACGACCGCGGACCTTTCCGCGTTCGAGCGTTCGTCTGCGTGCGCTGGCCGCGGACCGGCAGGCCCTTCTTGTGCCGAACGCCCCGATAGCAGCCGAGATCCTTCAATCGCTGGATGTTGCGTTGCACCTGCCGCCGGAGATCCCCTTCGACCTTGTATTTCTTGTCGATGAATTCGCGGATCGACCGGATCTCTCCCTCGGTCAAGTCATTGACGTCGGTCGAGCCGTCGACCCCGGTCTCCTCGACGATCTCCTGCGCACGGGACTCCCCGATCCCGTAGATGTAGGTCAGCGCAATGTCGGTCCGCTTCTTCCGCGGAAGGTCGACTCCAGCTATGCGTGCCACGGTCGTACTCCTTCGATCAGCGAGTCTCCTTGTCTCCGGACCTCACCCCCGACCCGCCCGACGGGCATCCGGACGGCGGTCAGCCCTGTCGCTGCTTGTGTCGTGGATTCTCGCAGATCACCCGCACCACCCCGTTTCGGCGGATGATCTTGCACTTGTCGCAGATCTTCTTGACCGATGGTCTGACCTTCATCGCGTACCTCCTTGGTGCATCCGTCCGACGTTGTCGAACCGTGCGACGACTCTCCGATCGCCCGTCACTTCTCCCGATAGACGATCCGACCGCGCGTCAGATCGTACGGCGACAGCTCCACCGTCACCGTGTCACCGGGGAGGATCTTGATAAAGTGCATCCGCATCTTGCCCGAGATGTGCGCGAGCACTTCATGCCCGTTCTCGAGCTCCACCCGGAACATCGCGTTGGGGAGAGATTCGGTCACCTCCCCCTCGACCTCGATCGGTTCTTCTTTCGCCATAGAGCGTTTCGGGTGCGAGACAATCACTCGCTCGCGACGCGAGTCGCGGCGAGACACGGATCAATAGGCTTTGGCCCCACTGGCGTCAAGCCGGGTCGCCCTCGACCA
This sequence comes from Bradymonadaceae bacterium, assembly GCA_042218355.1. GTDB lineage: Bacteria > Myxococcota_A > Bradymonadia > Bradymonadales > Bradymonadaceae > CAJXPB01. Next base: position 5,649 of record JBDGRG010000364.1, read on the forward strand.
CCGACCGTATCCGGTCGGCGACCTCCTCGGGCGTCCCCTCGCCGTCGATTTCGACCAACAGTCCCTTCTGCTGGTAGTAGGCGACCAACGGCTCGGTCTGCTCCCGATACGTCGCCAGACGCTCGCGAACGACCTCCGGTCGATCGTCCTCGCGCGTGACGAGACCCTCGTGGCCGCACTCGTCACAGACGTCGTCCGTCGACGGCGGATCGAAGTCCGCATGGAAGGCCGCCCCGCACTCCGGGCAGTTCAACCGACCGCTCAGCCGCCGAACCAACTCGTCCTCCCCGACGCTCAGACTGATGACCGCATCGATCGACACCCCCATCTCGTCGAGCGCCTCGGCCTGCTCGCGCGTCCGCGGGAACCCGTCCAGGATGTAGCCGTCGCGGGCGTCCGGTTCGTCGAGACGATCGTCGACGATGCCGACGACGATCTCGTCGGGCACCAGCTCGCCGGCGTCCATGTACTCGGCCGCCTTCTCCCCCAGCTCGGTACCCCGGCGCCGAGCATCGCGCAACATGTCACCGGTCGAGACCTGCGGGACGTCCAGGTCGTCGGCCAGGCGCTGTGCCTGCGTGCCCTTCCCGGCCCCCGGTGGGCCCAGCATGATCAGTCGCGTCTTCACGGTCGATCCTCTGACGGCTCGAGGGAGACGAGTGGATGGTCCGGGACGGCGGGCCGACGTCCGTCGACGACGGACGCGACCCTGGGCGCAGGCGGGCCAGAGAGCGCGGCGCCCCAACCCGGTCGGAGCGCGCCTCGCGCGAGGGGCGCCCGGCGAGATGCGAGCCCACGGCAGCCATGCCCCCAGACGGCGCCGATCGCCCCGCTAGTCGTTGCGTCCGGAGATGCCTCCGGAGTCGCCGGTCTGCCCGACCTTGGCGCTGAAGTCGTCGTATTGCCTGCTGATCAGGTAGTTCTCGATTTCCTGGACCGTTCTCAGACCGACGCTGACGGTGATCACCAGGCTGATCCCACCGAAGTAAAAGCTGACGTTCAGGAAATCCTGCAGAAAGAACGGCATCACGCAGACGCCGGCCAGATACACCGATCCCGCCGTCGTCAACCGGGTCAAGACGTCGTCGATGTAGTCCGCCGTCTTCTTCCCCGGTCGAATCCCGGGGACGAACGCCCCCGACTTCTTGAGATTGTCGGCGATGTCGACCGGATTTACCTGCACCGCCGTGTAGAAGTAGGTAAAGAAGATGATCAATCCGGAGTAGATCACGTTGTACTGCCAGTTCCCCGGCCGCAGAATCTGCTGAATCTGCTGGGCGATCACGGTGCCCTGGAAGTAGCTGGCGATCGTCGTCGGGAAGATCAGCAGTGACGAGGCGAAGATCGGCGGGATGACCCCCGCCATGTTGACCTTCAGCGGCAGATGGTGTTGCTGCCCCCCGTAGATCCGTTTCCCGACCATCCGCTTGGCATACTGGAGCGGGATCCGCCTCTGCGCCGACTCCATCCAGACGATGAACCCGGTGACCGCCAGCGCCACCACCAGGATGCCCAGCACGGAGAACGTCGAGAGCCCGCCGGTGTCGTACTTCTGATACGTCTGCATCACCGCTCCCGGGAACCGGGACATGATCGACGCGGTGATGATCAGCGAAATCCCGTTGCCGATACCGAACTCGTCGATCTGCTCGCCCATCCACATGACCAGGATGGTCCCCGCCGCGAGCGTCAGAATCGTCGTCAGTCGGAACGCCCAACCGGTCTCCACCAGCAGCCCCGCACCGGGGTTCGTCTGGTGCATGTTCTCCAGGTACATCGAGATGAAAAAGCCCTGGACCACCCCGATCAGAAGCGTGAAGTACCGGGTGTACTGGTTGACTTTCCGCCGGCCCCGCTCGCCCTCGTCGTTCTGAAGCCGCTCGATCTCCGGGACGACCACCGTCATCAGCTGCATGATGATCGACGCCGAGATGTACGGCATCACGCCCAGCGCAAAGACGCTCATCAGTTTGAGCGCCCCGCCGGTGAAGAGATTCATCAGGCTGAAGAAGCCGCCTCCCCCCCCCATCATCTGCTGCATCGCGGTACGGTTCACCCCGGGAACGGTGATGAAGACCCCGACGCGATACAGCGCCAGAACCCCGAGCGTGAACAGCAGCCGCTTTCGCAGCTCGGGGACCTTCGGGATGTCGGCGAAATTGGTCTCTTCGGCCACGTCAGATCACCTCTGCACTGCCCCCGGCGTCCTCGATCTTCTCTCGCGCCGAGGAGCTGAACCGATGGACGCGGACGGTCAGTTCGGTCTCCAGCTCCCCGTCGCCGAGGATCTTGACCGCATCGAACTGCCCGGAGATGCATCCAGCCTCGTGCAGCTCGTCGAGGCCGACCGTCTCGCCGTCCTCGAAACAGTCGTCCAGACGCCCGACGTTGACGATGGCGACCTCGTCGGAGTTCGGGTTGTTGAACCCGTACTTCGGCAACCGCAGATAGATCGGCGTCTGCCCCCCTTCGAACCGCGGGTGGATGTTTCCTCCCTGGCGGGACTTCTGCCCCTTCGTCCCGCGCCCGCAGGACTGCCCCTTTCGACTGCCGTTGCCACGCCCGACGCGCTCGGCGTCCGCGTTCGCGCCTTCCGGCGGGCTGAGATTACTGAGATCCATCGTCGGCCTCCGTCTCGGTCGTCTCCAGGTCCTCGACGTGCATCACGCGGCGGATGTCGTCCTCGAAC
>JBDGRG010000364.1:8347-9826 GCA_042218355.1 Bradymonadaceae bacterium
GCTCGTGGTCGGCCTCCGTCTCGGTCGGTCGTCTCGTCTGTCCGATCACTGGGCGAGTTCACCCTGCTCGCTCTCTTCGTCCTGGCCGAGCCGACGGCGATACTCCTCCGGCCCGTACAACTGCTCGAGCCCCTGCATCGTCGCCCGCACCACGTTGTGCGGGGTGTTCGACCCGAGGCTCTTGGTCAGGATGTTGCCGATCCCCGCCGACTCGACGATCGCCCGAACGGGCCCACCGGCGATGACCCCGGTCCCGGGATCGGCCGGCTTCAGCAGGACCTCCCCGGAGTTGAACTCCCCGGTTACCTGGTAGGGGATCGTCCCGTCGAGAATCGGGACCTCCACGATGTTTTTCTTTCCCTGCTGCGTACCCTTTCGGATCGCTTCGGGCACCTCTTTGGCCTTGCCGTAGCCGACCCCGACGTGTCCGTCGGCGTCCCCCACGACGACGATCGCGCCGAAACTGAAGCGTCGCCCCCCTTTGACGACCTTCGCGACACGATTGATGTCGATGACCGTCTCTTCGAGGTCGAGATCTTCGTACTCGTCTTTTCGTCCGTACGCCACGGTCGTTCTCCCTCAGAAGTCGAGTCCGGCCTCGCGCGCGCCGTCGGCGACGGCCTCGACGCGGCCGTGATAGACGAAGCCGTTTCGGTCGAAGACGATCTTGTCGACGCCCTCGTCGAGCGCGCGCTCGCCGATCACTTCACCGACGATCCGCGCCTCGTCCGACCGCGTCGCTCCGTCGTCCAGCTCCTCGAGGCGCTCCTCGACTTCGTCGTCGAGAGTCGAGGCGCTGGCCAACGTGTGCGCCGCGTAGTCGTCGATGACCTGCGCGTAGATGTGTTTGTTCGACCGGTACACCGACAGCCGAGGCCGTTCCGGTGTGCCGGTGACGTCCTTCCGGATACTCCGCTTGCGGCGGAGCCGGTTGTTCTTGCGTTCGCGCTTGCTGAGCATGGCCTGCAACCCTCCGTGAAACTCGTCGCCCTCGGCCGACACGCCGCCCGAACGATTCAGGCGGAGACGCCGGCCTTGCCGACCTTCCGTCGAATCGTCTCGTCCTTGTACTTGATGCCCTTGCCCTTGTACGGCTCCGGCGGCCGCAGATTGCGAATTTTCGCCGAAATCTGCCCGAGCAATTCCTTGTCCGGGCTGGTCAATTTCAGCTCGGTCTGGTCTTCGATCTCCACCGTCACCTGATCGGGCAGCTCGAACAGAATCGGATGGCTGAGACCGAGGTCGAAGCGAATATAGTCCCCGTACTGTTCGGCGCGATACCCGACCCCGTTGATCTCGAGTTCGCGGGAGAACCCCTCGCCCACGCCCTCGACCATGTTGGCGATCAGGCTGCGCACCAGGCCGTGATGACTCTTCGACTGGCGCGAATCGTCCGAACGAGTGACGACGATCTCCCCGTCGTCGACCTCGACGTCGACGCCGGCGGGGAGACACAGCGTCGTCCACGGGGCGAAGACC
>JBDGRG010000364.1:9871-17075 GCA_042218355.1 Bradymonadaceae bacterium
ACTCATCGGTTCACTCCCTGAAGACTGACTTGCGCCGCCATACCGATCCGGACTCGCGGCGCGTTCGAACGGCTGGCTGCCCAGCCTCTCCCGAGGCGCGTCCTCGATCCGCCGCCTCGACCGTCCGTCGGCCGAGCCGCCGGCAGCGGCCCCGGGGATCGATCAGTAGACCTTGCAGACGTACTCGCCGCCGATATTCGCCGCCTCGGCGTCGCGGTCGGTAATCACCCCGCGCGAGGTCGACAAGATGGCGATGCCGAGCCCGTTGAGCACCTTCGGGGTCTCGTCCGCGCCCACGTAGACGCGGCGGGCCGGCTTGCTGACCCGCTCGAGCCCGTTGATGATCGGCTCCCCGTCGGGATCGTACTTCAGATCGATCTCGACCTTCCCCTGAGGGCCCTCGTCGATCCAGCGCGCATCCTCGACGTACCCGTACTCCTCGAGGATCTCCGCGATTCGCATCTTCATCTTGCTGCCGGGCACGCGAACCTGCGCGTGATCCGCCATCTGCGCGTTGCGAATCTGCGTCAGAAAATCCGCGATGGAATCGTTGACGTTGGCCATCGGTGCACACTCCGAGTCGCATTCGAGTTCCGCCCGGGACGACCGAGCCGCCGGCGCCCCTGGCGCCGGGTCGTTCTTCTCACCGCCGTCCGCCGGGCTCCGGGGCGTCGATCGCCCGTCCCCGACTTACCAGCTGGCTTTGACGACGCCGGGAATCTCCCCCCGGAGCGCACGCTCCCGGAAGCAGATCCGGCACATCTTGAACTTCCGGATGAACCCCCGGGCACGCCCGCAGAGCGAGCACCGGTTGTACTCCCGGACGTCGTACTTCTTCTCCTTCTCTGCCTTTTCGACCAGTCCTTTCTTCGCCACGGCTCTCTCCGTGCGTGATGCGCGATGTCGAATCGGTCCCGTCGCCGGCGACCGTCCCGCCTCAGTCGTCCCCCGACTCGCTGAACGGGAAGTCGAGATACGTCAGCAGCGCCCGTCCCTGTTCGTCGTTCTCGGCGCTGGTGACGACTGTAACTTCAAGCCCCCGGATCTTGTCCACCGAGTCGTACTCGATCTCCGGGAAGATGATCTGCTCCTCGATCCCGAGCGAATAGTTTCCGTGTCCGTCGAACGCCTCGGGATCGATCCCCTCGAAGTCCCGCACCCGGGGCAGCGCGACGTAGATCAGACGCTCGAGAAATTCGAACATCCGCGTGTCGCGCAGCGTCACCTTGGCCCCGATCGGCTGGCCTTTGCGCACTTTGAACCCCGCGATCGACCGTTTCGCCCGCGTGACGACGGGCTCCTGGGCCGTAATCGCAGCCAGTTCCTCGACGGCGTTGTCGATGATCTTCGGATTGTCGACCGCCTCGCCCAGCCCCATGTTGACGACGACCTTCTCGACCTCCGGCACTCGCATCTCGTTGTCGAAGTCGAAGTCCTCGATCAACGAGGGGACGGCCTCGGTCTCGTATGTCTCGCGTAGAAAGGACATCGTATCATCCAACGTGAGTTCGAACGTGATGTTCGCAGCGCCGACCGAGCAGCCGGGTCTCCCCCGGCGTCTCCTCGCAGCGCCGACGGCGGCGGGTATCCCAGCGACCGGAAGACTGTCAACCCGGCCCCGGTTCGGGCGGTCAGTACTCCGGCATCGAATCGATGACGTCTCCCGTCTGCCGGGCGACCCGAACCTTCTCGATGACCTCCGGCGCCTCGGCCTCGAAGCTCGCCTCGGCCTGGTGCTTCTGGTCGAACAGCTCCCCCGCGTCGCCGACGTACTTGTGGCCGACGCGCACCGGACGCAGCTCGCCGTCCTCCCCCTCGACGTACGGCGCGACGTTCGACGCGTCGATCCAGCCTTCGGTTTCGACCCGCTCCCCCGATTCGTCGCGAAACGGATCGGGCTGTTTGTGTTTGACGATCATGTTGCACCGCGCCACGCGGACGCGCTCGGCGTCGGGATCGACGTCGAGCACTTCACCCGTGAACCCGCGGTCCTTCCCCGCCAGAATGATGACGTCGTCGCCCGTCTTCACATGCATGGCGACACTCCAGTGTACTCCGAGTCGCTTCGTGGCTCGTCGGGGCGTCGACGCCCCGATCTGGACGAACTTCCGAGCGTTCCCGCCCGGACCGGCCGCTAGAGGACCTCGGCCGCCAGGCTGACGATGCGCATATACTGGCCGGCCCGCAGCTCGCGGGCGACCGGCCCGAAGATCCGCGTACCCACCGGCTGACCGTCGTCGTCGACCAGCACCGCGGCGTTGTCGTCGAACCGAACGTAGCTTCCGTCCGGCCGGCCAACTTCCTTCCGCGTGCGAACGACCACGGCCCGTTTGACCTCGCCTTCCTTGACCTGCGAGTCTGGGAGGGCCTCCTGGACGGCGACGATGATTTCGTCGCCCACCGACGCGTACCGGCGCCGCGATCCCCCGAGGACCTTCACACACTTGACTTGCTTGGCCCCCGAATTGTCGGCGACCTCCAACTTGGTTTCGGTCTGAATCATCGCGTCACCTCGTCTCCACACCGACGCCCGTGCGCGGTTCACCGCGTCGGACGTCGATCCAGTCGGATTGTCTTCCTCTCGGTCGACCGCACGGGTCGAACGGCGGGATGTGCGCCCGCGGTCGACGGGCCAGTGCGCGTCCCGTCGCGGCAGACGATCGGGGGAGAGCCGGAACGAACCGGTCCGCCGGTTCAGACGACCGGCGCTTCCTCCAGGATGTCCCGAATCCGCCACCGCTTGGTCTTCGAAATCGGCCGGGTCTCCTCGATCAGGACCTTGTCCCCGACCTTTGCCGTCTCGTCCTCGTCGTGCGCCTTGTACTTCTTCCGCTCGCGGACGTACTTCCCGTACGTCTCGTGCTGGTACTGGCGAGTGACCGAGACGACGGCCGTCTTGTCCATCTTGTCGCTGACGACGACTCCCGTCCGGGTCTTGCGGTCGCCACCCTCGTTTACATCGTTGTCTGACATGAATACCTCTCCTGATCGCGTCCGATGGACGCGCCTCGACGACGCATCCTTCAGTCGCTGCTGTTCTCCAGTTCGCGTTCTCGGAGAATGGTCTTGATCCGAGCGATGTCTCGGCGCTTCTCCTTCAGCGCCGCGGTATTTTCGAGTTGACCGGTGTAGTGCTGCATCCGAAGCCGGAACAGCTCGTCGGTCAACTCCTCTTCGAGCTCCTCGAGCTCCTGGTCCTCGTGTTCCCGGAGTTCCGACGCCTTCATAGATAATCTCCTCGCTCGACGAACTTCGTCTCGATCGGCAGCTTGTGGGAGGCCAGACGGAACGCCTCGCGCGCCGTCTCCTCCGGGACGCCGTCCATCTCGAACATGATTCGCCCCGGCTTGACGCGGGCGACCCACTCCTCCGGCGGGCCCTTTCCCTTACCCATCCGGACTTCGGCCGGCTTCTTGCAGATCGGATGGTCCGGAAAGATGCGCAACCAGACCTTCCCCTCGCGGCCGATGTGCCGGTTGATCGCGATCCGCGCCGCCTCGATCTGTTTGGCGGAGATCCGCTTGGGGGCCAGCGCGACCAGTCCGTACTCGCCGAACGCGACCTCGGTGCCTCGCGTCGCCTTCCCGCTGTTCGACCCCTTCTGATGTTTCCGCCAGCGTACTTTCTTTGGCTGGAGCATCGCTCACCTCGCTTACAGTCCGGCCCGGCGGCCCGTCCGACGGCCCGCCTCGGGCTGCAACGTCTCTGCCTTCGGCCGGAGACGTCCGACCGTCGGCCTTCCGGTTCAGTAGCTCGCTTCCGCCTCGAGAACCTCGCCCTTGAAAATCCAGACCTTGACGCCGATGACTCCGTACGACGTCTTCGCCTCGGCGAGGCCGTAGTCGATGTCCGCCCGCAGGGTGTGAAGCGGCACGCGCCCCTCCAGATACCACTCGCGGCGGCTCATCTCCGCCCCGCCCAGCCGACCCGCGCAGTTGACGCGGATGCCCTGGGCGCCGAACTTCATCGCGGTCTGGACCGACTTCTTCATGGCCCGCCGGAAGCTGACCCGCCGCTCGAGCTGCGTGGCGATGTTGTCCGCCACCAGCTTGGCATCCAGCTCGGCCTTGCGGACCTCCTGGATGTTCAGGAAGATCTCGTCGTCGGTGATCTTCGACAGCTCCCCCTTGAGCTTCTCGATCCCCTTGCCCCGCTTGCCGATCACGATCCCCGGCTTGGCCGTGTAGATCGTGATCTTCACCTTTTTAGCCATCCGCTCGATCTCGATGCGGCTGACGCCGGTGTGGCCGACCTCGTCTCGGAGGAATTCCTTGATCTCGAGGTCTTCGTGCAGCCACTCCGCGTACTGTTCGCCCTCGGCATACCACTTCGAGGTCCAGTCGCGGATGATCCCCAGGCGAAATCCCGTCGGGTGTACTTTCTGTCCCAAGGCCGTCCTCCTCGGTTCTGCCGCGCCGCCGGCGACGCCGGCCGCCCGGTCGTGTTAGTCCGAACGTGGTTCGAGCACGATATTGATGTGACTGGTCCGTTTTCGAATCGTCGAGGCCCGCCCCATCGCTCGGGGCCGGAACCGTTTCATCGTCGGACCCTCGTTCACGTAGGCCTCGGCGACTTCGAGATCGTCGATCTCCCAGTCCAGGTCGTCGCTGGTCTCGACGTTTCGAATCGCCGACTCGATGACCTTCGAGACGATCGGCGCGGCCCGTTTCTGCGTGAACTCCAGGGTGTCGATGGCGTCGAGAATCGGCTCACCCCGTACCAGGTCGACCACCATGCGTGCCTTGCGCGGCGAGATACGGACCTCCTTCGCCGCCGCCGTGTTCGCTCGTGTGTTCAGTTCGTCCGACATGATCTCCTCGCTTGCGCAGCCGACCCGACCCGCTGGGTGCCGGCCGTTCAGTGTTTGCGGACTCGCGTCGTCTGCTGTTTGGAGTGCGCGTAAAACGTCCGCGTGGGCGCAAACTCGCCGAGTTTGTGACCGACCATGTTTTCGGTCACGTAGATCGGAACGAACTTCCGCCCGTTGTGTACGGCAAACGTCAGGCCGACGAACTCGGGAATGACCAGCGAATCCCGACTCCAGGTCTTGATCGCCTGTTGGTCGTCCCGACTCTTCGTTTTGCGGACCTTCCGGAGGAGACTCTCCTCGACGTAAGGTCCCTTCTTGATGGAACGTGGCATGGATGCCTCCCTCGAACGGTTGGGACGTCCGGCGCCGGTCGACCGGCGCCCGTCGCGTCACTCTTCTTCGTTGCGGTGCTCCTCGATAAACGGCTCGGTGCGCTTGTTGTGGCGCGTCTTGCCGCCCTTGGTCAGCTGTCCCCACGGCGTCACCGGGTGGTCCCCCTCGGACTTCGCCCCCTCACCTCCGCCGTGCGGGTGATCGATCGGGTTCATCGCCACCCCGCGGACCGACGGCCGCTTCCCCTTCCAGCGATTCCGGCCCGCCTTGCCCAGGCTGACGTTCTCGTGCTCCGGATTCGACACCGACCCGACCGTCGCGCGGCACTCCAGCAACACGCGGCGGTGCTCGCCCGAGGGGAGTTTCACCAGGCCGTACTTGCCCTCTTTGGCGACCAGCTGGGCCCAGCATCCCGCCGACCTCGCCAGCTGCCCGCCCTTTTCCGGGCTCAACTCGACGTTGTGGACGACGGTGCCGACCGGCATGTGCTTGAGCCGTTTGGCATTGCCGGGCTGGATCTCGGCGTCGTGCGCCGAGACGACCTCGTCACCGACTTCCAAATCCTGCGGGGCGAGGATGTATCGCTTCTCGCCGTCCTCGTAGTGAAGCAGGGCGATGTACGCCGTGCGGTTCGGATCGTACTCGATCGAGGCGACGGTCGCCGGCACGCCCGTCTTGGCGCGGGCAAAGTCGATCTGCCGATACCGCCGCTTGTGGCCGCCCCCGCGGTGGCGGACGGTCATCCGGCCTTCGTTGTTCCGGCCGCCGGTATTGTTCAGATCCTCCGTCAGCGACTCCTCCGGCTCCGAGCGCGTGATCTCCTCGCCCTCGGGAAGCCGGGCGAACCGCCGACCCGGCGAACTCGGCTTGTAGTCCTTGTTACCCATGACGCTCACCCGTCGACTCGACAGTGTCGTTCGATTGCCGGCGCCACCGCCGGCGGCGATCTCAGACGACGCCCTGTTCCTGGCCCTCGCCCTCCATCGCGAAGAAATCGATGTAGTCCTCGTCCGACAGCGAGACGTAGGCCTTCTTGTAGGCCTGCGTCCGCCCCAGATACATGCCCACGCGCTGGGGCTGGCTGGGCATGATCAGGGTGTTGACCTTGTCGACGTCCACGTCGAACAGCTCCTGGACCGCCTGCCGAATCTGCGGCTTGGTGGCCTCGAACTTGACCTTGAACGTCGCCGTGTTCTCGACCTCCAGCTTGTAGAGGCTCTTCTCGGTGACGAGCGGCTCGAGAATGATGTCGTCGGCGTTGTTCATGGCTGAAGGTCCTCCTCGAGCTCTTCGGCCGCCGAGCGACTCAACACGATCACCCGGTGACCGAGGATGTCTTCGACATTCACTCCCTCGACGGCCAGGTACTTCACGTCCGGAAGGTTCCGGACCGACAGCCGGAGGGGTTCGTTGTGTTCGACTTCTCCCGTCTCGTCGTTCCGTTCGGTCGTATCGACGACGAGCGCCTCGTCGGCGTCCAGGGCGTCGAGCGTCTGGAGCGCCAGCTTGGTCTTGATCTCCGGAAGCCCCCAGTCTTCGACCACCCGCAGGTTCCCCTCCTGCGCTCGGCCTGAAAGCGCCGCCCGGAGCGCCGCCCGGCGCTTCTTCTTGGAGATGTCGTACCCGTGGTCCTTCGGATCCGGACCGTGCGAGACGCCCCCGCCGACCCACAGCGGCGATCGGATGCTCCCGTGGCGAGCCCGGCCCAGCCCCTTCTGCGCCCAGGGCTTCTTCCCGCCCCCGCGCTTCTCGGAGCGACTCTTCGAGCTGTGACTGCCCTGTCGGCGGTTGGCTCGCTGCCAGTTGACGACCTCCCAGAACAGGTGCTCCCGCACCTCGGCTCCGAAGACGTCGTCATCCAGGTCGATCTCCCCGGTGACTTCGCCGTCCAGATTGAAGACGTCGCTGTTCATCGCGTGACTCCAGCCGTCGGCCGTCGCTCCCTCGCCGGGAGGCACTGGCCCGTATTCTCTGTGATCTCAGAGTAGTCTGCGGTTCGAATCTCTCTGCGCCCTCTGCGGTTCTTCTTCACGCCGCTCCGAGCTCTCTGCGCCCTCTGCG
>JBDGRG010000365.1:0-2739 GCA_042218355.1 Bradymonadaceae bacterium
CCGGACGCGCTCCGATACGGCGTCTACACCGAACACGAACGTGGCGGCGGTATCAACTCTGCTCTCGACCGATGGAACGACCTCCTCTGATTGAATGGGCCTCCTGACGCGACTCGACAGTATCAAAGAAGCCGTCAAATCGGTCGGGACGTCTGACGATCCGGCCGAACGACGGCAACCGAGTGGCTCCATTCCGCTCGACATGGAGGAGCTCGACGACTGGCTTGAGCACGGCCGGTACAGCCCGCATGTCGTCGAACGCCCCGCCCGCGACTCCATCCGCGGCGACTTCGAGGTTCAGGTCGGCGACGAGACGCCGTTCGAGGGCCGACTCGACGACCTCGGGCTCAAATACAAGATGCGCGACGCGCTCCGGTACGCCCGGGGCACAGGCGGGGCCGGGATCGTGATCGTCGCCGACGACGAAGCACCACTCGACGAGCCCATCCACTGGAAGACGTTCAAAAAGGTCAAGGCACTGCACGTCTTCGACCGCTGGGAGCTGCACCCCGACGACCACGTCGACGACCTCGACGACGAAGACTACGGCGAGCCGAAAACGTACTACTTCCACCCGGACAAACCCGGGCAAACGCACGACAAAAACGGCGACCCGGTCGGCGACGAAATCCACCACACACGGGTCATCCCCTACATCGGCCGCAAGGTCCGCCGACTCCGGCGAGACGAGTACGACCACTGGGGGCAGCCGATCCCCGATCTGCTTCAGGAGACGCTGAAAGACCTCAACGCCGGCACGCAGGCCATCTCCTCGAGCCTCGACGAGTTCCAGTACGATGTCTTTTTCATCGACGGACTCCGCCAGATGATCACCGGGGCCGAGGGGGGAGAGGGCGGCAAAGGCGACAACGGTCCGCTCGGCGACTTGTTCGATGCGATCAATGCCGCGAAGAGCTACCTCAATGCCGTCGTCCTGCCGGGCGAGGACTCGTCGCTCGAGAAACGCACGATCGACTACTCGGGGCTGATCGAGGCGGTCGGCATCCTCAAAGAGAACCTGTCGATGGGCTCGGAGATCCCGCTCTCGGTGCTCTTCGGCCAGACGCCGCAGGGGTTGAGTTCGAACGACGAGACGGGTCGTGACAACTACTTCGATCACGTCCGCGAGATCCGGGAGGAGAAGCACAACCCGGCCATCGAGCGCATCGTCGAACTGCTCTCCTACGAGAAGGGCGGCGGCTTCGAGGGCGTGCCCAACTACTCGATCGACTGGGGGCCGCTCGACGAGCCGTCCGAGACCGAACAGGCCGAAGTCGAGTCCAAAGAGGCCAAGGCGCTCCAGGGCGACGTCAAGCTCGGCATCCTGTCGGCGACATCAGCTACGAGGACCTCGAAGCCGACCGTCGGCGCGTCGAGGATGCTCGACCGAAGGACGACCCGGCCGTCGAAGCCTCCGACCTCCAACCCGAGAAGCAGCGCAAAGAGGACGTCGGCTACGTCAACTCCTCGCCGGGCGAAGAGACATGCGGCGACTGCGCGTGGTACGACGCCCAGACCGGGACGTGTGGCATCGTCCGCGGCGAAATTGCCGAGTCAGGTTGGTGTCGGCTCTGGGGAACGAAGGCGCTCGCCGGCTCCTCGCGAGAGGATGGCGAATATCGCACCGACCCGTTTAGCGGGCCGGGCGATGACAAGCTGCCCGAGCGCATCCAGGAGGCCGACGAGGAGACCCGACGCGAGTGGGTCGAGGTGTTCAACGCCGTCTGGGCGCAGCATAGTGATTTGCCCGACGACGAACGGGAGCAAAAAGCGTTTGCGGTTGCCAACGAGCAAGTGGACCTCGAATGAAACTCGACGACCTCAAATTCGCCGTCCAGACCATCGAGCAACTCCAGGAGTGGACTGGGTGGGAATGGGGTGTCTGCGACGAACTCCTCGACGCGCTCGACGGATGACCGTCCACCTCCGACGGCCGCCCGAGGGGAGCTGCAACTGCCGTCGCCGAGACGCCGAAGGACCGCCGACTAACGTCCCCCGTAAACAGGTGGCGGTGCTGACGCCGGATGCGATCGAGGCCGACTACCGGCAATACCTTCTGAGCCGCATCGACACGGCAAGGAAGCTGCTGCTCGACGGGCTCGACAAATACCTGACCGGGCGACGTCGCGACTTCAATCGCCGTCACCGACAGGCACAGCGTGAGGACGGCCGACGCCGGGACGGGACCGAACGCGAAGACGTCGAGGCGCTCGAACGCACTATCTCGGGCCTGAAGGTCCAGTGGGGCAAGAAGTGGACCGAAAAAGACACACGCGAGAAGGTCGACGAAACGGCCGAGCAGATCGACGCGTTCAACGAACAGCAAAACCGGCGCGTCATCAAATCCGTGGCCGGCCTCGACGTCGCCGACCTCGGGGGCTTCGGTGCCGACACCGGCGAGCTCCTGGGGCAGTTCTCGCAGGAAAACATGGAGCTCATCACGGGCCGGGCCGGGCTCGACAATCAGGCGTTCCAGGACACCCGCGAGCATCTCGTCGACGCCGTTCGCAAGGGCGTTCGCCACGAGGCTCTTGCCGGCATCGTCGAGGGCCGTCTTGGCGTCGCCGAATCCCGCGCCCGGCTGATCGCCCGCGACCAGGTCCAGAAGCTCAACAGCCGGCTCAACGAGGCGCGCCAAACGAGCCTCGGCATCGAACGCTATCGGTGGTCGACGGCCGGCGACGAGCGGGTCCGTCCGAGCCACGAAGCCAAAGCGGGCGAAATCTTCCGGTGGGACGA
>JBDGRG010000365.1:2749-6995 GCA_042218355.1 Bradymonadaceae bacterium
GAGTGATACCGGCCATCCCGGCGACGACGTGCAGTGTCGGTGTGCCGCGATCCCGCTGGCCGAAGAGGCGCTTCTTCAGAACCAGCAGAGCCAACAGGATCTCGTATGACCCTCCGCATCGACGCCGCCCAACTCCGCGAACCCGAGCGCACCGACGAGGGTTACATCCGCGCCGAGGGGGTCATCGCCGCGCCCGGCGTGCTCGAGTACCGCACGAAGTCGGGCGAGACGGTCCGCGAACTCGTCCCGCCCCAGACGCTGCGGGATCCCGAGTTTTTGCAGTCGCTCGAAGACAAGCCGCTGACCCTGGAGCACCCGGACGAGCCGGTCGAGCCCGAAAATGTCCAGGAGCTTGCGGTCGGCAACGCCGACGACGTCGAATGGCACGATGCATTGAAGCGTCCCGACGGCTCCAAAGGGCCGGGCGTCAAAGGCACGATCATCATCCGCGACGCCGATGCCATCGAGGCCTACGAAGACGGGACGTTGGAGTTGTCGCCGGCCTACGAGGTCGAGCTCGAACAGCGCTCGGGACAGAGCCCTTACGGCGCTTACGACCGTGTCCAGGCCAAGCGACGCGCCGGCAACCACGTGGCGCTGACCGACCAGGGCCGCGCCGGCACGACCGCCATGCTCCGGGCCGATAGCGATGCCACCCTCATCCGGGTCGACGCCTCGGTTGAGGACATCGACACCACGCCACCCGAGACGGCCCGCGAGGCCGCCCGAAAGGCGCTCCGGTGGCGCGAGGAACACCCCGACGAGATTGCCGGCGGCACTCGTGTGGGCTGGGAGCGCGCCAACCAGCTCGACAACGGCGAGGAGCTGTCGGCCGAGACGGTCATGCGGATGCACAGTTTCTTTAGCCGCCACATGGCCCAGGGCAACCATAAGCTCGACGACAAGTACGAGGGCGAGCCGTGGAAAGACGCCGGATACGTCGCCCACCTCCTTTGGGGCGGTGACACCGGCGCCAGCTGGGCCGAGCGCAAAGCCGAACAGATCCAAGAAGCCAGAGAGGACGCGATGCTACGACGACACGACGCCGACCTTTCGGTCGGGGACTACGCCCGCTGGAACACCTCTGGGCGGGATGCCCGAGGCAAGATCGAATCGATCGAACGCAACGGCACCATCGACGTGCCCGGCGCTGATGTCACCGTCGAAGGCACCGACGACGACCCGGCGGCGCTTTTGACAGTCTATCAACCCGCCGACGACGGAGACGCCTGGCAGCGGACGGAGACGAAGGTCGCCCACAAACTCTCGACTCTCAACAAGATCGAACCACTCGACGTCAAGCCGCGCACTGACACCCGCGAGGATGCTATGCCCGAAAAAGTCCGACTCGACAGCGAACTGAGCGTCACGGTCCCCGAAGACCAGGCCGAGAAGATTCGGCGCTGGAAGGAGGACCAGGAAGAACAGCAGGTCGAGCTCTCCGACCAGGTCCAGAGCGCCCAGGAGGAGATCCAGGCGTTCAAACAAGAGATCGAAGAACTCAAGTCCGAACGCGACGAGCTGCAGAAGCAGATCGACACCAAGAAAAAGCAGCTCCAGATGCTGGCCGAGAAGATGGGCCTCTCCGAGATGATGGGCAGCTCCGGCGAAAGCGACCAGCCGCGCCAGCCCGAAGGCGCCGGCTCCGGTCAGCAGCCCCGGCCGAGCGGCGACGGCATGAGCGAGGAGAAGGTGGACTCGCTCGTCGCCGAACGGATCCAGGAGATGGCCGAGGCCCGGATGGACGCCCTCGAGGCGGCCGAGATGCTGGGGCTCGACGTCGAAGGTGGCGAGTCGACCGACTCGATCCGCGAGCGCGTCGTCCACGCCTTCTACAACGACGTCGACGCCAGTCGCATGGACAGCGACTACGTCGAGGCGCGTTTCGACGTTGCCGTCGACGAACTCGAATCCCGCGCCGAAGAGCGCGAGGAGTCCTACGAATCGGCCAACACCCGCACCGACTCCGACGACGGCCCCAGAGACCCCGAGGCCGCCTACCACGAGCAGGTCTACGGCTGACGCTCCCCGCCCCTCCCGCAGCAGACACGTTCGACATCGCTTCACTCTGACTGACTCAAGGCACGGAGACCCCCATGCCCCAGACGCGCGTCAAAGACACCATCGAAAAGGCCATGCCCGGCCAGCCGTTCGAAGACGACCCGTCGGTCGCCAGCCGGGTCAACGAAAACGGCCAGGCCAAACAGATCGAGACCGTGACGGTCGATACGGCGTCGGCCAACACGGACTACACCATCACCATCAACGGCGTCGACGTCACCTACACCTCCGGCGGCAGCCCGTCCAAGCAGGACATCCGCGACGGCCTCATCGAAGCCGTCAAAGACGAGCCGCTCGTGACGGGAGCGGTCGACCCGGAGAAAGGTCAGTTGAGCGGCGTGCTGACGCTGACCTCGCACGTGCCGGGGCAGTCGTTCAGCTTCTCGGAGAGCGACCCGAACCTCTTGAGCGCCCAGACGCAGGCGGCCGCCGAGGCCAACCCCCTCGAGTTCGGGCGGGCGATCATCCCCGACGGGCTCGACCTCGACGTCCAGGCCGCCAAGAAGGCGACCGAGTCCGCGTTGACGGCCCGGTCGGTGACACTCGGGTTCAGCGACGCCTCGGGCGACACCTACACCGTCGAGGTGACCGTGCCGGGTGCCACCCAATCGGGCGACGCCATCGTCGCACGCGGCGAGTTCACCTCCAGCGGGGGCGGCTCGGCCGCGCTCGCCCAGGCCCTGCGGGACGACCTCAATGGAGCGCTCCCGCCGGAGACGGTCGCGGCCTCCGAGTCGGGCGGGGACCTCGTTCTCGACGCCGAACTCGCCGGCAAGGATTTCTCGGTCAGCTTCGACGTCGAGGGCGGAAACGGCGGCGGCATCTCGGTCTCGTCGGACAACGGCAGCCGCCTGACCGACATCAACGATGCGCTGGTCGGCGTCAGCTGCGTCAAGACGCTGTCGGACTATCCGCGAGACGGCGCCGAGGGTTCGGCCCAGATCGGGCCCAACGATGTGTTCGACGTCGTCACCGACGGGCTGATCGTCGTCGAGACCGAGGACCAGGTCGACGACACCGACGACGTCTACGTCCGGCTCTCGGCCAACAACAACCTCGACCAGCTCGGCGGCTTCCGCGCCTCAAGCGACTCGGGCTGTGTGAAGCTCGACGCCCAGTGGCACGGCCGCCTTGAGAGCGACCTCGCGGTCCTCGAGCTCTGATCGAGCCACGACGACACGACTCCAGAGACGTCATCGACTGATAGTTCAGATTGAGACAGGAGGGCGCCATGCCCCAAGCCAGCAGACAGTTCGCCAAACGAGAACTCGAAAGCGTCCGCGAGGACATCTACCGCAAAGATCCGCGCCCGCTGTCGGGCTTCGAGCTGTTCCCGCAGCGCGGCGAGGCGATCCCCGACTACAAGAAGTACCACGTCATCCGGCAGTACGAGATGGTCGGGCACAGCCAGTGGATCGCCGAGATGGGCGACGACTTTCCGCGTGCGGACATTGTCGTCGACGAGGACCAGTTCAACCTCAGAGCCCACGGCTGCGCCTACGGGTTCACCGACGACGAGATCGCGGCGGCCGAGGACAACAATCGCGACCTGCGCCGCAAGCGCGGGATGGCCGCTCGTCGCGCGTGTCGCCAGCGCAACAACCACGCGATGTTTTTCGGCGACACGGCGGTCGGGCTGTTCGGGTTCATCAACTTCCCGGGCGTGCCGAGGGTTTACTTCGACAACCCCATCAACAAGAACACCGGCGCCGGCACGATTTACAACGAGCTGACGGCGTTCATCGATACGATCGACGAGATCAACCAGACGCTCGTCTCGGCCGACGTCGTATGCATGCCGCCGGAGCAGTTCAACCATGTCCGCAAGCGTCGGTTCAACGCGGGATCGGGGGACCGCATTCTCGGCAGCATCCGAGAGGCCTACTCCGATGCCGCCGGCGAGCCCGAGACCGAGTTCCGCAAGATCCCGGAGCTCGAAGGCGCCGGCCCCGACGGCGAGGACGTGCTGATCGCCTTCGTCGACGACAGCGAGTCGTTTGGCCACCTGCTGCCGCGACCGTTCACCCAGGAGCCGCCCGAGATCGACTTCCCCGAGTCGGTCATCAAGACGCACTCCAAGACCGGCGGGATGGCCGCCGACCAGCCGCTCCACATGTGCATCGGCATCCTGCCGAAGTGATCGTCGTGCGGTGATGGTCGCGTGAGTGCATGATCGGCCGCCTTC
>JBDGRG010000366.1:0-10324 GCA_042218355.1 Bradymonadaceae bacterium
CTGTCCTCGCGACGCTCGGCGCCGCCCTCACCGCCGAGCGGCTCCCCGGTGAGACGCTGTTCGTCCCCCTCGCGTGGTGCGCGGTCACCGGCACGACCGGCTGGGTCGTCGGGAGCTGGGGCGCATTGCTGACGGCCAGTGCCGGGCTCGCGGTGCTTCTGGTCGTTGCCGTGCAAGGGCTTTCGCACGGTACGTAAGCCGAGCTTCCAGCTCGTGTCGCGTCCACCCGCCGGGGCAAGCATGCTCCGACCGCACCGCACACCCCCGACCCAACTGCATCTCGCGTCTCGCCTCTCGCGCTCACACCCCCAGAGCTCGAAAGCACTACCCACGTCGCATACCCGCACCAGCGCCCCGATACCGTTCTGGCGATGAACCCCGATTTGAACTTCGAGGGTTTGCTCGGTTAGCCTCCCATCCGAAGTGCCGACCGTCGTCCGCAGTTCCCGTCTCATTTTCGAGTCACTCCCCGAGTCGCTCGTCCGTCCCGTCTGCGCGGGTCCGACGAGACTATCGGGAGGCTCCGTGCGATGAACTCCTATTGCCCCGAATGTCACAGCACGTTCGAACGCGGGGGCGGGATCTGTCCACATGACAACGCCGAGTTGATCCCGGCCGATCAGCGCGACGACCCCTTCGAGGGCGCCGTTCTCGAAGATCGGTATCGTCTCGATCGCATGCTGGGAGCCGGGGGGATGGGGATGGTCTACCGGGCCACCCAACTCGCCGTCGACCGCGATGTCGCGGTCAAGATTCTGCGCGACGAACTCGAGACTGACTCCGAGGCCAACGCTCGTTTCTCGCGCGAAGCGCAGTACATTTCGTCGCTGAACCATCCGAACATCGTCCAGCTGATCGACTTCGGCCGGGACCCCGAGCTGGACTCCTGGTTTCTGGTGATGGAGCACGTCGACGGCCGCAGTCTCGCCCAGCTACTCGCCGACGGGCGGATCGCCTACGAGCTCGCCCTGGAGATCGTCTACCAGTGTTGCGGCGCGCTGATGGCCGCCCACGAACGAGACATGATCCACCGCGATCTCAAGCCGGACAACCTCCATCTGACCGCCGTCGCGGACGGGACGCTGCAGGTCAAAGTCCTCGACTTCGGCATCGCTCGCTGTCTCGAGCAGACGACGAAGCTGACCGAGACCGGCATGATCTGCGGGACGCCCGCCTACATGGCACCCGAACAGGCCGAGGACGGCGAGATCGGCCCCGAGACGGACATCTATTCGCTGGGCGTCTGTCTGTACGAGATGCTCACCGGGGAGCTCCCCTTCGAGGGCGAGCGGGCGATGGAGTTGATGATGCAGCATCTGACCGCCGATCCGGACGCCGTCGCCGACCGGGTGCCCGACGACGCCCCCGTCGAGCAGCTGCAGAATCTCATCGACTCGATGCTCGCCAAGGAGCGGGCGGACCGGCCCGAGACCGCGCGCGAGGTGCAGACCCGCATCGAGGAGATCCGTCGTTCGGAGGGCCAGCCGGTCCACGGTCTGAGCAAGACCGACGACTGGATGAGGCGGATCGAGGAGATGGTCCGCCCGCGAGTCGGCGGGGCAGATCTCGAGGAGCCCGAGAGCGACGAGCGGGAGTCGACGCCGCGCAGCGACCAGGAGGTGCCGATGACGGGTCGGACGCTCCAGACGCTGCACCCGACGTTCAAGAAGGCGGAGATGACGCCGACCCGCGAGTGGTCGGAAGAGAGCCAGCGTTCGACCGACGAGGTTGCTCGCGACCGCGATCCGTCGGGTCCGGCGGAGCCCGGGTCCAACGGCACGGCCGCGGTCCCGCAGCCGGACGACGATGCCTCCTCGGTCCACACGGCCGATGGTACGAGTGCGCTGGGGACGACCAGTGCCGTCGATCTCCCTCGCGACGAACGCGCTCCCGAACCCGACGGCGGGGCCGGCTCGACGCCCGAGTCTCCGCGCTGGAACCTCTGGCAGCTCGCGGGTGTCACGGTCGTCGTCACCGCTTTTCTAGTCGGCGGTCTGTTGTACGTCGTATACTCCGGTGGGGGAGCCGGTTCGCCGGAGGCCCCGGCGTCGAATCGGAAGAAAGCCGGCTCGGCTGTCGGGACGTCGTCGCAGGGTTCGCCCATCGGCCCGGGCGCGCCGGGGGGCTCGACGGAGCCGGGTTCGACCGATAAGGAGAAGGGAGCGGGGGAGAACGGGGACGGAACGAGTTCTCCGAAGCGAACGGCGCCCGCGAAACCGAAGAAGGCCCGGAAACCGGAGGCGGCCCCCTCGGACGAAGTCAATGACAGTCCGCGCCAGCGGGACGAAGCCACGGCGGGGGCCCGCAGGTCGGGCGAGGACCGTCGTGCGCCCCCGTCCGAGGCGGCCGGCGAAGGCGCGGGTTCCGGCGGAGAAGACCGAAACACTGGGGATGAAGAGAGTCCTCACGGTGTCGGATCGGAAATCGAGAAGGCCGAATCCGACCCCGGATCGTCCGGTGTGAGCGACGAGGGGCGGACGCCCTCGACGCAGACGGACGCGGACGAAAAACAGGGAGACTCCCTGAAACATCTGCTCGAGAGTGGAACTCTGCGGAGTGAATGATGCAGACCCCCCGATTCTGGAGTGCCCTCCTGCTGGTCGCCGGACTGGTCGTCGTCGTCTCGCCGTCCGGTGTTCGCGCTGCGCCCGCCGATTCACTGGACGAACTCTCTGAGCAAGAGCGCAGCCGCGTCCAGTCGTATGTAAAGAAGGGCCGGGCGGCTTACAACCAGGGGAACTTCGAGACATCCCTCGACGCATTTCAGAACGCCCTGGAACTGCTCGAGCATCCGGATTTCGTCTATCGCGTGGCGCTGGCCCACGAGCGTCTGGGCCATCTACGGGAGGCGATCGATGCCTATCGGCGGTTTCTGGAGATGGCGCCGCCGGATGCGAAGGATCGAGGAAAGGTCCGCCGGACGATCGAGAAGTTGAGGCAGCGACTCAACGAGCGCCAGCCGACACTAGAGGTATCGACCCAGCCCTCCGGAGCCAAAGTCGTCGTCGACGGCGAGTCCGGCCCGCGCGGACGGACGTCGATGCGTGTGCCGGTCGAGCCGGGCAAACACACGGTGGTTCTCCACAAAGAGGGCTTCGAGTCCGTCCGTCGGACGGTGGAGATCGCTCCCGGCGAGACGATGGCGCTACAGGTGGCGCTCGAGGAGACGTCCGGGGGGGCGCCAGTCCGTTCCGACAAACCGGGCGTTCGGGTCGGACCGATCGTGACGTTGAGCGGGGCGGGACTGCTGACCGTCGCCTCGATCGTCTCGTTCACCCAGTTCAACAAGTACCGGGGCCGAGTCGAGGATGCGCGGGCCTGCGCACCAGAGTGCGACGAGCCCCCCAATTTCGATCAAAACGTCGACCGCCAGAAGAACTGGGAGGTGACTACCTGGGCACTCGGATCGCTGGCGGTCGCTTCGACGACGGCGGGCGTCATCTGGTTGCTGACGTCGAAGGACTCGGGGGACTCGGAGCGAAGTGCGCGGCGGCTTCGCGTCGTGCCGGCGGTCGGGCCGCGTCGAGTGGGTGTCGCGGTGAGTGTCGAGGGGATTTTTCGCTGATCGAGGTCTGCGTGTCCCTGCTCTGGCGAGCACGGGGTCCGGCGATCCGACGCGAGCTGGAACCTCGGTCTACGGGCTTTCGCCGTAGCCAGAACATCCCTGCTCTGGCGAGTACGGCGGCCGGCGACCGCCCCGCACGGCGAGTCAGCGCTCGTCGAGTTCGGCGGCGGCTTGTTTCGGTGGGAGGGCGTTAAGTCGTCCGTTCTGGTCGTAACCCCAGCAGCGAATTCTACCCGACTGCAGCGCGCAGACGTGTTGGGGGCCGCCCGCCAAGGCGTCGACGGGTTGGTTCTCCATCGGATTGCTGCTCGCGACTCGGTTGTCGCTCCGTTCCGCCCAGCACTGTACCGATCGGTCCGAGGATCGGCGGGCACAGAGGTAGAAGTCGCCGCCGACGATGCGATCGAACGAGGTGGTCGGTTCGGGGCCGTGGATGTCGATTCTCCCCGAATCCGAAAAGCAGACTGCCCGGCCGTTCGTGTCGAGTGCGCAGCAGTACGGGTTTCCGTTGTGGTCGATCGTGCAGGTCAGGTCGGTCGAATTCGTAAAGTCGTCGTCCGGTGGATCCGGGGGAAAAAATGCTCCCGATTTCGGGGTTTTACATTTGGCCTTGTTCTGGACGGTCGCGCACGCGAACTTTCGACTGGCTACGACGTCGCGCAAGCCGAACGCCGAGGTGATTGTGAACCGGTCGTTTTTCTTCTGAGTGAAACAGTCGACCACTCCCTGTCCAGTGTGGGCGCAGACCAGGATCTCGCTGTCGTTCGGCCCGAACGCGCCGACGTCATACGGGGCCCCGCGCGAGATCGACGTGTGCGTCTGGGTATGGGGGGCGGCGAGGTCGGGACCCCAGCATCTGATCGAGCCCCCCACCGATCGACCACACGTGAAGTGGCCGCCGGCTCGGATCGACGTGAAGCGCTCGCCGTAGGGGAGCTTCGACTGTACTGCCGGCGGTCCGCCCCAGCAGTAGACTCGGCCGTCGGCCAGCAATCCGCACCCGTGTTGCTGGCCGGCTGCGACGTCGACGAATCGGGGGGCGGAGCCGTCGTCGGAATCGTTCGTCCGGGTGTCGGGACGTCGCGTATCGGGCGTCGCGGTGTCCTCTCCGCGCGTGTCGTCCGGTGCGGTGTCCGGCGGCGGGTCGGCGTCGGCACGCGTCGTGTCGGGCGGGGAATTGCTGCCGTCGAGCACCACGGAATTTACACACTCGCCCCCTCGGCAGACCTGACCCTCGAAACAATCGCTGCTATTCTGACAGGCGGCGGGATCGCTGCACGCCGCCGTCCACGCCGCCGCGAATCCCAGTACCAACGTGCAGGCTACCAGTTGCCTCGGGTTCATCGTGTCGGGTACGTTCGTCGAGTCGCGAAGAGCGGATCTCCGTCGGCACGCTAACGGATCGGATGTCGCGATGCACGGGGCGCCGACGCGACTGCCCGAATGCGCGTTGCGATAACGGAACGTCGGGCTCGCCCGCATCCAGTGCATGCCGCACCGACGGAACCGAACGGGGGGGCGGGCACGTCGAGCGACTGCGACCAGCGCCCCGCGGATCCCGTCCGCGCGTCGATTTGACCGAGGAATTCGACAGAATGAACGTGCAGAGACAGTCCGCGGTTGCGGCGGTCGTACTCTTGGTGGCGGTCGCGACCTCCTGTCGGGGAGCGCCGGCGCCGTCGGATGCCGGTGCGACCGGACGAGACGGGGGGGATACCCAACCGGTGGGCGACGCTCGTGGTGAGCGCGATGCCGAGACTGCCGGCCGAGACGTGGCGGAAGCGGGCGACGCGGCCGACCCGTCGTGTCGGTCGAACGGGTGTCTGATCGGCTGGAAGCATCTCGGGACGTTCTCCGAGCGGCAGATCGAGCCGCTCCTCGACGACGGAGTCTCGATCGACAACGGCTACGCCGTCTTCGAGATGCGTTACATGACCGACGGTCGAGAGGCGCTGGCGACCGTGACGGTTCCATCCGGCGACCAGCGGCCCTCGGGCGGATACCACGTCGTCGCCAACAACCACGGGACGACGGGTTTGAACGATCGCTGCGCCCTCGCTGGCGAGCCGACCGGCGTCGGGCTGGCCGGGTTGTTCGGGGCGCGCGG
Source organism: Bradymonadaceae bacterium (assembly GCA_042218355.1). Taxonomy (GTDB): domain Bacteria; phylum Myxococcota_A; class Bradymonadia; order Bradymonadales; family Bradymonadaceae; genus CAJXPB01. Next base: position 5,673 of record JBDGRG010000366.1, read on the forward strand.
GGCGATCGGAGTCGCGCCGGACTACCCGGGGCTCGGGACGCCCGGATGGCACCCCTATCTCGTCGCTCGCGTCGAGGCGCGCGCGGCGCTCGACGCGCTGCGAGCGACCTCGAACCTCGCCGAACGTCTCGAGGTACCCGTCTCGGGCCGCTACGCGATGGTCGGTCTCAGCCAGGGCGGCCATGCGACCCTCGCGGCGGCCGCCGCCCAACCCGACTACGCGCCGGAACTGGATGTCCGTGCCTTCGCAGCGGCCGCTCCGCCGTCGGTCTGGGAGTCTCACTGGCGGGCGAGCGTCGGGACCTCGGGCCCGCATCAGGTGTTCCAGGCGATGCTCGTGTTCGCCTGGGCCCGCCACTACGGCTGGTCCGGTCCTGGGCTCTGGACCCCCGACTTCCGTTCTCGCGTCGATTCGATCATGCGGGAGACGTGTGTCTTCGAGCCGCGGTCGTTCGAGAATACCATGCTGCCGAGGATCGGACGGAAGCCCGACGCGATCTTCTCGGAGGCATTTCTGTCGGCCTATCGCAGCGGCGACTGGGGGCCGTACGCGGCGTTCGATCGATGGTTCGAGCGCAACCGGCTCGACGTGTTCTCCCAGCAGGCGCCCGTCCGGATCTACCAGGGGAGCGCCGATCAGACGGTCCCGCGCGAGACGACCGACGAACTCGTCGACGAGTTGAAGGAGGGAGAGGTCGACATTCAGTATCGAGTCGTTCAGGGCGGAACCCATACGGACGTCGCCTTCGGACCGGTCGCTCAGAAGCAGCGCCGCACGGAGGAGTCGGTGACGTGGGTGCTCGACCGATTGGCGTCGCCGTAAATGTAGACCGAGCTTCCAGCTCGCGTGCAACGTTGACCGCGCTTCCAGCGCGGTGTTCGTCATGGACCGAGCTTCCAGCTCGTGTCGGACCGTCGACCACCGCGCTCGCCAGAGCAAGGATGCTCCGGCTACGTAGCCCACCGCTCGCACTCACTCGAGTCGAGCGGCGGCCCGGTCCGCCTCGACCGAGTCGGTCCGTCCGTTCTTCTGGTCCCCCCAGCAGGTGATGTCCCCGTCGTCGATCAGTGCGCAGGCGTGTTTCGTGCCGGCCGACAGTTTCTGGACGTGCAGTGTCTCTGGAATCGTCACCGCCTGGTCGTTCTCGGCGTCCCAGCAGACGACGATCGAGGCCGGGTGTTCGACGAGGCGGCCGCAGGTGAAATCGCTGCCGACGACGATTCGATCGAGCAGTCGGTCGGGCGTCGGTCCGTGCGGTTGGATTTCGGTACGTGAAAAACAGGTTGGTGTCCCGTCCGCGCCGATCGCACAGCAATACGCGTCGCCATTGGCTTGCCGGACCCCGCAGCCCATGTCGGGGCTCGAGCTGAAATCGACCGAGTCCGGTGCGGCGGGCGGGGAGTCACCGTTTTGCGGCGGATTGTCGCACTGGATGCCGTCTGCGAAGATCGCGCACCCGTGGAGTTCGACAGCCTCCACGTCACTCACGCCCCCCTTCCCGGAGACGTCGAACGAGAAGCCGCCCGAGCGGTAGCACGTGAACTTCGTCGACGTCGAACTGGATTCGATGCAGACGGAGACGTCTCCGCCCCCTCCACCCGGGGCCCAGACGTCGAACTCTGCGCTCGCGGGGATCGATCTCACCGGCAGAAAGTCCAAGTTGTCGATGTTCGGGCCCCAGCAGTGGAGTCGCCCGTCGGTCTGGCGACCGCAGACGACGCGGCCCTCCGATCGAATGGCGGTGAATCGTCGTTTGCCTGGGACTTGATCGATCACCGCCTGGTCTCCGCCCCAGCAGTACACGCGTCCGTCGTCGAGCAGCCCGCAGTTGTGTTCCTTGCCCGAGGCGAGATCGACGAACCTCGCTCGCACGTCCCCGGAGTCGGGGGCGGGCCTGTCCGGGTCGACGTCGCCGCTCGGGGCAGTGTCGGGCTCGACGTCCGCGCCGCTGTCGGTTCGCTCCGAGTCCGGCTCGGCGGTGTCGCTGGGCGGGGAATCGCCCCCGTCCGCCGACGGTGCGGGGACGCAACGCGACCCCGAACAGACCTGGTCGTCGAAGCAATCACCGTCGCCATTGCACTCTCCGGGATCGGAACAGGCGAGTGCCGCGACTGCGAGCAGTCCCACCGACACGGTCGAAAACCAAACGATACGAACAGACAAGATCCGCTCCTCCTGGCGTTCGGGGGGCTCGAGAGCAGGACGATTGCACTGTTGGAATCCGCGTTCCGTCGAGGGGGCGCGTCGTCGCTTCAGCGGCGCCGCCGGGCGCCGAGCGCACTCGGCCCGCTCGACGGATGGTCTCTGTCTCCGCCGGCAAGCCGATCTCGGCGTCGCTGCGTTCTCGCTACGGGCGCGGGACCGCCGAGGGTCGGCTGCGCCGGTTCGTCTCCGAGGAGAGCGTAATCTATTCGCCGGCTTTCATGCCAGCAGACGACGTTCCGCATCCCCTCGTCGAGGCGTCTGGATGCGAGTTCGCCTTCAGCGACGGAGGGGGCGAGGTCGGAGTCGCGACGGGAGGTTGGGTTCGTTCCGGTCCCACCGTTCGCGAGACGGACGGGTCGCCATCGTCGACCAGCCGGCGGAGGTCCTTGTCAATCGAGTTCGTTCTGCGTTTCATGGTCTCGTCACACTGCGCCGATCGGGAGCGGAACAGCGCCGGGTGTGAAGCTGGCGGCTCCGGGTCGGACGAGAGACGAACCGAGTTTCATCGCGCCGAGCACCCGCATGGCTCGCACCTCGACCTTCGTATCGTTGGCGATCATCGCGGTCGCGTCGTGTGCCATCCGATCCACCGCGCGGGCGAGTGGCCCGGAGGGGGACCGGACCTCGTCATCATCCGGGGCTCCACGAGCCTCGGGAGGAGACGGTTCCGGCGGCTCGGAGGACACGGAGGGCGGGCTCGAGAGCGAATTCTCGTTCGGCTCCTACGGCCGCGTGCAGTTCGATGTCGACGAGAAAGGGAACCGCGGGAAGAACACCAACGTCGTCGCCCACGGTCCTCGGATTCTCGAGGGGTCCTACGCGGAACTCGATTTTCGCTACACGCTGCGGGACTCCGACGGGTTCGGCGCGCGCGTGCTCTTCACGCTGGCGCTGCAGGCACCGTTCGCTCACTTCTCCGGGGAGTTCGACGGCCAGCCCGTCGCCGTGCGCAATCTGTACGCCGAGACCTGGGGGTTCGTCCCGGCGCTCGAGGGGCTCGAACTGTGGGCCGGTTCGCGGATGTATCGGGGCGACGACGTCTACCTGCTGGACTGGTGGCCACTCGACGAGCTGAATACCGTCGGCGGCGGGCTCGTCTGGCGCGGCGGCGGGTGGAATGTTCGAGCGCACGTCGGGGTCAACCGGATCGAGGACGGTTTTCAGGTGCAGACGATCGAGGTGCCGGCGGGTGGGCACGGGACGCGCGAAAAACGAGTGCTCGACCGCCAGCGCACCATCGCGTCCGCTCGCGTCCGCCGCCGTCTCGAGTTCGCAGACGGGTTGGGCCTGAAGGCGGTCGCATACGCCGAGTACCACGCGCTTCCGTCGGGCGAACGCGTCCCGGACGAGCTGATCCGAGATGGAGCGCCGGTCTACCGTGAGGAGCTGACCCGCGGAAAACTCCCCGCGGAACGGGGCTGGACGCTGGGCGGCCAGGTCGGGGTCGACGGTTTCGGGCGGTCGGGTCACGCGAACCTCTTCGCGCGATACTCGCGGGGGCTGGCCGCCTGGGGGGAGTTCGGCGTGCCGGTCGACCGGGCGGCCGATGGGACGGCGTCGAGAGCCGAGGAATGGGTCGGGGCACTGTCGGCAAACTGGGAGTCCGAATCGTTCGGCCTGATGGCCGGCGGATATCTGCGTCGGTTCACCGACGGAGATCGGCGACGGGTCGACCGGGACGACTTCGCCGAGGGAGTCGCGGTCGTCCGGCCGCTGGTCTTCCTGACGGACCACTTCCACCAGGGGTTCGAGCTGAGTTACCAGGCGCACTTCCCGTTCGGGCTCGAACCGGAGACCGGCCGACACGGAGTGCCGAAGGTCTTCCAGGCCTCGGTACTGGAGATCGTCAGTCTCGACCGTGGGAGCTATTCGCGCCCCCAGATTCGATTGAACTACACGCTGAGCCTGTCCAACGGAGCGGCCCGGCGGCGCTATCCCGAGGGGGACGCGCGCCGGCCCGAGCCGATCGAGCACTTCATCGGCCTGAAGGCGGAGTGGTGGTTCAATTCGTCGCGATATTGACGCGCGGCCGCTCGGCCGCTGGGCGGCTAGGCAGCTGAGCCCAAGCCGTCGAGCGGTCGAACTGTCGAGTAGTCGAGTGGTCGAGTGATGTCCCGGCCGCGGTGCTTCAGCGCCGCCGGCTGTCCCGCAGCCAAGTAGCCGAGTTGGATGGTCCCGGCCGGCGTGGCTTTAGCCTCGCCGGCTGTCCCGCAGCCAAGTAGCCGAGTTAGATGGTCCCGGCCGGCGTGGCTTTAGCCTCGCCGGCTGTCCTGAGCTCCAGTAGCCGGCGGTTTCAACCGCCGGTCGGCGGTCGAGCTACAACCACACCACCGTACGACCCTACGACGAAACGGCCATTGCTTTGCAAAGTGAAATCGTTCGCCGAATCACCCCGGCCGGCGTGGCTTTAGCCTCGCCGGCTGTCCTGAGCTCCAGTAGCCGGCGG
>JBDGRG010000366.1:10424-11277 GCA_042218355.1 Bradymonadaceae bacterium
TTTCAACCGCCGGTCGGCGGTCGAGTCGCCGAGACGCTGAAGCGCTGAGATGCAGAGATGCTAATATGCTGAGATGACAGGTCGATCTACCGAAGACCGGTTACAGACGGCCCACCGGATGAATCCGATGATCCACGCTGTACATGCCCGGACGCTCGCCCTGGCGGTCGTGTTGGCGATCACCGTCGGCTGCGGGTCGGGTGCGAACGACTCGGCGCCGACCTCCGGGGGGGAGCCATCCGCCGACCGGACCGTCGTCTACCAGCTCGTCGTCCGGTACTTCGGCAACGTCAAAGGCACCAACGCGTACGACGCCGATTTGGCGACGAACGGGGTCGGGAAGTTCGCGCACGTAAACGACCGCGCCCTCGAATCTCTGCGCAATCTGGGTGTCACCAACGTCTGGCTGACCGGCGTGCTCCAGCAGGCGACGAATACCGACTACTCCAGGATCGGTGAGCCACCTTCCGACCCGGACGTGCTGAAAGGGAAAGCCGGGAGTTTCTTCGCCGTCGAGGACTACTTCGACGTCAGCCCCGACTACGCACTCGACCCGGAGAACCGGATGGAGGAGTTTCGGGCGCTGGTCGGGCGGATCCACGAGCACGACCTGAAGGTGCTGATCGATCTGGTCCCCAATCACGTGGCACGGACCTATCACTCCGACGTCCGCCCGGAGCTGGACTTCGGCCGCGGCGACGACCCCTCGACGTTCTTCGACCCGCAGAACAACTTCTACTACCTGGTCGAGCCGCCGAACCAGAAACTGAAGCTGCCCGAGCCCGACCACTGGTCGCGCCCTCCCGGGGGCGACGGGACGATCGAGCGGGAGGACAACGACGGCACGCCGGAG
>JBDGRG010000366.1:11305-12201 GCA_042218355.1 Bradymonadaceae bacterium
CGTCGGCCGAGCCGTCGGCCTCCGACTGGTACGAAACCGTCAAGCTCAACTACGGCTACAACTTCGAGACGGGCGAAACCCGTTACGAACCGATTCCGGACACCTGGAAGAAGATCGATCGGGTCGTCGCCTACTGGCAGAAACGCGGAGTCGACGGCTTCCGCTGCGACTTCGCCCACCTGGTCCCCGTCGAGGCCTGGCGGTATCTGATCCGCCGCGCGGAGCAGCGCGACGAGGACGTCTACTTTCTGGCCGAGGCCTTCCAGACACCGAGGGCGCCTCCGGGGTTTTCGCTGACGAATCTGGTCCAGGCCGGCTTCGACGCGGTCTACGACGACGCGACCTACGACGCCGTCAAGTCGATCTACTGCTGCGGCGGGTCGGCGAACGACCTGCAGGGCCACCTCCCCGGCGACTACATGTTCGACAACATGCTCCGCTACGTCGAAAACCACGACGAACGGCGGGCGGCCTCGCCCGTCGTCCGGGGCGAGGGGACCGGCGCGAGCGGCTTCGGCTCGGCGACCGCCGCCAAACCGGCGGCGGCTCTGTCGTTTCTGCTCGGGTCCGGGCCGATTCTGCTCTTCAACGGCCAGACCGTCGGCGAACCGGGGGCGGGCCGGGAGGGCTTCGACGGCGACGACGGTCGCACCACCATCTTCGACTACTGGACGATGCCGCGGTTCGCGAAGTGGGTAAACGGGCACCGCTACGACGGCGGACAGCTTCCCGAGCGTTACCGGTCGCTGCGGCGGTGGTACGGCCGGCTCGTCGACCTGGCGTCGGAACCGGGCTTTGCATCGGGTGAGATCTACGTCCTCCAGAACCGGAACCGTGGCCGGGAGGACTACACCGGCGGCGAGGCGATCGCCGCCCTCTCCGAGCCCGTCGACGCC
>JBDGRG010000366.1:12211-16163 GCA_042218355.1 Bradymonadaceae bacterium
ATGTTCAGTTTCCTCCGCTACGACCGGCAACGGGGAGCAGCGTGGCTGGTCGTCGCGAACTTTGACGAATCCTCGCACTCGCCCCGGGTTCGGATTCCGCGCGAGGCCCAGCAGTTCGCGGGATTCGACCGCTCCCCGCGCGTTACGTTCACTCCGGCGCTCGCCGACGCCGCCCCCCTCGAGACCTCCTCGGAGACACTCGTCGAACGCGGCGTGGAGGTCGACGTCTCGGCGCGCTCGGTTCGCGTATTCGACGTGTCGACACCGTAGCCGCTGGGCTGCTGATGGGCCTCACTTCGCTCGGCCCGGTAATTGGGCGATTGGGCGATTGGGCTATTGGGCCTACAACCGTGCGGCTCGAGCGCCCGGAACGGTCGAGAGCTTCGGCTCCGTCGCAAACCTGTCCCGCGTCCCTTCTCCCTCCTCCCCTCTCCCTTCTCCCTTTTTGCTCCGCTGCCTCCTCGCGTGATACCAAACCCTTGATCCAGCCGTCCCCGCCGACCTCCGACCCACGATGATGGCGTCGACCAGCCGCATGCTGAACGCACTGCTCGCGGCGTGTCTGCTCGCCGCCGCGGCCGTCGGGTGTGTCGATCCGCAGCCGGTGCGCCAGCGCGGCGACTGGGAGAACCACGTCGACGACTGGCGCGACGAGATCATCTACCAGATCGTCGTCGACCGGTTCGCCAACGGCGATCCGAACAACGACTACGGGGTCAATCCGCACGCTCAGGCGGGCTGGCACGGCGGCGACTGGCAGGGCATCATCGACCGGCTCGACTATCTGAAGGAGTTGGGTGTCACGGCGATCTGGATCTCGCCCGTCGTCGAAAACGTCGAGCGCGACGCCGGTGTCGCCGGCTACCATGGATACTGGGCCCAGGACTTCCTCTCGCCGAACCCCCATTTCGGCGACCTGGCGAAGTTGCGCGAGCTGGTCCGCAAGGCCCACCAGCGCGACATCAAGGTGATCCTCGACATCGTCACCAACCACGTCGGGCAGCTGTTTTACTACGACATCAACGGCAACGGCCAACCCGACGTCGAGATCTCGGGCTCCGGGGACAAATCGAAGATCTATCGGACCACGGAGTTCGATCCCGATTTCGATCCGCGCGGGATTCAGGCCGAGACCTCCCTGGGCGAGTCGGGGCTGGCGCCGATCCGGTTCTTCAACCGGCCGAAGATCAATCGCATGGCGCCCGAGCCCGAGCGTTTCCAGAATCCCGACTGGTACAACCGGAAGGGGCGGGTCTGGGATTGGAGCAAGCGCCGGCAAGTGCTCAAAGGGGACTTCCCGGGCGGACTGAAGGACCTGAAGACGACCAATCCGGCGGTGCGCGACGCGATGATCGACGTCTACTCGACCTGGATCGAGCGGGTCGGCTTCGACGGGTTCCGCATCGATACCATCAAACACGTCGAGCACGGTTTCTGGCAGGAGTTCGCCCCGGCGATCCGCCGCCGGGCGGCCGAGGCGGGCAAAACCAACTTCCTGATGTTCGGGGAGTCGTTCGACGGCGACATGAAGCTCAACGCCAGCTACACGAAGAACGGCGAAGTCGATACGGTCTTCCACTTCTCGCAGAAGTTCCGGGTTATCGACGGTGTCTTCGCGGAGGGAAAGCCGACGCGCGAGATCGAAAAACTCATCGAAGACCGGCGCGAAGCCTTTCCGTCGACTCCCAAGCCGATGGGGCCGACTGCCGCCTCGGGCGAGGGCCTGACGCCCCGGCAGATGCTCGTGACGTTCATCGACAACCACGATCTGCCGCGGTTTCTCTACAACAAACCGAGCGTCGACGCGCTGCACAACGCGCTGGTCTACCTGCTGACGATGAACGGCATTCCGTGCATCTACTACGGCACCGAACAGCAGTTCGACGGAGGGAACGACCCCTTCAATCGCGAGGACATGTGGACGTCGAACTTCGACACGTCGAACCGAACCTTCCGGCACATCGAACATCTGATCGACCTGCGCAAGAAATACGCGCCGCTCCGCCGCGGCGACCTGCAGGTCCGCTGGTCGACGACGCGAACGGGGGACGAGTCCGACGCGGGCATCTTCGCCTTCGAGCGTACCTACCGCGGCGAGACCGTGCTCGTGGTCATCAACACGCACGAGGACCACGCCAGCCGCACGCGGTACGAGGACGCAGTGATGCAGACCGCCTTCGACGAGGGGACGCAGTTGATGAACGTCTTCGAGGACGACAGCCGGACCGACGACGAGGTGACCGTCGGCTCCGGCGGTACGCTGGATGTCGAGGTCCCCGCCCGCGGCGCGAAGATCTACGTGGCGGAGTGAGGGCTCTCGCGAGGCTCGAGCCCGTCGCCCGGCAATTGGGCAATTGGGCGAGTGGGCGATTGGGCCTACAACCGCACGACCATTGCCGTACGACACCGTTCGACTCGTCGAAGCGTGTGCGGAGCGCGCGCAACGTCGACCGAGCTTCCAGTGCGGTGAGCAGCTACCAGCGCAAGATGCGCTGGCAACGTTGACCGAGCTTCCAGTGCGGTATCTGCGTGGTATCCGATCCCCTCGGGTCGAGAACTGTACGAACACCGAATGCCCCCGTTCGGTCCCGATTCCCCATTCCCTGTTCCCGATTCCCCGACTGCTTGACTCGATGTCCGAGGTACCGACCGACTCGAATGCCGGTTCGATCGAACTGTCGAACCTCGTCAAGGCCTACGACGGCGAGGTCGTCCTCGAGGGGATCGACCTGGAGGTCCAGCGGGGGGAGTTCCTCGTCCTCGTCGGGCCCTCGGGCTGCGGGAAGTCGACGCTGCTGCGCTGCGTGGCGGGGCTCGAGGAGATCACCGACGGGGAACTGTTCATCGCCGACGAGCGGTCGAACGACGTCCGGCCCAAGGACCGCGACCTGGCGATGGTCTTCCAGTCCTACGCGCTCTATCCGCACCTCTCGGTCGCCGAGAACCTCGGATTTTCGCTAACCGTCCGCGATGTCCCCAAATCCGAGATCGACCGGCGGGTCGAGCAGGTCGCCGGGCGGCTCGACATCGACGAGCTCGTCGACCGTTACCCGGAGAACCTCTCGGGCGGGCAGCGCCAGCGGGTCGCGCTGGGCCGGGCGATCGTCCGGGACCCGAGGGCGTTTCTGCTCGACGAGCCGCTCTCGAATCTCGACGCCGCGCTTCGCGCCCAGATGCGGCTGGAATTGAAGAAGCTCCATCGGGAGCTGGGGGCGACGATGGTCTACGTCACGCACGATCAGGTCGAGGCGATGACACTGGCCGATCGGATCGCGATCCTCGACGACGGCCAGTTGCAGCAGGTCGGGACGCCGCGCGAGGTCTTCGACCGCCCGGCGAATCGGTTCGTCGCCGGTTTCATCGGCAGTCCCTCGATGAATTTCCTCGACGCCCAGCTCCGCAGTGGGGGCGAACGCGTCGTCGGCGAGGGCTTCGAGTTCGAGGTCTCGGGCGCGGCGGCCGACCCGAGAGACGGGCGGGTCGCGGCGGGTGTGCGTCCGTCGGCCCTCGCTTTGGGTGAAGGCGACGCCCCGGGCCGGCTCGAGGCGACCGTCGACGTGATCGAACCGCTCGGCTCCGAATCGTATCTGCACGCCGTCGCCGGCGGCGAGGAGATCGTCGCGGAGGTCCCGACCGACGATGTCGACCCGCTCGATCCGGGCGACGACGTCGTCTTCGGCGTCGGTCCCGACGATGTGCACCTGTTCGACCGCGAGTCCGGCGAGGCGATCCGAAGGGACTGAGGGGTACGCGGTGCGATCGACCCGGTTCCGACCCTGCATCCTGGGGGCGATATTCCTGACGACCATCGTCGGCTGGGCCACCTCCGCCCGCGCGGAGACCGACCTGCGCCTGTGGCACAGCTACCGCGGGGCCGAACGACGCGCACTCGACCGGGTGGTCGACCGCTGGGACGACCGCCACGACGACGTAACCGTCGACACGCTGGCCG
>JBDGRG010000366.1:16173-17222 GCA_042218355.1 Bradymonadaceae bacterium
ATTCCCAGAAATTGACCTCGTCGATCCCTCGGGGGCAGGGGCCCGACGTCTTCATCTACGCACACGAGACGGTCGGCAAGTGGTCGGAGTCGGATCTGATCGCTCCGATCGGGCAGCAGGGCGACGACCTACAGCTGGACCGGTTCGTCCCGGTTACGGCCGAGGCGCTCCAGTACGACAGTCGCGTGTGGGGCTACCCACTGGCCTTCAAGTCGGTCGCACTGATCTACAATCGGTCGCTGATCGACGAGCCGCCGAAGACGACCGACGAGCTGGTTCGGCTGGTCGAACGCCATACCGACCCCGCGTCGGACAGTTACGGTCTGGCCTACCGCGCCGACAGCTTTTACTTCCACGCCCCCTGGTTGTTCGGATTCGGCGGCGGGGTCTTCACCGAGGCGGGGCAGGTTCGCCTCGACCGTCCCGCCAATGCGCGGAGCTTTCGGTTCGTCGCCGACCTGCGGCAGCGGAACCTGATCCCCCCGGAGCCGACCGGTGCGCTGATCTCCAAACTCTTCAACGACGGCCGGGCCGCGATGGTGATCCAGGGGCCGTGGTTTCTGGGCAACATCGACGAGTCGGTCGACTACGGCGTGGCGCCGCTGCCCGTCGTCAGTGGAACCGGCGAGCGGGCGACACCGTTTCTGACGGTCGAGGCGGCGATGGTGTCGGCCGAGACCGAGCACCCGGAACTGGCCCGTGAGTTCGCGAGAGATCTGGCGGGCGAGGCGTCGGCCCGCACGCGGCTGTCGGTCGGCCGGCAACTCGTCGCGCTGCAGTCGGTCTACGACGAGCGGGCCGACGAGTTGTCACCGGCGCTGCAGGCCTTCCGCCTGCAGGCCGACCACGCCCGACCGATGCCCAACGACCCGCGGATGGGGGCGGTATGGGAGCCCGCCTCGCGGGCGCTGCGGAGCGTCCTGCGCGGCGATACCGACGCGGAGGTCGCGCTGGCCGAGGCGCAGAGCGACTACGAGACGGTCACCCGCCCGCCGCCCGACGAGAAGCAACCGACCCCCTACCTGATTGCACTCGGGCTGCTCCTGCTC
>JBDGRG010000366.1:17232-17481 GCA_042218355.1 Bradymonadaceae bacterium
GCCGGCTGGATGTGGCGGGGCCTGCAAAACCGGGGTGGGATCGAGGCACTCCGGGAGGCGTCGACCGCGTACGGTTACCTCGCCCCGGGGGCGGTCGCGATCGTCGTGCTGGTGCTCGTCCCCTTCTTGGTGGGGACCGGCGTCGCCTTCTTCGCCCACGAGGGGGGTGAGTTCACCTTCGTCGGCCTGTCGAACTTCTTCAGCATCCTCGCCAGCACGGACTACCCCGTCACCGACCCGCTGTCGTTC
>JBDGRG010000366.1:17491-19936 GCA_042218355.1 Bradymonadaceae bacterium
CTTCACCCTCGGCGTGACGGTGATGTGGACGGTGGTCAACGTCGCGCTGCACGTCGCCGTCGGCCTGGCGGTCGCGCTGGTCCTGCGCAAACCGTGGGTGCGGATGAAGGGGGTCTACCGGGTTCTGCTGATCGTCCCGTGGGCGGTCCCCAACTACATCACGGCGCTGATCTGGAAGGGGATGTTCCACACCCAGTTCGGCGCCATCAACGGCCTCCTCGAGTTCCTCGGGCTCGAGCCGATCCCGTGGTTCTCGAACTTCTGGACCGCCTTCGCGGCGAACGTGACGACGAACACGTGGCTGGGCTTTCCGTTCATGATGGTCGTCTCGCTGGGGGCCCTGCAGGCGATCCCGCCCGAACTCGAGGAGGCCGCGCGGATGGACGGCGCCGGCTGGTGGACGCGGTTCGTCCACGTCGTCTGGCCCCAGATCAAACCGGCGCTCGTCCCCGCCGTGATCCTCGGCAGCGTCTGGACCTTCAACATGTTCAACATCATCTACCTGGTGTCGGGCGGCGCCCCGGGCGGGTCGACCGAGATCCTGATCAGCGAGGCCTACAAGTGGGCGTTCGCCCGGCAGGCGCAGTACGGATACGCGGCGGCCTACGCGACGCTGATCTTCATGGTGCTGGTCGGATATTCGCTGCTGACCGAACGGTTTACCGGTCGGCTGGAGGATATCGAGTCGTAAGTCTGCAGTCTTCAGTCGACAGTCTTAGTTCGTAAACCGAGGGTCTGTCGTTCGACGCGGCGGCTGATCCGAAAGCCGTGCGAGGAGAATTTGACCCCGATATGGAGAGAACGTCGATCGTGCTTCAGCGCGGTGGGGGCACGTCGACCGGTCCGCCAGCGCAGGATGCGCTGGCAACGTTGACCGCGCTTCCAGCGCGGTGGGGGAACGCGCAAGATGCGCTGGCAACGTCGCTGCGTCCAGCGGGGGGGAACGTTGACCGCGCTTCCAGCGCGGTGGGGGTACGCAACGTTGACCGCGCTTCTAGCGCGGTGGAATCGGCTCCGGAGACCGTCTCGCATGATGATAAACGGGCGGGCGCTGTCTTCGGACGTGCACCCCGTCTCGAAGAGTTTCGTACGGCACGAGGCGTCGTCCGTTCGAGCCCCCGAACGGGGGCGACAGAGCGTAGCCCGGGGTGGAGTCGAGCGACGCGAGACGGAGCCCCGGGATCTCGGTCGCGAGCCCCCGATCCCAGAGCCCCGACAGGGGCGAAAGTACGGTCGGTTGATTGACGAAGCTGTGAATGATTCCGAGGTTGTCGCCGACGCAGAACCCGAACCGCCGCGCATCGAATGCACGAGCCGTCCAAATGGACCGTCGGACTCGTCCACGCCGGGCTGACGGCGTTCACCTTCGCCGTGCTGTTCCCGGTGCTCTGGGTGGTCAAGATGGCGCTGACGCCCTCGCAGGCGTTCTCGCTGTCGGCCAATCCCTTCCCCGCCCCCTCGAAGGTCTCGCTGACGAACTTCCGCGAGCTGATCTTCTCGCGCTGGGCCTCGACCGCCGAGGCCTGGCCCTGGTGGCCCGACGCACTCGGGTTCGAATTGCCGGTCTTCGTCTGGCAGTTCCTCAACAGCACCGTCATCGCCGGGGCGACCACGCTGCTGGGCGTCGGCCTGGCGACGACCGCCGCCTACGCCTTCTCGCGGTTCCGGTTCCCCGGTCGGGCATCCGGCATGCGCCTGCTCCTGGTCACCCAGATGTTCCCCGGCGTGGTGATGACGATCCCGCTCTACATCATCCTCCAGAAGCTGCATCTTCTCGACTCGATGACCGGGATGGCGCTCGTCTACTCCACCACCGCCGTCCCGTTCTGCGTCTGGATGCTCAAGGGCTACTTCGACACCATCCCCGAGGAGCTCGAGGAGGCGGCGATCATGGACGGGATGGACCGATTCTCGATCTTCACGAAGATCGTCCTCCCGCTGGCCAAACCGGGCATCGTCGTGACGGCACTGTTCTCCTTCATGACCGCCTGGAACGAGTTCATCCTCGCCGCGACGTTCCTGTCGAAACCGACGACATTCACCCTGCCCGTCGCGCTGCAACGCCACGTCGGCGACTTCTCGACCGAATGGGGCCTGTTCGCCGCCGGCGCCATCATCGCATCGGTCCCCGTGATGGTGCTCTTCTTCATGCTGCAGGAACACCTCGTCAGCGGCTTGACTGCTGGTAGTGTCAAGGGTTGAGTCAATCTCCGAGCTCCGATTTCCGACCTCCGATCCACTTCCGCTCTCGGTTCTGAGCTCGATTTCTCCACGAACTGTACAGTACTGTCGACACTTGCACCGTGATCTCGCGCGGCCGTCCGCCGTCGCCTCCCGTCGGTCGTTGCCCGGCCATTGGGCTATTGGGCGAGTGGGCGATTGGGCCACGACCGCACGACCATTGCCCTTCGACAGGCTGAAAGCTTACCACCCCGATCGCCGTTC
>JBDGRG010000367.1:0-4074 GCA_042218355.1 Bradymonadaceae bacterium
TTCTGACCCGGGAGCCCGGTGCCCGGGGCACAGACGGTCCGCCCCGGCCGCCCCGATCGTTCGTGACGTCCGCCGCGTCGCTCGTCGGGTGGGGTGGACAACTGCGGTGCGGACCTTAGAGTGGCGCCGGCTTCCAGCCCGATGAATATCGCGGCGTCCGTGCGAGTGCGGACGCGGTGCGGGCCGAGGACGACGATGTCTCGATTCGAACGAGGAACACCGTGGACACCCGATGCAGTGTTCGTTGGTTCGTCGTGACGGTCGCGCTCGGAGTCCTCGTCGGCGGCTGCGGGGCCGGCGGGGGTGAGGAGACCGCGGTGACGATTACTCGCGCCGACGCGGCCGACGCCGGACTGGCCGACGGAGTCGGCGAAACCGGAGGCGACGGCGGACAGGGGCCGGGGCGCATCGTCTTCACGGGGATGGACTTCGAGGAGGCCACCTGGGAGGTGCGAGTGACCGGGCAACTCGGCGAGACGGGACTCGAATCCGACGACCAGCTCGGAGAGACGACCGCCTCGGGCCAAGTCGCGGAACCGAACGAGCGGGACATCGTCGTCTACACCGGCGAGATCGAGACGCTCGACCATACCGGCCCGGTCCGCGTGGAGGTCGACGGCGAGATCCGCGCGGGGGGGCCGGAGGTGCGGAGCTCCGACGAGGGCCGGACCCCGCCGATCGAAATGACGATCCATTCGTCCGTCGAGTTGCTCCGGCGCAACGGGCGGACGACCGAGCGGATGATCGCGCTGTACGCGGCGAAGGCGTTCGAGGACGCGGGTTACGCGTACGAGATCGTCCACAACCTGCGGGCCCAGAGGCCGCCGAACGAGACCTCGGTCTGCAAGGAGGAGGGGGCTTCGAACTGGTGGGGCAGTCGGGTCGGTAGCGGAGACGTGCGGACGTTGCGCAAGGACGTCAATATTCTGACGCTCGATTCGAACGGGGGCGGGTGCGGGGCGATCGCCGGTCGATGGGGAACGACGCCGGGACGGAACATCGACGAGGAGCGCGAGTGGACGGCGACGGGCAAGGACGACTGGCATCGAAACATGCACGGGACGCTCCACGAGATCGGCCACGAAATCGGGGCGCGCCACGACCACGACAAAGATCAGCCGGGCAAGCAGCACTGGGGCCGGGGCTGGAACGAGGATCTCGGGTCGGGCAACGGAGTTTGGCACCGGACGCCGAACGTCGCGGGCAACGGGGCGCCCAACCAGTGCGGCTCGGAGATCGAGAAACGCGAGTACGAGCAGGTAGTCCGTCACCAGACCTACAACGACTGTGCGGTCGGGCAGTTCGTCGTCGCCGACTCGTGACCGTGGCGGCGCGACGGCTTCGAGGTCACTCCCCGACGTCGGCCCACACCAGCGAGTTGCCGCGTCGGCCGACGGCGGCGACCAGCGTCGGCGGTTGCGTGCCGTAGATCTGGAGCTCCCCGTCGATGCAGACCGCAATGTGTTGGCCACCGGGAGCGACCTCGAGTCCGCAGCGATCACCGTCGGGGAGCGCGAGCGTCCACTCGAACGACCCGTCGGCGACTCGGCGCAGTCCGAGTTTCCCCCCTCCGACCTGCGCGAATCGGTCCGTCCACCCCGGTGCGGTCGAGACGTACTGAGCGCGCGCCTCCATGCTCCAGCGCACGAAGCTCTCGGTCTCGCGGTCCGCGACTCGGAGCGACCCGTCCGTGGAGACGGCGGCGACGTGCCGGCCCGGTGCGGTGATGCTCTGGATCGGGGCCGGATTGCGAGCGACGAACTGGACCTCGTTCGGCGTGCTCGGGTCCCACCAGAGGACGCCGCCGGTCTTGTCGCCGAGCGCGATCTGTTTCTGTTTGGTCGTGTAGAGCGGTCCGCGGATCGAGGAGAAATGTGCGACGAAATCCGCCAACTGCCGGTTGAGAAATTGCTGGACCGACGAGCCGGGTAGGTTCTGGAGCTTGTCGGCCCCCTTCCAGATGTGCAGATCCCCCGAGGGTTCGGCCACGAAAAACCCCTTGCCGTCGGGGGTGAACGTCGCCGACGTGATGTCGTCGACCTCGTCGAGTTGAAGCACCGTCTTACCGTCGGAGGTCCGGACCAAGGTGCCCGGATCGTCGGCCAGCAGCGCGAGCTTCAAGTCGGGGTAGACGGCAATCACGCGCCCGTCGGAGGAGGAGGCTGTCCGGACGTGTCCCGACTGCTCGCCGACGTCGACCTCGGCGATGCGCCCGTCGCGATACCCGACCGCGAGCCTCGATGCGTCGAGCCAGCGGAGGGTCGTCACCGGATCGTATCCGTCCGGGACCTCGCGGCGCAGCGTCGGTTCCGGCCGTTCGGCCCGCGGCTGCGGGTCGGTCTCCGCCTCGTTGGATTCACCGCGAGCGGTCGATGCGCCCGACGACGAGCCGGCGGTCGCCGAGCCGGACGTCTGACAACCGGTCATCAGTGCGACTGTCGAGAGCGCCGCGATCAGGGGACGGGAATAGCTCATGAGTGACTCTTCGATCTACAGGGGGCGTTGTAGTAGAGTCTCGGCAGGCGCGGCGTCGGCCAGCCGTTCGGCTGGACGGCAGCGCGAGTCTGTTGCACCGCGGAGCTGCGAGTTCGACTGCGAGGAGGTCATTCTGTCCGCCATGTCCCAGCGCACGCTGCTACTCCAGGCTCGCGAATCCGACGATCCCATCCTCGACCACGAATTCGAATGCTTCGTGCGTCGGACGGGGCTCGAGTCGTCCTCCTTCCATCGGGTCAATGCCGACAGCGGGGTGCCCACCCCCGACATCCTCGAGGAGGTCGACGCGGTTTTCGTCGGGGGAAGCGGCAATTTCTCGGTCGTCGAGCGCAATTTCGACTGGTACGACGATGTCGATCGGCTGATGCGCGAAGCCGTCGAGCGGCAAAAACCCCTCTTCGGATCCTGTTTCGGCTTCCAGCTTCTGATCGACAGTTTCGGCGGGCGCCTCCGACGCGACCCGGATCAGGCGGAAGTGGGCACCTTCGAGATCGAACTGACGGACTCGGGAGCTCGCGATCCCCTCTTCGGCGAGATGCCCGACCGGTTCGACGCTCAGCTCGGACACGAGGATAGCGTCGTCGAGATGCCCTCCGAGTTCGAGTTGCTCGCCCAGAGCGACCACTGTGACGTTCAGGCGATTCGCGTGCCGGGTGCGCCGGTTGTCGCCACGCAGTTCCACCCCGAGTTGACCCACGAGGACAACATCCGGCGATTCGTCCGCTACATCGAGAAGTACAAGGACATCGACGAGAGTCCGGAGGAGGCGCGGGCGCGAGCCGACCGCCTGCACCGGCCCAGTCCGGAGAGCAATGCGCTGCTCGAGTTGTTCATCGAGCGCCACCTCGACTGATCGCACGGACCGGGCGGTCATCTCCGGCGGCGAACGGCCAGCGCCCCGAGTCCCAGTACGAGCCAGCCGCCCGGGACGGGTGGAGCGCCCGGTTGGGAGGTGCACCCCCCGCTGACGCCGCCCCCTTCGGCCTCGAATCGCGATTCGTCGGCGACGAACGAATCGCAGACGTCCCCGGTGCCGTCGTCGTCCGAATCCGTCTGTTCCGGGTTCGGTGTCTCGGGACAGTTGTCCTCGATGTCCGGAATGCCGTCGTTGTCGTCATCGGGTTCGCAGGTCTGTCCCGGGCCCTTCTCGTCGACGCGGCCGTCGCAGTCGTCGTCCTTTCCGTTGCAGCGTTCGTTCGCCCCGGGATGGGCCCGAGGGTCGTCCGGATCGCAGTCGGTCCCGCGGCCGCCGTCGGCCCTCGGGCAACGCCGGGCGTTGGTCGTCTCGATTCGACTGCTGCAGAAGCCGTCGCCGTCGGCGTCGCAGGAGGCCGGTTCGTCGGCAATCGTCGTGTGATAGCTGCGATTTCGAGGGGCGCAATCACAGCGATCCGGCACCTCGTCGCCATCCGGGTCCAGTGCATCGAAGTTTTCCAGTTCGCAGCGAGTCCCCTTTCCGTCCTCCGTGCAGACCGGTCGGGTCTGAATGCGACATTCGCCGAATTTCAACGAGCAGGTCGTGTTCAGCTCGGGGAAACTCTCGTCCACTCGGCCGTCCCCGTTGTTGTCGACGCCGTC
>JBDGRG010000368.1:0-3385 GCA_042218355.1 Bradymonadaceae bacterium
GGCCCGCGATGTCGAACGCGAGACGGCTTATAGAGATTGCAATTTCCGTTCCCCCGCCTATTCGTTGGGCTTCTAACACCCGGCGCAACGTGATCCAATACTGCCCGGTTCACGGGGATGCGGCGACATTCATGCGTGCTCTCCCCGACGCCGTATAGTCACGACTGTAGGATGGAGCCGCCACGGATTGCCACGCTCCCGAGCACCTCAAGGAGGAACCCCCATGCCGGACCGCGAGATCCACGTCGACCGACGCAAACGCCGAAGCGACGAGGTCCGCCAGGCGATCACCTATCAGCTCGAACACCTCGCCGAGGAGTACAACCTCGAGAACCTCACGCTGGGCGACAACAACGGCATTCTCATCGCCTGCGCCGGCCGCCAGTCCGCCGGCGAAGCACTCGCCGCCTACGCCCCGGTCTTTCGCCGGCATCTCGACCGCGGCCAGCGTGAGCTCATCATGGACAAACTCGGAACCCTCCTGCCGGGCGTCGACGGCAAATCGCTGGACGTCCGCCGGTTCGAGCTCCAGGGCGACGATCACTACCTCTGCGTCGTCGGCGAGCAGCGACTCTGCCGCCAGGCGAACCTGTACCGTGCGGTCACCGGCATCCGGCGCATCGTGCGAGACACGGCGACGGCCGCGTAGTCAGGGAGCAGGGAATGGGGAATGGGGGACGGGGATCGGGGGGGCGAACCGTGCGGCGAGACACGAGACCGGCGCGTTGCAACTGCCGTCGACGGAGCGAGCCGTGGCGGAGTGCCGAGCCTCCTAAACAATCCGGGCTCACCGTACAATCACCTCCCGGTGGGCTCGTGCATCATCCGGTCCGAACACTATCGACGAGCGACGCACATGCGGTCGTGCGGTTGTACGGTTCTGCAGTCGTACGGTCGTGCGATTGTGCGGTCGTACGGTTGTAGGCTCAACGGCTGAACGACTCAACGGCTTAACCGCTCGACTACTCGACCGCTCGACGGCTCGACGGCTCAGTCGTTCGACACCGGACTCCGTTTGGCCAGGTCGAGGCCGCCCGTGTAGGCGTAGGAGACGTAGTCGTCGTACCCGTAGACGACCACGCCGAACGGCAGCCTGGCGGAGACCCGATGAGCCCCCGGCTCGACCGGAATGTGCACCCGGGCGAATCCTCGGTCCGGAAACTTCTGGTAGTCGAAGTTCGTCACGTCCTTGCGTTCGCCGTCCAGCGTGATGGTCCGATAGCCGACGGGCAGCGAGAGGGTCATGTAGTCCTGATGGTACGTCTGCGGCGTCAGGAACGAGTACTCGCGGCGGTACTGCTCGCGGGGAGGTACGAGGAAGAACGAGGGATCGCCCGCGTGCTGGACGTTCTCGCCCACGCTCTGCTGACCCGACAGGAAGGCTCCCAGCAGCACCGGTTTGTCGGCCTCCGCGACGAACATCTTCTTGGTCCCGAACTCGCACGTCTCGCGCGCGTCGAGTTCGATCACACCGCTCTTCGGATTCGGTGAGAACTTCTTGCAGGGGGGGACCCCCTCCCCGGCCTGGGGGCCGAGCCGAAGATCGAGGCCGGTCTCGATCCGGGTGTCGTCCTTCCGGGCGAGGAACTTCCAGTAGGTCCCTTCTCGGGTGAAGCCCCGGTCCTTCTTCGCCCGTTTTTTCAGCGGAACGGCGACGAACCGCTGTCCCCACGTCTCCATCGGGAAGAGCTGCGACTCGAGATGGTCGCAGGCCCACTGTGAAAACGGGACGAACGTGCAGGAGTGTGCCCCGAAGACGCTGACCGGCTTGTTGGACTCGATCCGTGCCCCCGTCAGATCGACGCCGACCTTCGCACCCTCCAGGTTCAGGATGTCGTGCGGCTGGAGATCGACCTTCACCCGCCCCTGATCGTCCGGCGCCGTAATCTGATCGTCGGCCACCGAGTGGATCATCTGCGAGGGCTTGAATCGTTCGCTCTTCGGGAGATCGATCGTCACTTCCGTATCCGGCTGGGTCGCCAGGACGTTCAACGTCGCCGCCTCGGGGGTGTCGCCCTCTTCGCGGTTCGGGGCGTCCCAGACGGGATAACTCATGTACATGTAGTTCTTCGTCAGCGCGCTCTCCGGGAGCAACAGGCTCGCGTCATTCGTGTAGTTGTAGTTACAGCAGTACGGATTGAACTGATACGCGACGACCGGCTGGGACGATTTCACGTGAAAGGCCGACCGCTGCACGGTGCTCTTGCCGTCGGGAATCTTGTGATTCGGCAAGATCAACGTGAGCATCGACTTCTTGGGCAGCGGCACGTCGGTCAATTTCTTGCCGTCCGGGAGCCTCTTGCGCGTCCCATCGGGCCTGAGCAGCTCGGAGTGAACGGTCTGCGTGACGACGTCCGGCGTCTGGATGTCCGTGCCGACGGTGCGCGACCCGATCACGCGGGCGGGCTTTCCGGGGGCTTTGTAGACGTCGACCGTCGCATCGTACTCGCTGGAGGTGTTCGCGAGGACGACGGCGAACGGCGGGAGGCGGTCCGAGGGGATCGTGTCGCCCGATTTGCGTTCCTCGTACAGAAGGTGGTTCTGCAGCTCTCCGGCCCAGTACTCGCACCCCTTGTAGCTGTTCTGTTTGTCGGCCAGCTGACAGCGGTCGAGGCAACTTCCGGCGCTGCACTTCGAGCCCTCCCCGCAGGCCTCGAGCGTCTTCCAGCCCGTCCCCTCCTGGTTGCACTTCTCGGGCGGCCCCTGCTTGCCATTCCTGCACCGCCGGCGGCCGGGCACGCAGGTGACGTCCACGCACTCGGCCTCGCGGCAGACCGTCTTCGGCGGGCACGAGGCCGGAGTGGTTCCCTGCCCGTCCTCCTGGCACTTGACGATGCTCTGGGTATTCTCCTCGGCACATTCGACGACCGCACCGGCCTGACAGTCGATGCCGCCGTCGGCCACCGCGTCGCTCCCCCCGTCGCCTCCGTCCGACAGCGCGGCATCGGCGTCACCGGCCGCGGCATCGTTCGACGAACCGGAGCCGCGTCCCCCGTCGTTCGAACCGTCGCATCCGACGGCGGCGAGGACGAGTGCGAGCCCGCTCGCTGCAACCGCCCCACGGTACGTACGTCGAGTGATCCGCTCGTTCATGACTGTCGATCCCTTCGGGGAAGAACCTGGCTGCTCTCGGAGCTTCTCCATTCGACGCACACGTCAGTCGTCGGCAGTCGACGCCGTCGACCCGGCTCCCGCGTCGGCGCCCCCCGCACTCCCGCCGGCACCCTCCGCCGAGGCCGCATCCGACGGTCGCCACGGCGTCTCGGTCTCGTCGGCGCCGCCGCAGGGATGTCGGTCGGCGGTGTGCCAGACGCGAAACCGCTCGAAGGTGTCGTGCAGAGCGGCCAGCGTTCGGTTGCGCCGCGCGACCAGATCCGTCTCGGCA
>JBDGRG010000368.1:3395-11126 GCA_042218355.1 Bradymonadaceae bacterium
CTCCCCGCGTCGGTACGACGCCCCGCATCGGCGCGCCCGGGCGACCCCGTCGCTCCGGCGTCGGCCTTCGCCCGGCGGAGTGCCTTCTGGACGATCGCCTCGAGATCGCTGATGCGCCGATCCATGTACGCGAACCAGCGGTCCAGCTCCTTCCTCGACCGGTCGAATCGCAGCGCGACCGACGCGCCGAGCTCCTCGGCCGCCTCCGGGAACGGTCCGTTCCAGCTCGGCTTCGTAGGCGAAAAAGTCCCGCCGAATCTGCTCGACGTCCGCGATCATCCGCCGGCACTCCGGATCGTCGGTCTTCTCCAGCGCGGAGCGGCCGCTGGCATCGATCCCCACGCGCGGGGGAAAATAGTGCTCCTGACAGTAGAAAATCCCGAACATCCCGCCGATCAACACGGCGAATCCGAAGACCCCGAACACCAGACTCCAGCGCCGCCGTCGGGCTTCTTTGCGCTCGACCTCGGAGACCGCACGTTCGAGATCGACGTCGTCACCCGCCTCGTCGCCGGGCTCTCCGGACCACTGGTCGCTCATCGAGTCGCCATCTCGGTGGCTCGGCAGATCGAGCGTTCGTGATTCAACGACATTCGACCGGCACTTGCAAATCGCCACGCGCCCGCCCCCCGACTGGGACGTCTCTCCGCCCCCGGGCGGGCGACCGCTCGTCACCTCCCGACCGGGCCCCGGCCCGACTCCCCGGCAGGCGAGCCTATAACCGGACGGTCGTGCTCCCGACAACCACGCGGTCACACACGAACCAGACCTCGCTGCGGCCGGGCGTCCGTCTCGGGATGACTCGACGTTGCGTCGGACTCCCAGGTATTTTCCCTCTGAGTCCTCTGAGCTCTCTGCGGTTCTGTTATCCCGCGCCCTCTGCGGTCTGATCGTCGCTTGCACTGGCGGAGAAACACGTGATAGGCACCCGGGGTTTCTCGGCGGGCGCCCGCCGACCACACGGAAATGTTCCGCAATTCCCGTCCGTTAGTCACCACGCCGGTGGTCGCCTTCGGGCGCCGAATCGACCGAGCTATCTCTGAAATTTGGTCTCTGATCGACGACCAGCGACGACGGTCGTCATCAGTCTCGACTCGAGACGCGAGGAGGACCATTGAACACCGAAAACTTCCTCAAGAGCAACCTCGACGCGAGTGAACGCGAGATCCCCCGCCTGGTCGACATGGCCGTCGAGGCGTTGCGGGAGGAGACCGACTACGAGTCCGAAGAGGAGTCCTCGGATCAACTCTGGCGTTATCTCCAGTACCCGTACTACCTCGGTCTGTTCGCCCAGCGAGTGGTCGCGGCCGTCGGAATCTCCCCGGAGGTCAAGGAGAAGCTCTCCCGGGCCGTCCTCCAGGTCAACAATCGTCTGGAGAAGGGACAGGAACCGGGACCGGGCTTCTTCCAGCTGACGGCGTGGCTGGGCGAGAACGGCCGTCTGACACGCGAGGACTACCTCGGCCTGCGCCGCGGGATCATCTGGCTGCCCCGGCTGACCGACAATTACCGCGAGGACATCGACTACGTCCTCCCCGCCTGCGAGGGGGTCTTCCGCGACACCGACATCACGTACCAGGAGTCGGTCGAGCTGATCTTGATGATCCTGACCGCCAAGGAGGCGATCGGGGATCATGGCCGCGAGATCTTCGACTTCATTCTCAGTCTCGACACGATCAGCGACGAGCTCAAGCGGGAGGTCTGTGACATCGTCGTCGAGAAGGCGATCCCCTTCCCGCGGGGCGAATTCGATCATCCGCAGCCGACGAACGACGAGGAGCGTGACCGGCTGAGCATCCGATTCCAGCCCGGCTCCGTGCGCCGCCGGGCAGTCGTCTGGCTGGCGAAACTCGGCCGCGATCCGCTCCAGCTCCTCGACGACCTGCTCAAGCCGAACACGGTCCGGGGCTACGGAGGGGATCACGTCGCCAGCGGGGCGCTCGATCTGCTCTCGCTGAAGTGGGACGATCTCGACGAGGGGACCCGCATGGATCTCCTCGAGAAGGCCGCCGACTTGCCCGACACCTCCGTCCGAAAGCGGGCCTACATCCTGGGCGAAAAGAATCTCGGTCTGGATTTCCTCGAACAGTCGCTCGACGACAAGGCCAAGAGCCTCCGCCACTGGGCGCGCGAGCGGCTCCAGGAGCGCGAGGAAGAGCCTCACCCGACCGAGGAGGAACTCCAGGAAGAACTGGAGACCCCGCTCGAGGAGTGACGTATCTGCCGCTCGTCCCCGCCCCGAGCGGCGCGCGCCGACGCCCTTCGTGTGCTGGCGTTCGGCCGCGAGCGCGCCGTTCGGGCGGGATCGACTCCCCTCCGACCCATCCTCGTTTCCCCCGACCGGGACGAACTCATGCTGAAGGGTGCGATCTTTCTCGACATGGAAAACCTCATGCGGTGCGGCGGATGGAACATCCGGTTCGACGCCGTCCGCGAACTCGTCGAGGCGCAGGGCGTGACCGTCGTCCGCGCCAACGCCTACATGGCCGTCGACGAAGAGCGCGAGGAGGACGACGAAGAGTATCGAAAGAAGAAGCTCGAGTACCGATCCGCCGTCCGACGGGCCGGTTTCCACCTGGTACGCACGAAGGTCAAACGTTACGACAACGCCGACGGCGAGACGGTCCTGAAGGCGAATGCGGACGTCGATCTGGCCATCGACGCGCTGCTGCAGTCCGAGAACCTCGACTACATCCTGCTGGGAAGTGGCGACGGCGATTTCGTCAGGCTGGTCCGGGCGCTGCAAAACCGCGGCAAACGCGTCGACCTGCTGTCGTTCGACAACACGAGTACCGAACTCCGCCGAGAGGTCGACTACCACTTCTCGGGGTTTCTCTACCCCGGGATTCTTCCGAAACCCGACGACGAGGCCGACAACCGCAAGCGCGGCTTCATCCACATGGTCGACGAGGAGAAGGGATACGGCTTCGCGACCATCAAGACCGGCTTTCAGCCCGACGACCAGCGGACCGACGTCTTCGTGCACATCACCGATTTCCGGCGCAATCTCGACAACGAGGAATTCGCGCGCCTGAAGACGTACGAGGACATCATCGAGTTCGACCTCGTCGAAAACGAGGACGGCGTACAGGCCAAGAACATCGAGGTCGTCGGATGACGGATCCGAACGAGATCGAGGAGTACTCCCCCCGCCGGGCCGAGGTCGTCGACGACGACGGGGTCTGGGTGCACGCCGTCTTCCCCGACGACGTACCGGAGACGGGCGAGGCGATCCGGCTCGGCGCTCCGGGCGAATCGCCGCCGGTCGCCAACGTCCGCGAACATCTCGGCGGGCGGCGGGTGCGGGCGTTGATGCCGCGGCCGCATCCGGAGGTCGCTGCGGGCCGACCCGTCGAACGGACCGAGCGGGCGGCCGTCGTACCCGCTCCCGAGGATCGCAGGCTGGACCTCTCGCAGGTCGACGCCGCCGTCGAGGGAGAAGTCGAGGGGGATGCGTTTCCCTTCGCCTGGACACGGCCCTCGTTCGGGGAGCTCACCGGGCTCGTCGGCCCTCGACCGCTCGACCATCGCGGAATCGCCCTGATCGCCCCACCCGCCGGGGGCGGACTGAACCTCTTCATCGACCGAACGCCCTCCGATCGCAGCTGGAGCTGGTTCGCCGCCGAGCTGGCCGATCGGGAGGAGGCCGATGCCGCGGTCTGGCTCGATCCTCCCGAGTCCATCGATCCCGACGACCAGGACTGGGTGCTCGAGCCCGGCCGATTCGAACGCTCGACCCCGGTCGGCCTGCGCATCGCGACCTGTCTCGTCAGCCACCTCCGGGACGCCGGACGCAACGTCTACCTCGCCGCCGAGCTGCCCGCCCTCCGTCGAACGGCCAGTTCCGAGGAGGAGACGGCCACGGGGACGTCGTTCGGGGAGCTCGTCGAGCGCCTCGGCACCGCCCTCGCCTCGACCCAAGACGGTCGCTGTACGGTCGCGCTCCGGCTTCCGCTGGCCGACTCCGACTCGCGACTCGAGGGGATCGTCGAGACGCTCGACCTCGGCGACGTGGATGCTCAGATCGCCGTCGATTCGGAGGGTCGATTTCGTCCGCGCCGATCGATCAGTGACGTCGACCCCCCACCCGACCGCGAGGACGAACGCCGCCGCGCGATGTCGGCGCTGCGAACCGCCCGCCGCGCCGAGGAGAAACGAGACCTGTTCGGCGATCGGGAACTGACGGACGATCAGGTCGACGCGCTCGAACGGACGGAGGCGCTGCGAGGACGATTGGGCCCCGGGGATGAGTGTGATCGAACCCCGTAGGATCAACACGCCAGAGCCCCCCTGAAAGGAGCGTGGCCAGAGCTTCGAGCTCTGAGCGAGCGGTCGGGTCGGGACGCTGGAACCGCGGTGGATGCTGCTCTCGGCCGGCGGCGACGATCCCCACGGTTTCCGATCAGACCTACCAGGGATCGCAAATCGGGGGCCGGTGGATAGGTCGAACCGAAACGAACCGTCGGGACTGGCCGGGCGAGGAATCGCACGCGACCGGCGACCGTTCGGGGGCGAGGGGGTCTGGACGTGCCTCGTGCGGCGGGGGCCGGGCCGGCGAGCCGCACTGCCCCTCCCCTCCGAGGCGCGGAACGGGAACGACTGGGGACGCCGACCGGCCGAAGCTGTTCGCTCCGGCCGCGCGAGGGGAGCCTACGCCGCCTCGTCGGAGACGTTCATCGCCAGCGGCACCGCGTCGTCGTAGAGGTCGGCCAACTGCTGGCCGTACTCGGCCATGATCTCGCGGCGCTTCAGCTTCAGCGTCGGCGTGAGCATGCCGTTTTCGGGCGTCCATTCGTCGGTGGTCAACACGAAGTCCTTCGGCCGTTCGAACGGCTTGATCTTCTCCCCCCGCGTCTCCATTTCCTCGCGGAACAACTGCTGAATCGCCCGGTGGTCCAGCAGGTCGTCCTCGTCGTCGTAGTCGATCCCGTTCTCCTCGGCGTACTCCTCGAGTGCCTCGACGTTCGCGACGATCACCGCGACGTTGTGGGGACACCCCGTCCCCTCGATCATGATCTGCTCGATGTACGGCGAGAGCTTGTACTGCTCCTCAACCGGGGCGGGAACCACGTACTTTCCGTTCTCGAGTTTGTACTGCGCCTTTACCCGTCCGAGAATCCACAGAAAGTCGTCCTCGTCGAGCCGGCCCAGGTCACCGGTGTGGAACGTACCGTCCTCGTCGAGAACCTGCTCGGTCTCCTCGGGCAGATTGTGGTAACCCTGCATGACGTTCGGCCCGCGCACGCAGATCTCTCCGGTACCGTCCTCGTAGCCCTCGACGGGTCGGATCTCGACGTCGACCCCGGGGACGGGCTGGCCGACGCTACCGATCTTGCGCGCATCCGGTGAATTGACCGAGACGACCGGAGACGTCTCGGTCAGCCCGTACCCCTCGTAGACGGTGATGTGGAGGTTGTCGATGAATTTCGCGACCTCCGGACTCAGCGCCGCGCCGCCGCTGAAGGCGTATCGCAGCCGGCAGCCGAACTTGTCGCGGATCTTCTGGAAGACCAGACTGTCGAAGATGCTGTCGAGAAAGCTGGTGAATGCCCCGGCCTTCCCGGTCTCCTTCTGCTCCCGGAGATTGGTCGAATTCGCCATCGCCCATTCGAACAATTTCTTGCGCAGCGGATTCGACTGGCGGAGCTTGGTCTGAACGCCGTCGTAGATCTTGTTGAAGATCCGCGGCACGCTGAACAGCAGCGTCGGGCGGACCTCCTCGAGATTCTCCAGGATCTTGTCGACACTCTCGGCCAGCCCGAGCGAGGCGCCGGTCGAGACCAGCGCGTGCAGCTCGGCGACCTGCCCGAAACTGTGCGCCCACGGGAGGAAACTGAGACTGACGTCCTCCTCGTGGATCGGCATCACCTCGTGGACGGCGTGCAGGTTCGAGCAGATGTTCCAGTGGCTGAGCTTGACCCCCTTCGGATCCCCCGTCGTCCCCGAGGTGTAGATGAACCCCATCAGATCGTCGCGGTCCAGGTCGATCGACTCGACCGCCTCCTCGGTCGATTCGACGTGGCGGTCCCACGCGTCGTCGTGGTCGGCCGGTCCGTCGAAGAAGAAGACCTCCTCGAGATGGTCGTAGTCTTCGGTCAGCGGCCCGACCTGATCGTAGATCTCCCGACCCGCCGTCAGCACCAGCTTCGCGCCGCTGTCGTCGATGATGTACCGCCAGTCCTCGACGGCCTGATCCTCGTACATCGGGCAAAACAACGCTCCCCGCCCGTAGGTCGCATAGGCCGCAGCCGCCCACTCGACCCGATTGTCGGCGATGATCCCGACCACGTCGCCCTTCTCGATGCCCAGGTCGGCCAGTGCCGCCCGGTAGGCGTCGACCTGCTGGCCGAATTCACCGTACGTCATCCACTCGTACTCCCCCTCCCGCTTGACTCCAAAGAGCCGGTTGTCCTCGTACAGATCGAGACTTCGCTCGAGCAACTCGACCAGGTTCTCGTAGTCCGCCATCCGCCTCTCCCGTGTCTCGCAGAGTGACTTGCCCGTCGAATCGACCGGCGTCCAGCCGGGCGACGTCGGATTTTCTGTGTACGGTCGCCCTGTTATACGCGAGTTACCTCGAATCTCAAGCCTCTAACCCGACGACATGGACTTTCCCCACACCCCGTTGCACCGACTGGATGCGCCGGCGTCGGTCTGTACGGCCGGTCGACTGGTCGAAGCGGACGGTGGCTGGCGTCTGGAGAACGCACGAGAATCGATTCGGCTCGCGGTCGACGGACGCGACCCGGAGCCTATGAACGGGGGCGACCTCGTGCGCGTCGCCGGAGAATGGGACGGCTCGACGTTGAGACTCCGTAGGATCGAGCGCGTCCACACCCGCGACCGACCCACGTCGGACAGCCGACTCGACACCGCCCGATCGACCGGAGAGATTCTCCGGCGACGACACGAACTGGCGGGAACCGTTCGCGACTACTTCCGAGGCCGCGACTTCCGCGAAGTGCAGACGCCCAATGTCGTCGACTCCCCCGGGACCGACATCTACATCGACCCGTTCCGCGTCTCCTCCGTCGGAGAGGATTCCGACCGGGCGGAGGGATACCTCCACACCTCGCCCGAATTCGCGATGAAGCGGCTGCTCGCCGAGGGATGCGAGCGAATCTTCCGGCTCGGGAAGGTCTGGCGCGACTGCGAGCGTGCCTCCGACTGGCACCATCCCGAATTTACGATGCTCGAGTGGTATCGCGCCTGGGAAGAACGCGACACAGTGCTGACCGATGTCGAACGGATCGTCGACGCCGTGACCGGCGGACGCGCTCGCCTCGCCGCCCCCTCCGTCGGAGACGAGGGGACTCGAACGGTCGACCTCGACCCGCCCTTCGACCGCATCGCAATGCGGGAACTGGTCGACGAGACGTGCGGATTCGACCTCCTCGACGCGCTCGACTATCGCTCGCTCCGCGAGGCTTGCCTCCGCCGCGGCTTGCTGGAGGCGAGCATCGAACGGCGCCACCCACCCGAGGAGGGGCGCTGGGACGAACTGTTCTTCGAGCTGATGGTCGAACATCTCGAACCTCGACTGGCACGGATGGGGGCGGTCTTCATAACCGACTGGCCCGCCCCGCTGGCCGTACTGGCGGCAAAGGACCCGGACGACCCGCGGATCGCCGACCGATTCGAACTCTACGTCGGCGGTGTGGAACTGGCGAACGGCTTCCGCGAGTTGACCGATCCCGAGGAGCAGCGCCGTCGCTTCGAGGAAGATCTGAG
>JBDGRG010000368.1:11136-12213 GCA_042218355.1 Bradymonadaceae bacterium
CGGACTGCCGGACCTGCCGATGCCCGATTCGCTGCTGGCGAGCCTCGAACGGGGGCTGCCCCCCTCGACCGGCGTCGCGCTGGGGGTCGACCGCCTACTGATGCTCGACCTCGGCGCATCGACGATCGACGACGTCCTGCCACTCGCCGAGTCGAGCGACGACCGACGATAACCAGCCCTCGGCGGAACGCCTCCCGCCTCGATTCCAGTGCGCGACCAACAAGGTGGACGCCGAGCGACAGATATCGTCGGGAGCCGTCCAATTACCCGGTCGGTTCGAGCTGAACCCCCTCCGGGAAACGAAGATCTGCGCAACCCGCTCTCAGACTACAGATACAGGTGCCCACATGGGGTCCCTCCGGCGCGTCCGCGTGCGCGCCGCCCGGCCGGTTCCGGCCAAGGGAGCTCGCACCGCTCGATTTCACCCGAACGGTGGAATGGCGGCGTCCCCCGCACCCTGTAACCGCTTCAACCGCACGAAGACGGCCGGACGCCGAACCCCTCCCTCCATGTCAATGATCGCGGTTTGGTCGCCGCCCGTTGCGTCGAATTTCGAATCTCGACGGAAAAACCTGCGGCGCCGGGACGCACGCTGGTCGTCTTCGAGGTGCGAGAAAAAAGGGTCTCGCCCGAGGGCCGCCCTTCGCTGCGCGACGAACTTCCGCCGCAAAAAACTGTTCGGGACACTCCGCAGGCCTCCGGTGAGCCGCGGGCATCGAGCACTGGCCGCGTCCATTCTACCCGCGACTGGACCTTCCTACCGACCGAAGACTCGCGATCGCGGTCGGCGCGGGTTGCATCCCGCGGGCCCGGTCGATAACCAGTGTCGGCGCGCCATTCTCCGTTCCGAACCGACCCGACCGTCCCACCATGAGTGACGAACTCGACGCCTGGCCGTATCGCGAAGCCCGAACGATCGTCGAACGACTCGAGGAGGCCGACGGGGGCGACGGTACCGTCACCCTGGAAACCGGCTTCGGGCCCTCCGGGCTCCCCCACGCCGGGACGTTCGCCGAGGTCGCCCGTACCACCTGGGTCCGTCGGGCTTACGAGGACCTGACCGGCGACGACGAGACC
>JBDGRG010000369.1:0-6071 GCA_042218355.1 Bradymonadaceae bacterium
TATCGGTGAATCGAAACGTTGCGCCGGCTGCGATCTCGACCGAGGTGTTTTCTCCCTCGATGGCGACGTTGTCGGCGACCCGGTAGGCGGGATCGATCGCCGGCCAGGTGACGTCCCCCTCCTGGATCTTGCCGCCTCGCACCGTGACGACTCTGGAGAACGTACTCGACGGATCGAGGCCGGCGATATCCGTCGGATGGACGCTCGCGGACCCGCCCGCGTTCGACTCCAGCGTGTTGTTCGAGAAGGACCGCAGTTGGACGAACTTGCCCGCGTACAGGCCCACCGTGGAGCTGTTCCGGATCGTCGTGTTGTCGATCGAGAGGTGGACCTTGGCGTTGTAGGGCGAGTTCAACTGCAGATTTGCGGGGTGGGCGCCGTTGGGGAAGTCCCACTTCTCACTCCCTCCGTATTCGATGACCGCGTGTTCGAATTTGTTCTCGGACCGCGTGGTTTTGTCGAGCGCAATGCCGCCCCACCAGCCCTTCTCCTCGGTCGTGCCGGTGAAGACGACCTTCGAGTCCGACGTCCCCTGGACGACGAAGGCGGCCTTGTCGGTGACGTTCAGCCCGACGTCCTCGGCGAATGCGAACGTCGCGCCGGCTTCGATCGTCACGGCGGTCTTTTCGCCCGAAATCTTCACGTTGTCCCGAACTCGATACGGCACGCCGAGGGCGGGCCAGGTCACCTCGCCGCCGGCGACCTCGCCCCCGCCCACGCGGACCGCGGAGGTTCCGTTGCCGCTGAAGGAGGTCGACGCGTCCAGTTCGGCGATGGCCGCGGGATGGACCTGGGCCGGGGCCGCGGCGTTGTCGACGAGTTCGTTGCCCTGGAACGAGGTGAAGTTCGTCCCCGCACTGGCCTTCAGGCCGAGGTTGCCGCTCTTCTGGAACGTCGAGTTCTCGACGGCGACCTTCACGCTGTTGCTGAAGGTGACGTTCGCGCCGTTCTGCCCCCCTCCGTACTCGACCGTCACGTGCTCGAGCCTGCTCGTGACGCTGGTCGTATTGTGGAGGCGCAGACCCTTCCAGAATCCGCGAGATTCTTTCCGGCCGGTCAACGTGATCGGCTTCGAATCGGTTCCCTCGGCCGAGATCGTCGCTCCGCCACGGATCTGCAGCGACGTATCCTCCGCGAACGAAAGTGTCGTCCCCGGCTGGATGGTCAATTTGGCCCCGGAGGTGACCGTGACGCTCTCGTCGACGTGATAGCAGTCGGATTTCCGGAGGGCGACGTCCGCGTTCACGCGACGCGCGTGGACCTCGGTGAAGGAGACGCACCCCCCGCCTCCCCCCCCGTTCCCTCCGCCGCCATTCCCGTTCGAACCGCCGCCCCCGCCACAGCCGAGTGTCGGGGTCGTCGCGAGCGCAATCCCTGCGAACAGAAGTGTCAGCGAACGGATACGGGACATGGTCTCTCCCTCCGGTACGGAGAATGGCCGAGTCGGTGAACGACGAAGTGGTCGCTTCTCTGCACGTCGAGCGGGACCGCATCAATATCTCGCCCGTCTGCGCAGTTCAAGAGCCTCGTCGACGAGGTCCGCGCAGCTATGACGGCGCACCGTCGGGGCCGGGCTCTGCCCCGGCTCCCCCGGGTGAAGGCCTCGTCGGCACGGTGCCGCCCGGGACGGCACGGACGAACACTCGTCGAGGGCTGTGGGCAGCGATGCGCGGGAACAGGCCAGAGGGGACCGCGCACCGGTGCTGGGTTCGAATGCGTCAGACGAGGAGATACGCCGCACCGCCGCCGCCGATCGCCCAGCAGTACCACGAGAAGTGGTGGAACTGGGCCCGCTCGACGAGTCGGACCAGCACGGCCAGGGCGAGGTAACCCACCAGGGTGGCGGTGAGGGCACCGACCGCGAGGACCGTGCCCGAATTCCCCCCGGCGAGGATGTCGGGGTCGAATTCCAGGGCGAGGGCACCGAGGATTGCCGGGATCGAGATGAGGAAGGAGAAGCGGGCGGCGCGGTCGCGGATGGTGCCCAGTGCCAGGGCGGCGACGATGGTCAGGCCGGAACGCGACAAGCCGGGAGTGACGGCGAGGCCCTGGGCGACTCCGATCAGTGCCGCGGTGGAGGGTGTGATGTTCCAGAGGGTCGTTCGACCGCTGCGGGTCGCGGTCGATTCGACGTCCAGCCACCGTGCCGAGGTCAGGACGAATCCGTTGACGACGAGCGCGACGCAGACGAACAGCGCGGCGTCCGCCCCCTGTCCGATGTCGATCCACCGGTCGAAGCCCGCGCCGATGAAGGCGGTCGGAATCGAGGCGACGATCGTCAGCACCGCCAGGCGGACGCCCTGGCGGTCGAGCGCGCGCTCGTTAGCGCCGTGCGACCAGGTGTCGGCGAGGCCCTGGGCGGTGTCGCGGCCGACGAGGAGGACGTCGTCGCGGTAGTAGGTCACGATGGCCGCGAGCGTGCCCACGTGGAGCACGATGTCGAACAGCCGACCGGGCTGGGAGATGCCCAGCAGATACTCGGCAAGTTCGAGATGCCCCGACGAGCTGATCGGCAGGAATTCGGTCGCACCCTGCAGGATGCCCAGCAGAATGGCGTCGAGGACGGACATCGCAGTCAGGCGGACTCCGAGGCACGAGTCTCGGTCGGCCCCTCGCCGCTCATCTCCTCCCGGTAGGCCTCCTCGAGCGCGTCGTCGGGATAGTCGTCGGGTCGCGCCGCGCCCTCGGCCTCGATCCAGTCGCGGATCGCCGGGACCATCCGGTCACTCCAGACCGAACCCGTCCGCAGGCTCAGAAATTCACGGTACAGGGCGTCGAGGATCGATTCGACCTCCGACACCAGGCCCATCCGCTCCTCGAGCTTCTCGTCCTCGCGATCCGTCAGCACCGCCGGGATCTTGAGCGTCGAGATGTCGAACGGCTCGGCCTTGAACTTGAATTTCCACTCGCGGCCGTCCTTGACGATCCGCAGGCGGGCGCGCGTCGGACGCTTGCCCTCGCGAAGGGCCGTGCGTGCCTCCTTCGAATCAGCGGGCGTCCCCCCCTTGATGACGTTTTGGCCCGCCTCCCCGAGATAGGCCTCGAGGGTCAGCCGGTCGTCGAAGACGACCTCGACCTCGCCGTGACCGCGCAATTCGAACAGTCCCCCGTAGCAGTCGGACTTGTACCACAGCCAGAGGAGGAATTCGCTGCCGAGGAAGCGTCGACTCTCGACCAGTTCGGCCAGTTCCATCGTCGGAGAGAGAGGTGCAGAGGGACGTGTCGGGCGGGGGCGGTTACTCCTTCTCGACGAACCGCGTCGGTTCGACGGTCTGAATCGCCTCGATCCGGTGAGACGCCAGACCCATCTGGACCGCGTTCGCGTAGGGACTCGCGGGGATCAGGTCCATGTCGAACGTCTCCTCAGCTGACGTCGATTACGCGCATCGTCGGCAGTGTCTCCTCGCGGAGGTCCCGCAGGACCATCTGCTCGAGATCCTCCTGTTCGTATTTGCTCAGATCGTCCTTGTCGTTCTTGGCGTGCCATTCGCGTTCGGCCTCGGCCAGACGAGCCTCGCGGCGGGCCTTCGGGATCGCCCAGCGGTCGCGGCGCAGGCCCAGATTGATGAAGTCGCCGTACCGAAAGTCCTCCAGCTCGAAGCTCGTCTGAAGGGGCTGTTCGATCGGTACCCAGCCCAGTGACTCGTCCGCCTCGTCGTCGGGATCGAGCGGCTCGAATGCGTTGAGATTCAGCCGCTCGACGTACGCATTCGTCCAGTTATCGGGCGGATCCTGCTGGGTGAAGAACAGCTTGTACGTCAGTGACCCGGAAAAGACACCCACGGTCGGATCCTCGTCGGCTCGAAGTCGGGCTCGCGTCGATACGACGCGAGGATCGATAACACGGAGCGGTCGATTGACAAGTACCGGAGATCGTCAGCCCGTGCCGTCGCGGAGCAGCTGCTCGATCCGGTCGATGTCCTTGACCAGCGTCAGCACGATCAGCTTCGTGCCCGCCGTCAGAGTGTAGTCCGGTCCCGGATTGAAGATGTACTCGTCCTCGTCGCAGTCGTAGACGGCGATGATCAGCGCGTCGGTCTTCTGGCGAATCGACGATTCCCGCAGCTGGTGGCCGATCAGCGGACTGTCGTCGGGGATCCGCAGCTCCTCGACCCGGCGGTAGTGGTCCCGATCCTTCATCATCAGGTCGAGGAAGGTCGTCACCTGCGGGCGAATCGCCTCGGCGGCCATCCGCATCCCGCTGATGACGTTGGTGAAGATGACGCTGTCCGCCCCCGCCATTTTGAACTTTTGCTCCGCGTTCGGGTGATAGCCACGCGTGATGATCGTGAGATCCTCGTTGAGCCGCCGAGCGGTGATCGTCGCGAAGAGATTGTCTCGGTCACTGCCGAGCGAACAGATGATCGCTTCGGCACGATGGATGCCGGCTTCTTCGAGCAGATCGTCGTCCATCGCATCCCCGATCAGATACGGAAACTCCCGGTCGAGGTCCTCGGCGACCTCCTCGATCCGGTCGCGGTCGTTCTCGACGACTACGCACGACTTCCGACTGTCGAGAATCTCGTTGAGGACGTACTCGCCCGTCTTTCCGACGCCGGCGACGATGTAGTGATTCTGGAGCTGACGGATCTCCCGTTCCATACGACGCAGCTGCAGCAAGTTTCGAAGTTCGCCGTCGACAATGAACGCGGTCAGCGACGATGCGAAGTACAGCGCCCCTCCCATCCCGAGTACGATGAGGACGATGGTGAAGGCTTGCATCGCCGGTCGGCCCGACACCGGGATGACCTCGTGGAAGCCGACGGTCGTCAGTGTGATGACCGTCATGTACGCACACTCGAGCAACGTGTGCGACCCGTCGGTGAGCGTGTAGAAGCCCACGGTCCCGATGAGAAAGACCGCCAGCACGAGCCCCGCTGCGCGCAGCGTCCGGATCAGGGTCTCGCTCTGGTATCTCGGCTTCGCTGCGCCCCGCCGTACGAATTTGATGAACTGTTGGATTCTGGTCATGCGCGTCCGTCCGGCGGTCGGTCGACGCTCGCGGCCCGGATTCCCCCGACCGGCGAGGTCGATACACCCGATCGATATCGCAAGAGCCGCATGTTTCCCAGCCGAAGAGCGGTTTGGGCGCTCACGTCGGGGGGGAGTCGGCGGCCGGAGCCGTCCGCGGAGGGTTGAGCGCGCTCGCCCCCTCCGGTAATGTCCGGTTGCACAAGTTAGTGAACACTAACTTAACGGTGCGTTCTGCACCGACGACAGTCCGACAACGAGCCGAGGCGCCGGCCGACCGCCCGACACTCGCAGACTTGTGCGACGACACCGAGAGGTGACGGGCGGATTGCAGCGCTCCGCAGTTGCCAGCCGGCGCGACGGACCTCGCGATGCGAGGGCCGTGCGCTGGTCGCTGGGTTGCTCGATCGCTGGACGACTCGTTTCGACCGTCACTCGAGCCAACAGGATTCAGCACCATGCCTGTCGATTACGACAAATATCCGCAGTTCAACGAGCAGCACGACATGTTCCGCGAGTCCGTCCGGGACTACGCCGAGAACGAGCTCGCCCCGCATGCCGACGAGTGGGAGGAGAACCGGCTGTTCCCGAGACGGGTCTTCGAGGAGATGGGCGAGCAGGGCTATCTGGGCTGCCGGTATCCCGAAGAAGTCGGCGGCTCAGGGGGCGACATCTGGCACACGGCCGTACTCGCCGAGGAGCTGCCCCGGTCGAGGATGGCGGGGCTGGCGATGTCGATCCTCGTCCAGACCGACATGGCGACGCCGGTCATCGAGGAACTCGGCACCGACGAGCAGAAGGAGACGTTTCTCGAGCCGGCGATCCGCGGCGAAAAGATCGCCTCGCTGGGGGTCTCCGAGCCCGATGCCGGCAGTGACGTCGCGGGGATCTCGACCCGCGCCGAGAAGGACGGCGACGAGTACGTCATCAACGGCCAGAAGACCTGGATCACGAACGGGACGCGCGCGGACTTCATCACGCTGGCGGCTCGCACCGATCCGGATCCGATCACTCGGTACGGTGGGCTGAGCCTCTTCACGTTCCCGACCGACGTCGAGGGCTTCGAGGTCGTCAACAAGATCGAGAAGATCGGGAACCAC
>JBDGRG010000369.1:6089-9054 GCA_042218355.1 Bradymonadaceae bacterium
GCTACCTGCTCGGCGAGGAGGGGCAGGGCTTCTTCTACATCATGCAGAACTTCCAGGGGGAGCGGCTGGTCGGTGCGCTGACCGGAACGGCCGGTGCCCAGCAGGTCCTCGACGACACCATCGAGTACGTCAAGGAACGCGAGGCATTCGAGAAGCCGTTGACCGGATTTCAGACGGTCCGCCACCGGATCGCGGAGGCCGAGACGGAGCTCGAGGCCTGCCGCACCCTCGCCTATCACGCCGCCGACCTCTTCGACCGGGGCGAAACCTGCCAGAAGGAGATCTCGGAGGCGAAGTTGAAGGTGGGCGAGACCGCGATGGAGGTGGTCGACGACTGTCTGCAGCTCCACGGCGGCATGGGATATGCCGAGGAGAGCAATGTCGCCCGGGCCTGGCGCGACACGCGCCTGATGCGGATCGGCGGCGGCACCAGCGAGGTGATGAAGGAGATCATCTCCAAGGCGATGCCGCTGGACGGGCGATGAAGGCCTCCCGACGGTCGGCCAGTGGCTTAGTCACTGAGTGACTAAGTGACTGAGTTACAACCGAACGACAGTTGCTCACCACTGTCGGAGAGGGGGAGTGACTGGCCGACCAGTCTTCGCGGCCGCGGCTTCTCGCACTTCGTGCCCTCGCGGCCGCGAGTTCTTGCCTTCCGGCTTCCCCGCCGGATTTTCCTTCGCGCCTTCGTGTCTTCGTGGCCTCAGTTTTTGGCGCCTTTGCGTCTTGGCGGTTCGGCTCGGCGCCTTCGCGTCTTCGTGGCCGTATTCTTTGGCGCCTTTGCGGCTCAGCGGTTCCCTCTTCGCGCCTTCGTGTCTTCGTGGCCTCAGTTTTTGGCGTCTTTGCGTCTTCGCGGTTCCGCTCCGCGCCTTAGCGGCGGTTAGCTCGTCACGGACTCGTGCTCGATCGACGCGTCGAGCAGCGTCTCGACGAACCTCTCCGGTTCGAGCGTCCGCCGAACCCACTCCTCGCGGCGGTCCCGCGGGACCCACCTGTCGAATGGCCCGGGGCCCAGCAATTTGACGAACTTCCCCAGTTGACCGCGGATGGTCGCATCCGTCGCTTCGACCAGCGCCTCTCGACTCTCGAAGTCGAATCCCGCCTCGTCGGGGGGGTCCCGAACCTCGAAGAAGAACGCTCCCTTGGAGCCGCGGCGCTGGACCAGATTCTGGCGCCGGAGCATGTACTCGAACAGCCGGCCCCAGAGCGTGCCCAGGAAGTGAAACAGCAGCCATCCGTCGTCGAGCGGTTCGACGGCCAGCGTGGTCGGGTCGAGCCCCAGGTACTGCGCGAGATCGGCGGCGAGTTCCCGCGAGTAACGGGGCGGTTGGGTGGCGATGAACTGGGCGTCCTCGAGACCGTCCTCGCTTCGGACGACCAGCTGGTCGTCGACGTAGCGGACCGCCTTGCGCCGTTTGCCGCCCAGCGCGACGGCGAGATCTTCGCCCTCCCGCAATTTGTCGGCGTGGCTCGGACGAAAGCGCACGCGGCCGAGCGTCTGTCTCGTCAGCTCGTCGACGACCTCGACTTCGTCGACATCCTCGATGTTGCTGTGCACGCGGCCGTACTCGAAGTCGTGTTCCGCCTCGGCGTCGGGGGCGTACCGGTCGCCCTGGATGTCGTGGAGATACCCGTCGTCGGCGAGTTGTTCGAGCACTGCCCGACAGTCGGCCCGCGTCCAGGCCCGCCGCGCCTCGCGCGAGAGTCTGGAGTGGAGGGCCTGTGCCGATATCCAGCCGCTCGGGCTCTGGAAGACCAGCGACAGCGCCTGTTGGGCGAGCAGCGACGGGCGAAAGGGGACGTCCTCTGTAAACAGCCGGCCCAGCGAGGCGGACTCCAGCAGGTGGCTGGTGCGCTGGCGTTCGAATTCACCGCGGTACAGGCAGGTGACCCGGGTGGCGTCCTCACCGCGATTTCCCCGGCCGATCCGCTGCAGCAGCGAGGAGACGTCCGGGGGCGGGCCGGCGAGGATCGTGCGGTCGACGTCGCCGATGTCGATGCCGACCTCGAGGGTCATCGTCGCCACGCAGATCGCCGAGGGTGCATCCCGCAGCCGCTCCTCGGCCTGCAGCCGCTCCGCACGCGACAGGCTGCCGTGATGGGCGTAGACACGGTCGCGCAGCAGCTCGCGTTCCGACAGGATCGCTGTCAGATCCTCGACCTGGGCCCGCGTGTTTGCGAAGACCAGCAACTTGCGGTCGTCCCCGCGCTGGAACGACTCCTCGACGACGTCGGCCGCCTGCTCGAGATGGCTGGCCTCGATCAGCTCGGCCTCGATCGCACGGTGAGCTCGGCCGTCGTCGTCTTCGCGCTGCAGGAAGTGGCCCTCGGGTCCGAGGTAGCTGCGGGCGAGGTCCTCTCCCTGTGGCAGCGTCGCCGACGCCCCGCAAATCTGGAGGTCCTCCCGGACGATGCGCCGGAGGCGCTCGAGCAGACACTGCAGTTGGTCGCCGCGCGCCGTGCCGTCGAGCAGGTGGAGTTCGTCGAGGACGACGGCTCGCGTGTCGCGCAACGCTCGCGGATGGCGGGCCAGCGCCGAGTCGAGGGACTCCGGCGTCGTGACGAGGATTTCGGGCGGATCGCCGTGGAAGTCGACGCCGGTCGCGTCGCCGGTCTTGACGTCGACCTCGAGCCCGCACTGCTCGGCCGGGCGGGTCAGGCGGCGTCCGAGGTCCCGACACAGCGCGCGGGTCGGGCTGATCACGAGCATGCCGAAGCTGGGGAAGCGCCGTCGGTTCGGGCCTTCACCGGTCGAGGCCTCCGGAGCCCGTCCGAAGAAGACGCGTTCGGTCAGCGGGGCGACGACCGCCTCCGTCTTGCCCGAAGCGGTCGGGGCGCCGACCAGCACGTTCCGGCCGCCCGCGATCGGGCGGACCGCTGCCAGCTGAACCTCCCTCAGCCGGCCGAAGCGACCGAAGAACGGGTGCCAGGTGTGTCGGAGGAGTTCACGGACCTCCGATTCGTC
>JBDGRG010000037.1:0-625 GCA_042218355.1 Bradymonadaceae bacterium
GACCCGCCAGTGCAAGATGCACTGGCCACGGTGTGCCTACGAACGGTCGAAACAGATCCCACGGTGTTGGATCACACCCCCTGCGTTTGACGGCGGTGACCTCGCACAAATCAGCTCGCCGAGCCTCGGTCCGGCTTGTTACACACGAATCGGCTACTGGGCAGTCAATTGCGAAACCTTCCGAAGGTCACGGGGATCGGACTGATGCCGACGGCGAGGGCCCACCCGATCCGTCTCCAAGTCGAGAATGTCGACGACCTCCTCGGCACTGCGGGCCCGGGGATCCCGGTCCTCCCAGTCCGTGTACAGCTGGTCGGACGCGCGTCCCGCGGAGTGTCGGCTCGGCAAGACGGCCGTCGGCTGGAAACGACGGATTCGGTGGAAGGCGAGTTGCATTCTCTCCGCCGCGGGGGGCCTTCGCGACGGAGAGAGAGCGTGCCACGTGCACCGTCATTGGGCGAGGAAGCCACCGTCGACGGCGACGGTTTCACCCTGGACGAACGACGATTGGTCGGAGCAGAGCCAGAGCACGGTGTCGGCGACCTCTTCGGGTTCACCCATCCGCCCGATGGGTTCCATGGCGACGTACTGTCGCTCGACCTCCGGGTCCTCGTGGGTGATGCGA
>JBDGRG010000037.1:669-9627 GCA_042218355.1 Bradymonadaceae bacterium
TGCTTGGAGGCGACGTAGGCCGGGAGCTGCTCAAACCCCCGCTGACCGGCGACCGACGACATGTTGACGATCGTGCCGTCTCCCTGGTCGACCATCCGCTGCAGCTCGCGGCGAAGGCAGTAGAAGACGCCGTTCAGATTGATCTCGAGCGTCTGGTGCCAGTTCTCCAGCGAACAGTCGCCGGTCGGCGCCTGTTCGCCCTCGATGCCCGCGTTGTTGAAGGCGCAGTCGAGCTCCCCCCACTGATCGTCGATCGTCTCGAACAGAGAGTCGACGCTCTCGGGCGACGAGACGTCGGTGTGGACGTATTCGCCGTCGACCCCCCGGTCCCGCAGCTCGGTGGCGACGCGCTCGCCGCGGTCGTCGTCGACGTCGGCGATCATCACGTCGGCCCCCGCCTCGGCGAACGCCAGTGCCGTCGCTCGACCGATGCCCGCACTGCCGCCGGTGACCAGAACGCGTTTGCCGTCGAAATCGTAACTCATCGAGATTGCTCCCTTCGCTAGCGTGAAAAATTTGCACCCGCCAAATTCGAGCCGTTCGGCACGATGTTTTGCGTCGCCACTTGCGGCTGCAAGTTCGGTGCCGTCGGAGACCGTTCTCGCGTCACTCGAGGGTGCGCGGCGGCGAGGCGCAATATTTTCGGGGCCAGACCAGACGGATGAAAAATTCGCGGGCACCGTTGGCGCGCGAGCGGTTCGGCTTGCGGCGCGTCGCTCCCGGTACGTCGACCGCGCCGCACGCCGGTCGGCTTTCAAATCGTTGGAACCGGCGCCATCCCGACACCGCCAATTTCGGTGGCCGGGATGGTCGCCGCCCCGCCGAACGAAACGTCAATCGATACGAAGCCCATCGACAGCATCGGTTGTCGGATACGCCGGATGCTTTCTCGGTTCGCATCCGGCGCGATGCGGCGTCATGCTCGCACGATCTGTTTGACCTCGTCGCGTCCCCCGACGAGCCGGCGGAAGAAGGTGCGAAATTCGGCGTGCAGTTCGGCCTCGATCTGTCGGATCCGCTCCTTCGAAACCTCCCAGTCGTCCCCCAGCTCCCGCAAGTACTTCGGGTCGTCGGCCAGGGTCCGCTCGAACCAGATGGCCCGGCGCCGATCGTCGTCGAGCCGTTCGCCGAAGAGCTTGAGCGCTTCGCGCGTGATGCGGCGGTTCTCCTCGTCCTCGAGCGCCTCCTCCGGGGAGGCGTCGTCGGCCTCCATCAGGTCTCCGAAGGTCTGAGTGCTCTCGTCGGAGACCTCCTGGTCGAGCGAGACCGACGGCCCGTCGAGTTGATTGGTCACGCGGACGACTTCCCGTCTGTCGACGTCCAGACACTCCGCGACGCGTTCGGGCGTGGGATCGAGTCCCTGGTCGCGCAGCCAGTCGCGGACCTCGTGGAGGTTGTAGAACAGCTTGCGACTCGCTCGTGTCGATCCGAGACGGACGGTCCGTCCCCGATTGATGAGGTAGTCGAGGATCCGGGCGCGGATCCAGTACTGCGCATAGCTGGTGAACTTGACGTTTTTCGAGGGATCGTACCGGTCCAGCGCCTTGGTGATCCCGACGTTGCCCTCTTGGATCAGGTCGAGTGCCTCCTCCCATTTGCCGGCGTACTCCTTGGCGAGTTTCACCACCAGCCGGAGATTCGTCATGACCAGCAGCTGCCCCGCCGATTCGTCCCCTTGCTGGTGGTATCGGCGGGCGAGTTCGCTCTGCTCGTCCTTCGACAGCGGCTCCAGATCGCTCAGGCGCGCCATGTAGACGTCGAGCGCACTCATCTGGTCGTCGAGTTCGGCCGTGCCGTCGTCGTCGACGGGACGGAGGTCCGACGAGTCACCCTCGAGCCAGGCTCGGTGGGACTCGTCGTCCAGGGAGGTGGCGGAATCTGCGGCGAGGGACATGTCGGATCCTCCGTCGTCTCAGTGAGTAAAATCCGGTCGGGGTTCGCACCGGCCCCGATCGCGATGGGTCGACTTCTGTCCATTTTGTGCAGCAAGTCGCATGCCATCGGGGGCCGAGAATGGCCTATCGGGCGGTTCGGTCCGGGGAAGGCGGGGGGATCGAGCCGACGAGGCCGTGCGCGCCCGGGCCGAACCGTGGAGCGGGCCGCGCAAAAAATTCGCTGGCTGGGACTCGACCGGAAAGTTTGCGCGTCCGTCGTCGACCCGGCAGCGCGCTGCGCCCGTCGATGGCTCCGATGCCTCTGGGTGTGAAGAGCCAACTCCGTGGGATGAACGCTCCAGAGCACGCTGAAAGCAGCGTAGCCGGAGCTTCCAGCGCTGAGCGGGCGGGTCGGGTCAGGGCGCTGGCTGCGCGGTCGATGCTCCTCTCGGCCGGCGGCGGAGATTTTCACGGTTTCCGAGCGGACCCGATGCCTCTCGGCGGCTCGAACGGTGGGAAGGGAAAGGGGGAGCGGACGGAACGACCGGGGTGGCCGTTCGAGCGGAGTTGCGGGGGAGATGTCGTCGCCGGGCGGCGAGCGTCGCGCGCGCCGGGGACTCAGTCGACGGGCGGCGGGTCGGTGAGGCCATGCCGCAGTTCGTATGTACATCCGGTCTGCCGCTCGTCCTTCGCTCCGAACATCGCGCGGTCCGCCGCCCGGATCAGTCCGTCGAGCAGTTCCTCGTCGGGTTCGCGGTCGAAGTACGCCAGCGAGGGCCAGACGATCCCGATGCTCAGGGTCGGTGAGAACGTGCGCCCCTCGATGTCGAGGGGCTCCTGGCAGAGGGTTTTCAGCCGCTGGATGAGCTTTTCGAGATCTCGGTCGGTCTGGATACCGTCGAGGAGCAGGGTGAATTCGTCCCCCCCGAAGCGCCCGAGTGTATCGGTGCTGCGGGTTTCGTCTCGGAGTCGCTCCGCCATGCACTCGAGGACCGCGTCCCCGACCGAGTGTCCGTACGTGTCGTTGATCGCCTTGAAGTCGTCGATGTCGAGGAAGGCGGCGACGAAATTCGCGCGCCGGTCCGAGCGAACATCGGGCCGGTGTTCCGCCGTGTACCACTTCCGGTGGGCGCGGGCGGCCAGCTTTTCGAGTTGTTCGCGAAACAGCGATCGACTTGCCAGTCCGGTCAGGTCGTCGTGGCAGGCTTCGTGTTCGAGCTTCTCGACCAGTGCCCGTTCGAGCTCTCTGCGCTCGCGCATGTCACGGACCACCGCCAAGACGTGCGTCTCCCCCGAGGTCGGAAGTGGAGAGAGTCGGATGTCGATCGGGAGGCGGGTTTCGTCGGCGCGGTAGCCCGCCAGATCGAGTTGCGTGCCCATCGGCCGGTCCGTCGGGTCCTCGAAAAAGGAGGTGGACCGATCGAAGTGGTCGTCCCGGTGCTC
The DNA here is from genome assembly GCA_042218355.1 of Bradymonadaceae bacterium. Classification (GTDB taxonomy): domain Bacteria; phylum Myxococcota_A; class Bradymonadia; order Bradymonadales; family Bradymonadaceae; genus CAJXPB01. Next base: position 3,987 of record JBDGRG010000037.1, read on the forward strand.
GGGGGGGACGAGCTTCTCGACCGCCTCGCCAATCAGCTCGTCCTGGTCGTAGCCGAACATCTCGGTCAGCTCGTCGTTCACCAGCACGATCGTTCCGGAGCTGTCCGCAATCAGGACGCCGTCCGGCAGCGCATCGAGGAGAGCGGGGAACGACCGATCCATGTCGAGGTCGCCGAGCATCGCGATGGGGGAGGGGGAGACCGGGTCTGGGGGCAGGGCGGAATTCGACATCGACTGGTTCGCGCCGGCGGATCGTATCGGGAGACTCGGCGCGGAGAGCGTCGGGGCGAGCGAGGAGCGTAAATATCGGCAGACGCGGATAGCATTGTCCGACGTGGAATTGAAGCCGAAGGTTTTTCGTGACGTTGCATCCTCGGTCGGTCGATCTTCAAATGTCGGACGATACGCCAGATTCTGCCTTGCAGCGAGCGAGGTCGCCGTGAGTGCGGAGGACGAGCCGAGTGCCAGCAGTGGGTCCGATGATCGCCGCGAGAGTTTCTGGGGCTGGGGGTGGGAGTCGAAGTTCCCGGCCCGCGAGGAGCGCCGCCGGCTGGGCGAGCAGGTCCGGGCGATGCTCGGTTTCGAGGGACTCGAGCTGCGGGAGCCACCAACGCTGGGCGATATCGACCTGCCCGACCCGTCGATCGAGCCGCCGGACGAACTCGCGCAGGCGGTGACCACGGCGCCGCGATCCCGGGCGCGCCACACGTACGGCCGAGCGTATCGTGACATCGTGCGTGGCTTCCGCGGCGACTTCGAGGGTGCGCCCGACCTGGTCGCGGCCCCGACCGAAGTCGAGCAGGTACGTCGGCTGCTGGACTGGGCGAGCGGGCGGGAGGTCGCGGTCGTTCCGTTCGGGGGCGGGACCAGTGTGGTCGGTGGCGTGGAGACCGGGGCCGTCGCGGGGTACGAGGGAGTGATCTCGCTCGATACGCGCCGGATGGATCGCGTCCTCGAGTGCGACGTCCGCTCGGGGGCCGCGAGGATCCAGGCCGGAGCGACTGGCCCGCGGGTGGCCGAACAGCTCGAGGGGACGGGACAGATGCTTCGCCACTACCCGCAGTCGTACGAATTCTCCACCGTCGGCGGTTGGATCGCCACCCGGTCGGGCGGGCACTATGCCACGGTCTACACGCACTTCGAGGATTTCGTCGGTCCGGATGGTCGCGCCGGGCGGCGAGCTGACGACCCGTCGCCTGCCCGTCTCCGGCGCCGGGCCCGACCCGAATCGGCTCGTCGCCGGCTCCGAGGGGATCCTCGGCGTCATCACCGACGCCTGGATTCGCACGCAGGACACCCCCGAGTACCGGTCCAAGGCGACCGTCCGGTTCGAGGATTTCTGGGACGGCGTCGAAGTCTCGCGGGCGCTCGCGAGATCCGGTCTGCACCCCGCGAACTGCCGGCTGCTGGATGGACGGGAGGCGATGCTCAACGGGCTCGCTACCGACGGGGCGAGCCTGCTGATGCTCGGGTTCGAATCGCCCAATGTCCCGACTCGGGGTGCGCTCCGGACAGCGGTCGACCTCGCCCAGGATCACGGCGGGCGGCTCGACGGCGACCCCGTCCACCGGGAGCCCGGTGCCGATGCGGACGGGGGCGAGGCACAGTTGCAGTGGCGTTCGTCGTTCTTCGAGGCGCCCTATCTCCAGAATACGATGGTCAGTCTCGGGGTGCTCGTCGACACCTTCGAGACGGCCTGCACCTGGGAGCAGTTCGACGATCTTCACATGCAGATCGTGCGGACGACCCTCGACGCGCTGGAGCGCGTCTGCGGCGACGGCTTCGTCACGTGCCGATTCACGCACGTCTACCCGGACGGGCCGGCGCCGTACTATACCTTTCTGGGACCGGCCGATGTCGGCTCGGAACTCGAACAGTGGCGCGAGGTCAAATCGGCGGTCTCCGATCTGCTGGCCGACGCCGGGGCGACCATCACCCATCACCACGCCGTCGGCCGGACCCACAAACCCTGGTACGAGGGCGAGCGGCCCGACCTGTTCGCCGACGGCCTGGAGGCCGCCCGCGAGGAATTCGATCCCGACGGAATCATGAATCCAGGGGTGCTCCTCTGACGGGAGCTTATCTCCACCTCCGGTCTCCCGTCTCGGTTTGCGGGGCGTTCATTCCAACGTCGTCGTCAACTCTCTAGCTGGAACGCAACTTGCGACCAACGATCCCCGGATCGGCGAAGCCCCCGGAGTTTGCGTAGGGGGTTCGGAGGGCGCGTCGGTTCGGCTCGCCGAGGCTGACATCAGTTCGCTGGAGACAGTTCGGCGGCGCGGCGACAGAAATCTGACGTCCGTGCTCGCCGAATCCGATGACGGCACACGACGGTGAGGAGGACGCCGATGGTTGGATCGACATCACGTCGATGGATGGTCTGTCGATGGTTGGTCGCGTGTTCATGGCTCGTTCTCGTCTCGACTGGCTGCGGACGCACGGCCGAGCAGGGAACGTGGCCATTGCACGCGGACGGCCGAGGCGGCGCCTCGAGCAACGGACCCGGCGCGCCGGATGCGGGGGCACCAGACGCGGGGACGGCGGACGTGCCGACGGCGCGCGCCGATGCGGGCGAAAGGCCCGACCGGCAGAAGGTCCGCGCCGAGGGGCTGGCCCTGTCGGTCCTGCGTCAGAACGAGGGTCCGTTCTTCCCGAACTACCAGTCCGGCGGCATGCGTTGGCCGGGTCGGTGTGAACTGCCGACCGACCCCGAAGACGAGAGGGTCTCCTGGTGGTTCACGGGCATTCCGAAGACGGATCTGTTGCCGGTGGTCGGGACGAGCGACGACCGCGACGTCCGAGCCGGCATCGTCGGAGTCGAAGGCGGGTTGATCGAAGAGGCTGGTCATGGCCCCGACGGCCGTCGCGAGGGACGCCTCGACGTCGCTCACCACACGGTCGACGCCTGTGAGACGTTCGAAGCCTTCGGGTCGTGCGTGGCCCCGCGACCGGGAGACCGCTGCGTCCGTGGGACGGAGAGCGGTTTCGAGACCGAGCCGACGTTTCGACTCAGTCGGGGTTGGGCGCACCCAGGGGGGATCGAGCCTGGGTACGTCTATTCACTCCGAGCGTGGAACGGACGCCAGGTGGCCGATGGAGGCTGGGAGCTGGAGCTGACGTTCCACGACCGGCCGAGCGGCCCGACCGAGCGACAGCGGCTCTCCGGCCGGGTCGCCGGCTTCACGGTCGAACAGACGACCTTCTTCGGCGAATTCGAGTGTGAGTTCGACGCCGATCACGTCCGGGGATGGACGCGGCGACATCTGCGAAAGGGGCATCCGTTCTCGACCTTCGCGGTCAGTGCGGAAGCGACAAAGCTGGCGTCTCGGGAGGGCGAGCCCGATGCCCGCGCGAGCCGTGTCTGCCGGAAACTCGTCCCCTTCCACGTCTGGGGGCGGTTTCGAGTCGAGGGGCGCGGCGACGAGTGAGCGTCCTCGACGAGGAGAGAAGCCGAGGGGGTGCCGTTCGGAGCCCTGTGGCTGCCCTCCCTCGTCCGAGAGAGCCCACACCGCCGTCGAGTCATCGTTACCAACCGGTCGTGATCGCACCCGGCTCGGACCAAACTGTTCAAACAGCTCCGTGCGTCCCATAGGATGGACACCATGCTCGATTTCGCGTCCTCCACCGTGGGAGAGGACGAATCACGCTGCTGGCCGGAGGTCGGTCGTGACGACAGGCGGGACCTCGCAGACGAAGATGCTCGCGGCGGAGCCGCTGCGGGCGCAGATGGGCCTGGACGAGCTCCCGGAGACCTGTCCGGACCCGCCTCCTCGCGTCGTGGCGTCGGCCCTGGCGGCGAGGCTGCTGCGATGTTCGCCGCTGTTCGCCGTCATTCGCCCCGGTGACGGGTGCGTACTTCACTCCAACGACAACTTTCGCACGTTCGCCGGTGTCGGGGGGCCGGTCGAGGGACGGAGCATCGACGATCTCTTCGATTCCGCCGGTGAGCGGGACGCACTCCGAACGGCGCTCGACCGCGCCGTCGCCGAGGGGGAACCGGCGGTTCGACGATCCGTGTCCGACGACGATGCACACGATGTCGCGTGGTCGGTCGAAGCCGCCCCTGTCGCAGGGGAAGAGGGGACCGATGCCGTCGTCGTCCACGGGTTCGTCGGCGGGGGAACGGCTGACTTTTCGAGAGGGCCGTTCGGAGATGCTGTGCTCGACGAGGGCGTCTCGGCCGAGGACCTGATCGGCTCGACATTCGAGGCGATCGACGACGCGATCTTCGTCGTCGCAGTGCCCGAGCGGGTCGTCGCGGCGTGCAACAGCGCCGCGACGGACATGTTCGGGTATCCGCGCGAGGAAATCGTCGGAGCGAGCACCGAGGTTCTTCACGTCGACTCGGAGCGCGCGCGTCGCTTCGGCGAGTTGATCGCCGAGCCGCTCGAGGAGACCGGGAGTTTTCGGGGCGACTTTACGATGCAGCGCGCCGACGACACGACGTTTCCCACCGAACACGTGGTCAGCTACATCGAACCGGAAGATGGCGCCGATCCGACTCACGTCGTCAGTGTCGTGCGCGACATGACCGAGCGGGCAGAGGCGGAGCGGCGGCTGCGGGAGTCGGAGGAGAAATTCTCCAAGGCGTTCCATCTCAACCCACTGGCGCTCGCCATCCTCTCCGTCGACGAGGCGGAGTTCCTCGAGGTCAACGCGGGATTTACGCGGCTCACCGGGTACGATCCCGCCGAGGTGGTCGGTCGCCGTGATTCCGAGTCCGGCCTCTGGGTTCGGGAGTCCGATCGACTCGAGGTCGCCAGGCGGGTCGTCGACGAGGGATCGATACGGGAGTACGAGACGCGCCTGAGGCGCAGCGACGGCGAGTTGCGCGACGTGCTGGTCTCCGTCGAGCGGACCGACTTCGGCGGAAGGGCGCGGCTGTTGGTCGCCCTCCGGGACGTCACGCCGCGCCGTGAATACGAGCGGAAGCTCGAACGCCGTGCCGTGAAAGATCCGCTGACGGGCCTTCCCAATCGAACGCTGTTGCGGGACCGGCTCGAACACGCCGTCGAGCAGTCTCGGGACGAATGTACAGAGGTGGCGGTCGCCGTCGTCGACCTCGTGCGGTTCCGGGACGTCAACCAGACGCTCGGCCACGCGGCCGGCGACGAGTTGTTGCGCGAATGTGCCCGACGGTTGTCCGCGAGCGTGGACGACGCAGTGACGGTCGCTCGGATCGGTGCCGACGACTTCGTGGTTCTCTTCGAGAAGGTCGGGGGGGTCGGCGCCGTCGAGGAGCGTTGCCGTCGACTGATGTCGTCGGTCACCGAGCCCTGCCGCTTGGCGGGGACGGTCGTCCACCCGGAGGTCAGCGTCGGAGTCGCCACGTTGGGCGCCGGAGCGAGTGACGCCGACAGCCTGCTCCGATATGCGGAGACGGCTCTGTCGAAAGCGAAGTCCAGCGAGGGGACCGCCGTCTCGACGTTCGAGCCCGACAGTGATGCGTCGTCCGCCGATCGCCTCCACCGCGAGAACGAGCTGCGAGAGGCGGTGTCGAACCGCGAGTTCACCGTCCGGTATCAACCGATCGTGGAGATCGAGAGCGGGGCCGTGCTGGGGGTCGAGGCGCTGGTACGGTGGGATCATCCCGAGCGGGGGATCGTCTCGCCCGGCCAGTTTCTCGACCTCGCCGAACAGA
>JBDGRG010000037.1:9733-15775 GCA_042218355.1 Bradymonadaceae bacterium
GGGACTGCCGCTCGAACATCTCGTGCTCGAGGTGACCGAGAGCGTCCTGGTCACGCGCGGGGGGCGGCTCGATCCGCTGCGGGAGCGCGGGCTGGGGGTGGCGATCGACGACTTCGGGACCGGCTACTCGAGCCTCCAGTATCTGCGACAGCTCGCCGCCGATGCGCTCAAGATCGATCGGAGCTTCGTGCGGGGCCTGCCCGACGATCAGCGGGACCGAATTTTGATCGAATCGATGATCGACATGGGGCGCAAATTCGATCTCGCCGTCGTCGTCGAGGGGATCGAGTCCGACGCACAGCGGCGGCTGTTGGCCGACCTCGGCGCGAGTATCGGACAGGGCTACCATTTTGCACGTCCGATGACCGGCGAGGCCGTTGCGAGGGAGTTCCTTTCGAGGAGCTGACCGATCCGGGTCGACGGGAGCGGTGGTCGGTCCCTCGTCGGCGGATCTCCGGCGATCCGACCGATCGAGCGAGGAACATCGGGTGCGATCAGCTCGCTGGAGCGCGAACCGCCGGGAAGAGGACGTTGTTCTCGCGGTGGATGTGCATGTGCATGTCGCGTTCGAGGTGTCCGAGCCGTTCGAGCATGTTCTCGTACTTCGGGCACGCGTCGTCGGGGGCCTGGTAGCCGTCGGTCAACCGGCGGATCTCCTCGAGGTGTTCGGCGGTCTCGTCGTGGTCGTCCTCCAGGTTCCCGAGCGTCGCGCGGGCTGTCTGCTTCTCGACCTCCGACGCCTCCTCGTCGTCGAGCTTGCGCACGGCGGGAAACAGGACCTGCTCCTCCTCCGAGAGATGCCGGGGAAGTTCGCGGGCGAGGTCGTCGAACACGTCGGCGAGATCGTACAGTTCGGGATGGTTGTCGCCGTGGGCGTCGACGACCGTTTCGATCAGGTCGCCCAGCGGGCCGAGTTCGTCGCGGAGGTAGTCGTGATGGGTGTCGACGATGAAGTCGACGATCTCGGTCATCGAATCGAAATCGATCTCGTCGTCCGGGGCGGTGCGAGCGTCGACCTCCTCGAGGTCGTCGAGGATCGCCTCGAGATCGTAGCCCTCGGCTTCGCAGGCCTTCCGCAGCGACCGCCCGCCGCCACAGCAGTAGTCGAGGTCGCGATTTTCGAAGACGCGGGCGCGTGCCGGGTTCGCCTCGACGAGATCGGCGAGCGCGGCGTCGGGATCGAGGTTGGCAGTCATGAACGGACCGGTGGAGTGGCGGAACAGTTCGAGCCTCGACGTCGGTTACGGGAGACGCGGAAGCCCGGACCCCTGATTGCAGAGTCGGGAAACTTCGCGCGAACCGTGAACATTCCCCGTTCCCTCGCGGTCGGTTCCCTGGGGGGTAACTCACGCTGTGATCATGCCGACCGTGCTGTCGCCCCTGTCGGGGCTCCGACCGTCGGAGAGCGTTCGTTTTCGAGCCCCCGGAGGGGGCGAAAGCGCGTAGCCGGGGGAGTCAGCCCCCGGGTTGAAGACTCGACCGTCGGAGCGACTCCCACTACCGTTCATGCCGCCCGTCGTCTCGATTGTCCAACGCTCTCCGCCGAATCACGGTCATGGATATCGACCGCGTCCTCGAAGCCGCCGTCTCGGACTTCTTCTGGGCTCCGGACGACGTCTCCGTCGTCGAACGGTCCGAGGTGACCTACGCCTACTCGGACCGACCCGGCGCGAACTACAACAACGTGCCGCGGACCCGACCCGACCGGGCCGACGTGGAGGCGCTCGTCGACGAGGTCGTCGATCGCCACGAGGGAAGCTGGAGCCGCTGGGGGGTGAAGCCGACCTGCGACGTCCCCGAACTGCGGGAGGCGCTGGCCGGGGCCGGATACGAACCGGTGCACGAGCTGGCCGCGTACGCGGTCGATCCGAGGGAATACGAGCGCGACATGCCCGACGACGTGCAGATCGAAGAGGTCTCCGACGTCGAGGATCTGCGCAGGCTGTACGAGATCTGGGACGCAGCCTTCGGGGGCGCGCCCGATCTGAGCGACGAGGAGCTGGCCGAGGAGGTCGAGACCTGCACCGGCGAGGGCCGGCGGGTCGCGCGCTTTTTAGTCTACCGCGACGGCGAGCCGGCGGGCACCGGTGGGTTGACCATCTTCGACGACCTCGAGTTCGGCATGATCTGGGGTGGAGCCGTCCGCGAGGAGCACCGTGGAAACGGATGTTACACGGCGCTGCTCCAGGCCCGTGCCGACCTCGCCGCGAGCCGGGAACTCCGGCGGATCGGTCTCTACGCCCGTCGGGAAACCTCCGCCCCGATCGTCGACGCCCACGGTTTCGACCGCCACGGGCCGGTCACGCACTACTACCTCGATCTTCGCGAATGAGCCCGAGGGGGGTAGCCGGTCACCGAGGGGAACCGCGATCGGGCCGCAGAGAACGAGACGTCTCTGGAGACGGTGTTCATGGAGGAGATCGATCGCTCGATGTCGTTCCCAGCGCTCAGTTCGCTGAAGGTCGAGAGCAGGCCGAGTTCCCGACCGTCGAGCGAGTCTCTCGCCACCCCTTCGCACCTTCGTGGCCTGTCGATTGCCCCCCTGAACGCTTACGCGGGAGTCACATCGCCCACAGGAGCAGAGCGGTATGCCCGGCGGCGACGAGCGAGAGTACCCAGAGTCCGATGCGCTGGAGGTGCGTCCGCCGCTGTTCCTCCGTGATCTCCGTCAGTTCGAAGGCGTCGATATCGGCGTTCCGACGGAGGCGAGTGGCGAGTGCGCCGATGTCGAGGATCGCGAGGGGAATCCAGGGGAGAAGGCCGCCGGTGATCAGGCCCGTGAACACGACGCCCGCCGGCGGGCCGCCCAGTGCTCGGAAGGTCGCCATTCCGATCGCCCAGGTGAGCAGATTCCCTCCCAGCAACAGAGGCCACGATCTGTAGAAGTGATCCCAGCTGAGGTCCGTAAAGGCGGCCGTCTGGTAGAAGCCAAAGAGGTTGTCGCGGTCGAACGGCGGGGAGTCGAGCCGGTCGAGTCGATCGTGAAGCGTCTTCGTGAAGGCGTCGATGTCGTCGAGCACGACGGTCATCCGGAGGGTCGTGTCGGGGGCCTTCAACGTGATCCAGCCGCCGGTATAGGGGATGTACCACGCGCGTACGTTCTCGAGTTCGTCGTAGCCGACGAATCCCTCCTCCCGGAAGTTGGCGTACGCGAGCCCGTCCTCGCCGAGGCGGATCTGGGAGGTGGCCAGTTTGCGGGAGAGCGCGAAAAACGCGCCCGTGGCCAGGGCGTAGCAGAGCGCCAGACCGATCATCGCTCCGGAGACGATGCCGGCAGCGAACCACGCGTAGAGCGCGTACGCCATCATCAGCAGTGTGACTCCGCCCGAGCAGGCGAGCACGACCCACTGTGACCAGGAGACGTGGCTTCGGTAGCCGAACGTCCGTTCGGAGGGGGCGTCCGTCTCCATGGGTTCGTCCGCCGGTGTGGAGGTCGGAAGATCGATCCTGGCTATCCGCGACGGTATTCGGTCGCCGAGAACGAGTCAATTGCAACACCGCTCGAGGACGCTCTCGAATTCGACGAGCCGCTGTTCCGCCTGCGCCGACCGGCCCGTTTCCTCCAGGGTGTCCAGAAAGGCGTCCGCCGTCAGCCACAGTTCCCACAATCGAACCTCCGCTACCGCGAGCGGCGCTTCCGCGTGTGCGTTGTACGCTTCGACCAGGTCCTCGAGTTCGCGGTCGTCGTCCGCAAACACCTGCCGGCGTCCCCGCGAAACCAGTGCGAGGTCGTAGGCCGGGTCGCCCATCTGGGTGGCGGACCAGTCGAGGACCGCCAGACGATCGGTGTCGAGTTCGCATTCCGGCCCCCCATCGATCGGCCCGCCGACGAGGATGTTTCGACCCTGAAGATCCCCGTGGATCAGGCGGGTCGGGTCGGGGTCGGGAAGGTGTCGCGACGCCCACTCGGCGGCGTCGCCGAACGACGGATGATCGTGCTCCTCGAAGACCTGCAGCACCGCCTGGGCGTCTTCTCGTCGGGTCGACGGCCCGTCGACCAGGCGGTCGAATGCTGCGGTCTCCAGCTCGTGAAGACTCGCGGTGACTTCGGCGACGACCTCCACGGGATCGCAGAGCGCGCGGACCAGATCCTCGTCCAGTCCGAACCCGGGACAGCGCAGATCCACCGCCCCCAGTCCGGTGTCACAACGTGCGGTGCCCAGGGGTTCCGGTACGTCGAATGCCAGGTCGCGGCGGTCGACCAGGCGGGTTCGGAGGTCGACCGAACGTTCGAGATCGTGGTCGAGTGCCTCCGGCCCGCCCGGTTTCGGAACGCGCACGACCACGGCTTCGCGCCGGCCGTCGACCCGGGCGGTCGTCCCGTAGGCGGTGTAGTGCAGACCTTCGCCCCGGCGGCGCAAGCCGTCGGGGTCGGGTTCGGACTCCCCTCGGTCGGCGAAGACGTCGGCGAGGATTGCTTCGGCGCGTACTCGGGGTGGGCGACAGCGTTCCATGGCGAGGGCGCGGTGAGGGAGGAGGTATCGGTGAACAACTGCTGACCCTCTTGCCTACCGGCGCCCGCCCGAGATGTACAGTTTGGGCCGGAGTCTGCAGCGGACGGTCTCGTCGGGGTCTGATCGGAAACCGTGGGACGAACGAGTAAATCGGGTCGGTGGCAGAGCGTTGACCGCGCTTCCACCGTCCTGACCCGACCGGCCGCCCAGAGCTAAAGCTCTGGCCACGTCTGTTTGGCGAACGTCGCAGCGTCGAGCCCACGGAGTTGGAGCACACCCGTCTCGTCGGTCGGGGACGATGCGGCGCCGATTCTGCGAGATGACATGGATCATACGGGGGAAGTCTTCCCCGAATACGGTCGGCCCGCGGCAGCGGGGGCGCTCGGCCTCGGGCGTCCTCGAAGGCACCCGTCGGTGCTCCGTCGACGTGCGATGTTCGCTCTGCGAAGTGAATCGTCAGACGCGGCAACGTCCTTCTCGACGGTCAGACGTTCTGCTTCTGGTCTCCCCGGCTGCCGACACGCCACCGCCCGGCGTGTCGAAATCCCCCGGCGAGGGGGAGGCGTCCATCGGATATGATCTATGTCATATCCATCGGTGCCGGCCGTCGTTAGGTTACGAATTGTAGTGTCGGCGGGAGGTGGGCCCCCGGTCTTCGATGTGTCGACGAGACTCACGCCACGAGAGGACGAGATGAGAAGAGCAAGCGAAGAGGATGCCGTCGCCGGTGGGTCGGTGCTGCGGGCATGGGCCCGCGTCGGTCTACTGGTCGCCCTGTCGGTTTTGTTGACCGGGGTTGGTTGTGAGACCGGCGAGGATTCGGCGTCATCGGGTGCTAAGAAGACCCAGTCGGGAGGAAGCAGTTCGGCCAGCGGAGATTCGATCCAGTCGATCATGAAGCGGCGGGGGCTCAGCGAGAAGGACGTCAAAGCCGCGCTGAAGACGTACACGCCGACCGGGAAGAAGGACACACACCTGCTGGTCTCCTCCGGAGGGCACAGTGGGCAGGTCATGTTCATCGGGATTCCGAGCATGCGGATTCTGAAGATCACCGGGGTTTTCACCCCCGAACCATGGCAGGGATACGGGTACGGCAGCGAGGCGACCGAAAAGCTGATCGAGTCGGGCGACCGCTTCGATCAGAACCTCGCCTGGGGAGACACGCATCATCCCGCGCTGAGTGAGACGAACGGGAAATACGACGGCGAGTATCTGTTCATCAACGACAAGGCCAACCCCCGCATCGCGGTCGTCAGTCTGAAGGACTTCGAGACGAAGCAGATCGTCAAGAGCGAGCTGATCCAGTCCGAGCACGGGTCGACGTTCGTCACGCCCAACACCGAGTGGGTCGTGCAGGGTGCGCAGTACCCGGCGCCGCTGGGTGGAAAATACTCTCCTCTCAGCAAGTACAACAAAAAATACCGCGGGGCGGTCATCTTCTGGAAGTTCAACCGCGACAAAGGTGAGATCGAACCCTCGAAGTCGTTTGCCATGGAGTTGCCTCCCTACATGCAGGATCTCTCGGACGCGGGGAAGAAGGCGTCCAAGGGCTGGGTGTTTCTGAACTCCTTCAACACCGAGCGGTCTC
>JBDGRG010000370.1:0-5463 GCA_042218355.1 Bradymonadaceae bacterium
GGATTGTGCGTCGTCTCGCGCCCGATCGTCGTCGCCGGTCCGTGCCCGGGATAGACCGTCGTCGAATCGGGCAGTTCGGCCAGCCGCTCGAGCGACAACTCCATGGCGTCCGGATCGGCGCCGGGAAGATCGACGCGCCCGATGCTCCCCTCGAACAGCACGTCGCCACCGAAGAGCACCCCGGCGTCGGCAAAGTAGAAGCCGATCCCACCGGGGCTGTGGCCCGGCAAGTGGAGGACCTCCATCGTCGCCCCCGCGATCTCGAGGCGATCACCGTCCTCGAGATACTGATCGACGTCGGGAAGCGGGTCGATATCGATCCCGAACATCCGTCCCTGCTGCGGGGCGGCATCGTAGACCTGCCGCTCGTCCGGGTGCAGATAGATCGAGGCGTCGATCCGCTGGACCAGCTCGTTCAGACCGCCGACGTGATCGACGTGGGCGTGCGTCTGCAGAATCCGAGTGATCGTCCAGTCGTGTTCCTCGGCCGACCCGATCAGCCCGTCGACGTCCCCCCCGCCGTCGACAATCGCGGCGTCCTCCCCGTCGGCCGGGCCGATCAGGTAGATGTTGGTCTGGATCGGACCGACCAAAAACGATTCGACGATCAGCTCACCGTGCTGGTTTCCCATCGCATCCTCGACGATCTGCAAGTCGACTGATCTCTCCATCCGGGGCCGTGCTTACGGGCGCCAGCGCACCGCCGAACCGAATCCGACCGGTGCCCCAAGGAGCCGCCCGACGGCCGTTGCGAACCAGTTCAAATCGACTACGGTATCGGCTCGCGCCATCCAAATCCCGTTCGCACACCGCCGCCTCCACTCCCGCACGCCGTCGCGATGGCAGCTCCACAGGAAATCATCGAGGTCGACCGAACGCCGAAGGCCAGCCGCGAGTCTCGCTGGTCGGCGGATCTTCCCGACGACCGGAACTACATCGCGGTCTCGGGCAACATGGGAACCGGGAAGAGCTCACTGGTCGAATTTCTCTGCCAGCAGTGGGACTTCCAGCCGTTTTTCGAACCGAACGCCGGGAATCCGTATCTGGAGGATTTTTACGCGGACATGTCGCGGTGGAGTTTCCACAGCCAGGTGCACTTCCTGACCGCGAAGTTCAAGTTGCACCTCGAGATGGACGAATCTCCTCACGACGTCATCCAGGACCGCACGATCTGGGAGGACGCGGAGATCTTCGCCGAAAACCTCCTCCAGCGGGGCCGGATGAGCGAACGCGAGTACGAGACGTACCGGCAGCTCTACGAGTCGATCCAGGACCGGATCCGGGCGCCCGACCTGATGCTCTATCTGCACTGCCCGGTGGAGACGATCCAGAAGCGAATCGAGATCCGCGGCCGCGAGATGGAGAAGGACGTCCCCGAGGGTTACCTCGCCCAGTTGCAGGGGCTGTACGAGGACTGGATCGACAGCTACTCGCTCTCTCCGATCGTGATCATTCCGACGCACAAGCTCGACTACATGACGAACCTCGTCGAGCGGCACGACATCATCAAGACGATCGAGAAGTACATCGCAGCGTAGGAAGCCGTCGAGCGGTCGAGGGCTCGCAGCTCATTCACTCGCCCTCCGGATCCAGCCGTCGTCGTCGCAGCGGTCGCGCAGCTCGCTGACCGTGGCGTCGACTCCCGGCGGCTCCAGATCGGGCGCGATCTCCGCCAGCGGCACGAGCACGAACGCGCGCTCGGCGAGGCCGGGATGCGGCACGTCGAGGCCGTCGCGATCGATCTGTCGGTCGCCGTAGAGGAGCAGATCGAGGTCGAGCGGACGCGGCCCCCGGTCCCGCGCCCCGTCTCGGTCCCGTCCCGCCCGCCGTTCGACTCCCAGCAGGGCCTCGAGAAACGCCGCCGGTCTCAATCGCGTCCGAACCTCGGCGCAGGCGTTCACGAACGCCGGTTGGTCCTCGACGATCCGCGGCTCCGTCTCGTAAAGTTTGCTCAGCGAGACGAGCTCCGTCGCGACGAGTTCGTCGATCGCCTCGGCCGCCCGATGGATCGCAGCCGTACGATCGCCGAGGTTCGAACCCAGCCCCACGTATGCCGTGGCTCCATCGCCCCTCACCATGCCCTCTCCCGTGAGCGAACAACGCGACCGACGTCCCGTTCGAGCCCTCGGCCTCGCCTCTCTCCTCGCCGTGTTGGCATGGAACTGCGGAGGGGCAGCCGACGACTCCCGAACGACCGCGTACGTCCATCCGCTCGCGGGTCCCGACGAGTTCGATTCGACCGTCTCGAGCCCGGCTCCGCCGGTCTCGATGGACGAAAAACCGGGCTACCGCTCGATCGTCGAGGCTTTCAAGAAGAATGCATCGGCTCTGTTCAAACGGTCGGACATCGACAAACGGATCGAACAGATCGAGCGGGTCTTCGTCGCCACCGGTCATTATCTCGACCTGGTCGCCATTTACCAGCGAGTGGTCGACGAACAGGGGCTCGCGTCGCCGGCGGCGCCGCGCCTGGCCTGGGCGTACATACGACTCGGCCAGCGCCGGCTCGCTCGCAAACTCATCGACCGGCTCGAGCGCGCCCGTCCCGAATCCGCGCGCGTCGCGTATCTCGAGGGCGCGTTCTGGTTCGACCGCGCCTCGCAGTCGAAAAAAGCCGCCGCCCGGACGGTCCGAGCGTGGCGCCGGGCACTCGAACGAAATCCGGATCTCCAGGGGTTCGGGGGGGTGGGAGCATCTCAGCTAAAGCGCCAACTCGCACGCCTCGAAAAACGGCTCGGCTCGTCTCCCGAGGCGATCCTCGGTTCGGACGAGCGCCCCTCCTCGACCGACACGTCCCCCCCTCGATCCGACGGCTCCGGCGAGTCTTCGATCGGAGGAGAGACCGAACCGTCCTCGAGCGCCGACCCGCCCGATGAGCGAGGAGGCGAAGACGACTCCGATGCCGGGGAGGACTCCTCGGCCGCCGAACCGACCGACGAGCCCACTGCCGACTCCAGCGCCGGCGCGGCTCCGTCCCGTACCAACACCGACCGGTCCGACGGATCGACCGAAGACACCGGTCAGGTCGCCGATCGAGCGGTGATCGAGGGCCAGCTCGCACTCGAATCCGGAGCCCCCCGAAAGGCGCAGTCGAGGTTCGAGCGCGCCCTCGAACACGCCCCCGGGAGAGTCGATGCTCGACTCGGCCTGCTCCGTGCGAAACTCCGAGCCGGAGGGGACCCGGATGCGCTCGCCGACGACCTCCGCAAACTGGTCGAGCGACAGGATCTCTCCGCCCGCCAGGCCTACGACGCCGCCCTCTTCGCCCGGGTCAAACTCGAGGACGACGGGCTCGCCGTCCGCCTCCTCGAGCGCGTCCGTCGGCTCGACCCGGCATTCGCCAAACGAATAGGCGTCTCCGAACTCATCGACCAGTCACAGCGATGACCCCGGGGAAGCGGGCGCGCGGCGGTCTGCTCGAACCCCGCGGACATCTTCGCCGCCGGCCGAGAACAGCGTCGACCGACCGACGGCTCGCATCCGCACCCGCGCGGTCCGCCGACTGGACGGGCCGCGACCCGCTTGATATGTCCGACGCGCATCGATTCATCTCGCCCGCGATGCCGATCACGCGGCCCGCTCTCCCCGGAGACAGTCTGCCATGATCCTCGACGACTGGTTCGACCGTGGTCGTCCGTCTTTCGCGTTCCTCGCCTCCCTCCTCGTGTTCGGGGCGAGCACCTCGAGCTGCACTTGCTCGGGCGCGGGCGCTCCTCCCCCCACTCCGAAGAAGCGCCTGCGAGCGATCTCGGGCACGCTGCCGGCCGACACCGAGGCGTTCAGCATCATCGCCGACATTCCAGCCTTCCGCGAGGATCTCGAGGCGATCGATCGTTCCTTCGGCGACGTCGTGTCGATCTCCGACACGCTGGTCCGGCCGCTGAAGACTCAGCTCGGCATCGATCCCCGCGAGAAGAAGCAGCTGAAGAAATCGGGCGTCGCCCCGAACGGCGCCGTCGGCCTGGCATCGGTCGACCACCACCCGGTCCTCTACACGTACGTCCGGAACCGCCAGAAATTCGAGAAACAGCTCCGCGATCAGCTGAAGCAGTCGCGCGGGCTGAGCTCGGCGCCGACGACGAAATCCGTCGACGGCACGACGTTGAAGCTCCTCGGCGAGGGCCGAAAAACCGTCGGCTGGAGTTACCGCGACGCGCTGGGCATCGTCGTCCTGCCGCCCCTCGGCGGCAAAACCGGCGTCGCGACGACCGAGACGGTTCTCAAACAGATCGCAACTTCGACACCGGACAAGACGCTGCTGGACGACAGCGGATTCAAACACTTCCGCCGCGCTGCCGAAAAACCGACGACGTTCGCGTACTTCAACCCGGCATTTCTGAAATCGAAATCGCTCAGCGGAACGGCGGCCCGGGCGACGGACGCGATCGAATCGGCCGTCGACGGGACCGCGCTGCTGCTCTCCTCGCGGGGGTCCGGCGCGTCGGTTCGCGTCTGGACGGGGTTCAACCCCGACGCCGCCGACCGACTCGGCCAGCTACACAGCGGTGCCCCGGCCGCCTCGTGGGCGAAACTGGCGACCGACAAGACGATGCTCGGCGCACGGGTGAGTGTCGACTGGAAGCGAGCCTGGAACGCAATCAAGGCCCTGGCACCGGAGGGACCCCGCCGGAACGTCCAGCGTCGACTCGACCGACTGATGGACCCGATCGGCCTCGATCCCGAGGACGACGTGATCGAGAAACTCAACGGCCAGATGGCCGCTTTCTTCTACGGCGTGGGTCCGAACTTTACGATCGGCACGCTGTCGCGGCGTCCGGGCCGGGCGCTCCGCCGGGTCGGCCTGATCGCCTCGGTGGAGTTCGTCTCGTCCGACGCCGTCGACACGATCGTCGAGTCGGTCTCGAAGGCCGGCGGCGATCGCGTGGCGTTCCGCGCGGGCAAGTCGGGGGGCGACGCCGACTCGCCGGTTCGCGTGCTCGAGATCGGCGCGGCCAGCGGGAAGAGCGGCGAGTCGGGCTCGCTGCCGCCGGTGCTCTCGTGGCTGCGGACCGCACCGGTGCGCGTGGCGGTCGCCGGCGAGCGCCTCTACGTGTCGACCGCGGCGATCGGCGAGGACTCGCTCCGGCAGTACGTCCGGGGTACACGCGAATCCTCGGGCGCTCTGACCGACGCCGAGAAGCTCGATCTCGGGTCGACGTTCGCCACCGAAAAACGGCTGACCGGACTCTATCTCAACGTCACTCGCGCCCAGGACAATCTCGGGAACAAGATCCCCCCGCTCCCCACGATCCAGCAGGTCCTTTCGACGGTCGAGGAGGGTCTGATCTCGATTCGGCCAGCCGACGAGGGTCAGTTCATCGAACTGTCGGTCGACGCGGTCTCGTCCGGGGGAGGCGGGACCGACGGGTCGAAGGGCAGTGGTAACGACGAGCAGGGCGGGGGGTGACCGACCGAGCGCTCATCCCTCGGTATCCCCCGACCCGGCGATCAAGAGGCGGAGCA
>JBDGRG010000370.1:5473-27368 GCA_042218355.1 Bradymonadaceae bacterium
CCATCCGGCGGACGGCCAGCTCCCGAACCTCGCCCGGCAGCGGCCGATCGCGGATCATCGCGAGCACTTCTCGGCCAACCGCAGCCTCCACTTCGCCGGACGACTCCGATTCACCGAGGGGCCGCGCGCGATTGCGCGGAGTCTGAACGGCGGCCCGCCGACCAATCGCCTCCATTTCGTCCTCCAGAACGGCCCGCAGATGGTCGAGGGGGTCCTCCTCGGTCCGGGTCGGCGGCCGTGACACAGCGGTCGTCGACGCCGCCCGGCGGATCCGGGCGTCCAGTTCCGCCAGCGGTCCCGAGCTCTCCTGCAGCGCGCGCTCGGGATGGCCCTCCTCGATCCGGGCCAGCAGCTCTTCGATGGGATCGTCGGACGGGGCGTCGACCGGCTCCTCCGCCGGCGGACGAGCGGCCTCGCGACGCGCACGGTCGATCCGCTGTTCGAGCCGCTCGACGGGATCCCTTGGAGTCCCTCGCACGTCCGTCGCCGACGCCGTCATGAAACCTCGCGATACTGGAATCGACCGGCCGAAGACGATCCGGTGAGCCGACCCCACCCCAACACCGATCGCGTTCGAGTTCAACGGGGCAACTGGCTTTCTCATCCAGTTCTGCCGAACCGACTGTCTTCCACGGTGTTGAAACCGCCGCCTGCCCGGCAGTCTGGGGCAGCCGGCCCCGCTGAAGCGACGCCGGCCGGGGCCATCTCGCGTCTGGCCTCTGGCCTCTCGCCGCGCCAACCCGCCAGAGCAGGGGTGCTCTGGCTACGTCGCATGTCCCCACCGGCACCTCCCCAGTCCCTCGATACCCCGATACCTCCTCGCCTCGTCCGACCGCGCGGCTTGCGACGGAGCGGCGTGTGTATAGACTTCAAGGTAGAGTGGATGAATCTGTTGTATCGTCGCGGCGCCTCCAACGTCGAGGAACACTCGGAGGATACCGCCCCGAGCACCGTGAGTCGATCACGAACGCGACGGGCCGCCGCACGTCGCCGTGCCCACGGACGAGGGCACCGTTCCGGCACTCGAGACCGGGAGCAAACCATGTCGTGGAATGCCGTCTGGCAACTCGTGTTCATCGGCTCGATCGCCCTCATCGGCGTGGCGGGGATCGCCGCCTACATCCACTCACAGTCGAGGGATATCGAAATCGAGGAGGAGTAGCACCCGACCGGACCGGGCCAGACATACGAAAAGTGCGGAAGGAGGGACTCGAACCCTCATGTCCCGCTAGGGACACAGGCTCCTGAGGCCTGCGCGTCTACCAAATTCCGCCACTTCCGCACACGGTGTTCCGCAGCTCGATTGTGCCCGGCACGTCATACAGACGCGGCTCCGGTTTTGTCAACATCCCGTACCGCAGCGGAGGGACCGCGACGGGGTCCGATCGCAACCCGTGCAGACTCGTCGGCGACGGCTGAACGACCCGATCTCGGTATCGGCGATCCCTCGATGTCGCCGACGGCGACCGTGTCCCGAACACCTCCTCGGCCCCGGGCGGTTCAGCCGACGGCCCTCGGTCCCGCAGCGTCGGAACCCCCGATGTCCGGCGCCGACCGAGTCCGACGCCGGTTCTCGAGTCGGTGTCGACCCACGGCCGGCTCGGTCAGAGCGACGGGTCGCGGGTGGACGGTGCGCTGTCAGACCCACCAGTTTCGGGCTTCGAACGAGTCGTCGGGGATGCTCAACTCGAACGTCCCGCGGAGGGGATGGCGCTCTCGCTCGAGTCGTCCGTCCCAGACGCCGATGCGCAGCTCGAGCAGATCGCCCGGCGCGGCGGCGAGCTCGCCGAACGGCACGGCGAACTCGAGGCTCGCCTCGAACGCGACCAGCTCGAGCGGAACCGGCTGCTCGGCCTCCTCCTCGAACAACTCCGCATGCCCCCCGTCCTGCAGTTCGGTGACGACCGTGTAGGTCCGGTCGTCGACACGCAGTTTCGTCCGAAACTCCACGCCCGGGGCATCCTCGACGAGATCCGACCCCGGATCGATCCGAACGTAGAGATAGTCCAGGTCGAATCCGATCCGGATCTCCTCGACGTAGCGCGTGTTCTCGTACATCGAGCCGTGGGCGCCGGTGTTCCGGTAGACCCCCGACCCGCTCCATTCGTAGTAGTACTCCGACCGCCCGTCGATCCGGGGCCGGATCAGCCGCTGGGGCGGTTCGAAATCGACCTCCTGCAAGCGTTCCTCGGCGATGGGTTCGTCGATCTCCGCGGGCACCGATGCCCCCAGCTGATTGTAGACGTATCGGAGCTGGTCCCGGAACAGGCGATCGAAATCGGAGTCGTTGGTCGAACTGAAATCCTCGCCGTACCACCAGAACCAGTCGCTGCCTTCGGCCATGTAGATCGCCTCCCAGGCCAACTTGCGTTCGGTCTCCGTCAGCTCGTCACTCTCGTCGACGGACGAGAGCGCCCGGCGGGTCTGTTCGAGCAGCTCCCAGGCTCGATTCTCCTCCGAGTCTCCGATCCAGACGCGGTAGTTGCTGTCGATCCAAGATCCCGAATGCAGCGAGGAGAGCGCCGCCGGCTCCGCCGCCTGCTCGACGGCCTCCGAGGGGACCGTCGTGACGATGTCGTCGGCCGCCGAGATCCGCTCGAACAGCGCCGTCAGGAACGCCTTCCCGTCGTTCGGATAGTGATCCCAGGGATTTTCCCCGTCCAGCACGACACTGATCACGGGGGGGTCCCCCGACCCGACGGGGACGTCCCGAACGCGCTGGAGGAAATCGTCGACGGCCTCGTCGGCCTCCTGGTCCCCGTAGACGAATCCGATCCGGTCGCTGAGCTCCCGATCGCGAAAGAACACCACCTGGTCGGAGCTCTCGACCGACCAGGGACGGTACAGATCCCGCTCGCGCTCCCAGGCATCGCCCCGCGACTTCGCCAACACCCCCTCGTCCGAGGCACACCAGTCGACGCCGTGAGCGTCCAACAGCTCCATCGTCTCGGGCGAAACCGCCCCCTCCGGCGGCCACACCCCCCCGGTCTCGATGCTCAACACCTCCCGCGCCACGCGCCGCGCCTCGTCGATCTGGACGCCGGCATCGTCTCGCGCGCGGAAGCGGTCGGGAAGCGCCACCGAAGGCATCGCGCGCCGAGCCGACTCCGAGTCGATCAGCAAGGGGAGGATCGGGTGATACATCGGGGAGACGCTGACCTCGACCTGTCCGCGCCGATGGAGCCGGCGGTACATCGGCACGAGCAGCTGCATCACCTCGATCTGCTGCTCGAGCAGCGCCTGCTTTTCCGACTCCGAGAAGTTCTCCCCCTTCTCGCGGAGCCCGCGGACCACCGGACGTTCCTGCCGCGCGGCGAACCCGAACCACGCCAGATTGAACAGGACCTGCAGGTCCCGGTAGTCCTGCTCGTCGAAGGCCTCGGGGTCGCGGTCCTTCCCCATCTCGTCTCGCGACTCGAGGAGCGCGTCGTAGGCAGGGAGCGCGGCGACCGACGTCTCGCGGTCCAACGCGAAGAAGTGCTCCAGCAGGTGGAGCTTGTCGGGCCGGGTCAGATCGGCGGCGGGTTTCTGAGTCAGGTACCACCAGGAGTCGCGCGTGCCGACCTCGACGTACTCGCGGATCTGTTCGAGGAGACTCCCCGAGAAGTTCACCGTACATCGGACGTCCGGGAACTCCTCGAGCATCCGACCGAGGTCGTAGTAGGCCTTCGAGGCGTGCAGCCGCACCCACGGGAGCCGCTTCGTCTCGTGATCGGGCGTCCCGTAATACGGCTGATGGAAGTGCCAGACGAACTGCAGATAACGGTCGGCCATACCTCTCCATCGTCCGAGTCTCGCGCCCGGCCCTGGCGGATTTGCGAAGCGGGCGGCCCCTCGGCCGCGTTCACCGGATCTCCTCGCCCTTCGGGACGACGACGACCCCGTTGTCCGAGACCGTGAACCGCTCGCGGTCCTTGTCGAGGTCGTACCCGATCTCGGTGTCGGGCGGAATGTCGATGTTCTTGTCGATGATCGCTCGACGGATCTTGGAGCGCCGCCCGATGTCACACCCGTCGAAGATCACCGACTCCTCGATTTCGACG
Source organism: Bradymonadaceae bacterium (assembly GCA_042218355.1). GTDB lineage: Bacteria > Myxococcota_A > Bradymonadia > Bradymonadales > Bradymonadaceae > CAJXPB01. Next base: position 9,517 of record JBDGRG010000370.1, read on the forward strand.
TACGAATTGACGCGCACGTCGCGAGAGAGGATCGAATCGTGGATGGTTCCCCCCGACACGACGCACCCCTCGCCGACGAGCGAATTGATCGCTTTTCCGACACGCTCGTCGACCGGATCGTCGTGGACGAACTTCGCAGGCGGTCTGTGCTGGTGGTACGTTCGGATCGGCCAGTCCTCGTTGTACAGGTCGAAGTGCGGGTGGATACTGACCAGATCCATCGACGCCGCCCAGTACGAATCCAGCGTCCCGACGTCCCGCCAGTAACCCTGTTCGGACTCGGGCTGGCCGGGGACCTCGTTCGTCGAGAAGTCGTACAGGTAGACGTCGAATTCCGATCGTCGCACCATCCGGGTGACGATGTCCCGCCCGAAGTCGTGGGAGCTGTCCTCGTCGCGCGAGTCCCGCTGGACCTCGTCGGCGAGCGTCTCCGACTCGAAGACGTAATTGCCCATGCTGGCCAGGCATCTGTCCGGATCGCCGGGCATCGGCGTCGGATCGTCGGGCTTTTCGGTGAACCCCTCGATCCGTCCGTCCTCCCGGACGTCGAAGACGCCGAATCCCTCGCCGTGTTCGAGCGGAACCGGCACCGCGGAGACCGTCAGGTCGGCGTCGGTCGCTCGATGCCGCTCGACCATCTGGCGGACATCCATCTTGTAGATGTGGTCGGCCCCGAAGACACAGACGTCGCGAGGGGATTCGTCGTGGAGGAGATTGAGGTTCTGGTAGATCGCGTCGGCACTCCCCTGGTACCAGCGCGGTCCGACGCGCTGTTGGGCCGGCACGACGTCGATGTAGTGGCCCAGGTGGTCGGAGAGCCGCCAACCGCGCGTGATGTGGTTGTTCAGCGAATCGCTCTTGTACTGTGTCAGTACCTTGATCTGGTAGAATCCGCTGTTCACGAAGTTCGACAGGACGATGTCGACCAATCGATAGCGGCCCCCGAAGGGGACCGCCGGCTTCGCACGGTCCCGGGTCAACGGTCGCAGCCGCGTCCCGGCCCCGCCGGCCAGAATCATGACGAGCGTGTCGTCCATCTGGACATCCCGCAGCGCTGAAACGCACTCAGAGTACGACGACGATCACCAGCAAGCAGAGCAGAGCGAGACCGAAGCCGACCGCCACGTACGCCCCGATCGAGGTCAGTGAGAGCCCCCCCTCGTCGGCGGCCTCCGCCGGGGACGACTCCGCCCGCTCGGCCTCCTCTTCGCCCGACTCGTCCGGTTCGGATGCTCGCTCGTCCCCGGCCTCTGAACGAGAACCGCCACCGGCACCGGCGGCAGCGACTTCGGCAACTTCGCCCAGCTCGCGCTCCTCCCAGGTGTCCCCGCCGGTGTCCCCGGCACCGGCGGGAGCAGGCTGATCCGCGTCGGACGAGCCGTCCCCCTCCAACTCGAACTCCTCGTCGAAATCACTCCAGGAGCGCGGATCCTCGAGGTCCTCCTCCTCGATCCCGGGTGGAGGTGTCACCTCTTCCATCGCCCGGTCGGCGAGCTTCGAGTCGAGCTGGCCCATCTCCTCGACCGAGACGAACTCGTCCAGCTCCTGTTGCGCCGCGCGAGCCTCCGGGGCGAGCCGGTCTCCGCGCTCGTCGTCCTCGGACTCCTCGTCGACCACCGAAGCGACTCGATCGACGAGATCGAAGCTGGAGACCGGCCGTCCCAGCTCGAAGAGGAAGTCGCCCAGCGCCTCTCCCAGTCGACGGGCGGACGGGTATCGGTCCTCGGGCTCCCTCTCGAGCGCCCGACGGATGATCGACCGAAGCTGCTCGGGCACGTCCTCTCGCCACTCCGTCAGCGGCGGGACGTCGGCCTGCCGGACCAGCTGGAGCGTCTCGTAGTCACCCTCGCCGGCGAAGAGTCGCTGAGCGGTCAACATCTCCCACATCACGATGCCGACCGCGAAGATGTCGGTTCGATGGTCGACCTCCTCGCCCGAGGCGGCCTCGGGCGAGAGATAGCCGTTCTTACCCTTGACGACGCCGGGATCGGTCAGCTGGGCCTGAGATTTGGCCTTGGCGAGCCCGAAGTCGGTCAGTTGCACTTCGCCGTCGGTCGACAGCAGGACGTTCGGCGGGCTGACGTCGCGGTGGACGATGTCGAGCGGCTGGCCGTCGGGGGCGGTCGTCTGATGGGCGTGCGCCAGCCCCTTGCAGACCTCCCGTGCGATGTAGACGGCCTCCTCGACGTCGAGCCGCTCGCCGCGCTCGCGAAGCTCGGCGATCAGGGCTTCCAGGTCGATGCCGTCGACGTACTCCATCACGATGAAGTACGTGTCGTCGGCCAGCCCCAGGTCGAACGTCTGGACGATGTTGGCGTGATTGAGCGGAAGGGCGATCTTCGCCTCGTCCAGGAACATCTGGACGAACCGCTCGTCCTCGGTCAGCGACGGAAGGACTCGTTTGATGGCGACGAGCTTTTCGAACCCCTTCAGGCTGGTCGAACTCGCCTTGAAGACCTCCGCCATCCCCCCGACGTCGATGCGCTCGATGATTTCGTATCTCTGTCGACCCATCGAGGGGCCCGCACGGGAGACGTCGAGTTCAGATTCGGCGGACGGTGATCTCAGTACACGAACCGCGACGGGGGCTCGGGGCGGCCTGGGCCGCCAGCGGGGTTCGTCATTCGAACGACCGCTCCGGGAGCGTCGGCTCGTCCTCGGTCGAGCTCTCCTCCTCGACCCCGGTGATGCGGTAGATGTCCACCTCCTCCCGTTTGCCCTCCAGCTTCTTGCCGGCCATCCGCTCGAAGTCGACCAGGTGCCCGACCTCGCGGAACGTGTTTTCGCCCATCAGAATCTCGCTCTCGTCGGCCAGTCCGCAGATGCGATTCGCCGTGTTCACCACGTCCCCCATCACGGTGTAATTCATCCGTTTGGTCGATCCCATGTACCCGGCGACCAGCTCGCCGGTATTCAGCCCGACACCGATCTCGAACGTCACCCGGCCCTCCTTCTCGCGCTCGCGATTGAACTCCTCGATCGTCTCCTGGAGGGCATTCGCGCACCTGACCGCCCGAACGGCATCGTCGGGTTTGGAGATCGGCGCCCCCCAGATGGCCATGATTTCGTCCCCGATGAACTTGTCGAGCGTCCCCTCGTACTTGAAGACGACGTCGACCATCAATTCGAAGTACTCGTTCAGGTTGCCGACGACCTCCTGCGGCGGCATGTGCTCGCTGAAGGAGGTGAAGTTGCGGATGTCGGCGAACATCACGGTCGCCTCGCGCAGCTCCCCGCCCTTCTCGAGCTCGACCCGACCTTCGACGACCTCCTCGACCAGCTCCGGGGGGAGCAGTCGGCGGACCTTCTCGCGGACGACGATCTCCTCCTCCATCCGCTTGAGCAGCCGATGGTGTTCGACCAGCTCGGCCGCCCGGCGGGCAAAGCCCGAGAGAATCTGGAGATCCTTGTCGGTGAACGCCCCGCTGGCCATCTTCGTGTCGAGGTGAATCACACCCTTCAGCTCGTCGTCGTGGAGCATCGGGACGCTCATCGTGCTGCGGATCTTGCCGATCATGATCGACTCGCTGCCCGAGAACCGCGAGTCGCTCATCGCATCGCTCGACAGCACCGCCTCTTTGTTGTCGATGACCTGGTCGAGGATCGTCTGGCTGATCGAGACGTCCTGAGCGTCCTCCTCGGTGCGCGACTTGACCTCCATCGGCACCAGCTCCCCCTCCTTCCCCTCGCGCAGCAGGATGACGCCGCGGTCAGCGGGAAACAGCTCGAACGCCTTGTCGAGCAGCTTTTCGAGCAGGGCCTCGAGGTCCATCTCGAGACCGATGGCCCGACTCAACTCGTAGGCGATCCGCAGCTTCTCGTAGTCCCGGCGCAGGACGTTCTCGTCCTGGACGTCCTGTTCGGGGAGGAACTGGTCGGAGACGTTCTGGGAGAGGCTCTCCTGGATGTGCGTCTCGACGTCGTCGCTCTCGTGGATCGTGACGGTCCCGCGCCCCCCGCGGCGGAACTGCTCCTGTTGTTCGACGTCCTGCTGGAAGTACAGGTTGGTCGACCCGATGGTGATCCGGTCGCCGTCGGCCAACCACACCCGGTCCTCGATCAACTCGCCGTTCAGGTACGTCCCGTTGCGGCTGTCGTCGTCCTCGAGGTAGTAGCCGTCGGGCCCCCGTTCGACGACGGCGTGCTCCTTGGAGACGACGCGATCCAGCACCTGGATCGACTGGTTCGGATGGCGACCGAGCGTCGTGACGTCCTGGTCGAGCTCCTCCTCCTGGAGGACGCCGTCCGAATCCCTGTAAGAGACTTTCGCCATCAATTCAGTGCGTTGGGGCTTCGTCCGCGCGCCGTGCCGGCGCATCTCGACCACTCGCCAGCGGGTCTCGTTTCTATCGGAGATACCCCGGGCTTGCAATCACGTCCGCCCCGTGCGGATCGAGAACCGACGTGGAGCCGAGACAGCGATTTTCATCCGATCGGCCTCGAGCCCGCGGCTCGACGGCGTCGGGGAGACCGGGCGATGTCTCCAACCGCGCGAGGCGCAGGCCACGGTCGCCCGGCAGACGTGCAGCACTGGCCCCACGGAGTCGGTTCGCCCCCGCGACCGGAGGGTGCCGTGGGGGCACGGAATGATCGCCGGCCCGACTCGTGTTGTCGCCACTGATCCGACTCCGCCCCGGGGTGCGGTGGGTATCCGCCGGACCGGAGAGGCCCCTCGCGGAGCGCGCACGGAATTGACAAACGGTCGACTTTGCACGAACACTCTCCCGGCTTCTGCGCGATCTTTCGGGCATTTCAACCGGCGGGCGCGCCGTCCGGTCCGATGCCGCTCAGCCGTCGGCGACGGCGGCGCGACTCGAGGAACGATCACGGTTCGGCATGAACGGGTTCTTCCGAGACTACGGCTGGATGCTACGATTCGCGGTCGCGGGCGTCGCGGCCGTCCTGATCGCGCTGATCCTCAATCGCTGGCTCGCCTCCGAACTGGCCCCGTACACCGTCGTCGAGACGCCGACCTTCGCCGAGACCTCCGTCCAGACGAAGAACCGGCGCGGGGGGGACGGCTCGGACGAGCGCCCCAAACAGTGGGCCAGTCGCCTGGAGGAGCTCTGCCTGTTCGGCTGCCCCGACGAGAAATCCGCCGAGAAGAAGTCCTGTCCCGGCGGGTGTCCCGACGGCCAGACGTGCAAAAAAGGCACCTGTAAACCGGTCGAAAAGAAAAAGAACGGCAAACCCGGGGTCCCCGAGAAGAGCGATCTGAAGATCAAGGTGATGGGTTGCATGGTCGCCGACGACTCGGACCACTCGCGCGCCCTCATCCAGGACGAGAGCTCCAAGAAGACGTACATCGTTCGGGTCGGCGATGAACTTCCGGGAGGCGCGACGATCGTCAGCATCGAACGCAATCGAATCTTCGTGAAGAACGACGGTCGAATCGAGTACATCCCTCTTCAGAACACCATCGCCGGCTCGCCGACATCGGCGGCCGCCACGGGGCAGGGGACGACCCCGTCTCGGAGCGTCGATCCGGCCTCGCTCCGCCAGACGGCCGAGGAGTTGACCGGCGGGACGGAACCGTTGAACGCGGAGGCCGGCGGCTCGAACGAATCGTCGGCGAGCCAGACGAAGACCGTCCCGGAGGGCGCGGTCGAGAAAGCGCTCGAAAACCCCGAAAAGCTCGCGCGATCGGCAAACTTCGTCCCGAAGTTCGATCCGAAGAGCGGGGACAAGAAGGGGCTGAAGGTCGTCGGCGTCGCTCCGTCGAGCGTCCTCTCCAAGATGGGGGTCGAATCGGGCGACGTCATTCGGTCGGTCGACGGCGAGACCCTCGACTCGAAGAAGGACGCGCTGGAGATACTCGAGAAGCTGCGCGAAAAAAAGTCGGCGAACGTCGAGATCCAGCGCGACGGAGAAAGCGTCGAACGCCAGTTTCGCGTCGGCGACTGACGGGAGCCTCGGCGGCCTCGACTGGCCGGTGGCTCCGCTCGATGCGGAGGCGTGGACTTTTCACCTGTCGGACGCTAATGCCGCCGCTCGGCACACTTCGCTGCGGCACCTCGACGACCTCGCGGTCCGACGGCACTCGACGACGGCGCGGCCGCCCCCCCGTCGTCGCTCTCAATGTCACGATGGATTTCGATGGCTGCTGACTACCGACGGCGTCAGGAGACGATGCACTCGACCGCAATCCGTACGCTGACACGCTCGCTGGTCGCCGTGTGCGCCCTCGCGGCCCTCCCGACCTCCGCCGCGGCACAGGAGGCGACGACCGACCGTCCCGGCGTGCTCGAACGCACCTCCGGCGACGAGTCGACCGAGGGCGAGTCGGCCGATTCCCGACCCGGCGACGAGTCCGGTTCGTCTCGCACCGGGAAAACCCAGGGTCAGCCCTCCGGCGCGGAGCCGTCGGCCGGTTCGACGGATGGTTCGAAGAAGAGCGACGGCTCGGGCGCGGGGGCGCCCGAACAACAGCAGGCAGCCGACGGCGGCAAGGTGATCACACCCGACAACGCCTCGCCGCACGAGAAGTACAACCTGCCCCAGAACTTCGATCCGAACTACGAGCCCAAGGAGGCGCCCGAGGACGTCAAGGTGACGATCGACTTCCGACAGGCGAAACTCGAGGAGGTCGTCAAATTCTTCTCGGGCGCAATGAACCAGAACTTCATCATCGCGAACAACATCCAGTCGAACAAGACGATCACGATCATCTCGCCGAAAAACGTCACGCTCGACGAAGCCTATCGGGCGTTCCTGGCCGCTCTGGAGATGAACGGCCTGACGATCAACCGAATGGGCGAGTTCTACAAGATCGTCCAGTCCAAACGCGCGATCTCCGAACCCGGACCGACGTACGACGAGGACGACAACATTCCCAACGACGCCCGGATGATCACGACGATCATCCCGGTCGAACACGCCGACGTCGGCAAGATCAAGGAGATCATCGGCAACTTCACCTCCTCGGCGGCGACGGTCCTGACCTACCAGGACAGTCTCATCATCACGGAGAACGCCGCGAACATCCGGCGGATTCGCGACCTCGTCGACCGTCTCGACAAGGGGACTGCCGGCCAGCGCGTCTTCGTCTACAACGTCCAGTACGCCGAGGCCAAAAAGATCGCCGGCAAGCTGAAGAAGCTGTTCAAGAAACAGAAACAGCGCCGCAACCAGAAGGGCGCACAGACCGGCGGCGTCCAGGTCAAAGTGACCCAGCTGCTGGCCGACAAGCGCACCAACAAGCTGATCATCGTCACGAACAAGAAGTCGTTCGAGAAGATCAAGGACATGATCAAGATGCTGGACGTGCCGACGAAGGCGGGCGGGCAGGTCCACGTGAAGTTTCTCGAGTACGCCGACGCCGAGACACTCTCGTCGACGCTGTCGAATCTGGTGTCGGCCGCCCAGCAGGGCGGTCGCGGCGGCGGCGAAGGCGGACGGCAGGTGGCAGCCGTGCTCCAGGGGAAGGTCCACATCACCGCCTACAAGCCGAACAACGCGCTGGTCGTCGTCGCCTCGCCGAAGGACTACGTCGCACTCGAACGGGTGATCGAGACGCTCGACAAGCCCCGCAAGCAGGTCTACGTCGAGGCGGTCATCATGGAAATCGGGCTCGATACCGACCAGACGCTCGGGCTGGGCTTCAACGCGGGCCTGAATCAGGACTTCCAGGGGGTCATCCCGAAGTCGGCCGTCGAGAACGACACGGTCTCCTCGACCCAGGGGCTGGCCGTCGGCCAGTCGAACTTCCCGGGCCTGACCGGATTGACCGACGCGATCAGCGGCACCGGCGGCGCCATCGGGCTACTCGGGCCGCTGGTCAACATCCCGGGGACCAGCATCTCGCTCCCCGCCTTTGCCTTGCTTCTGCAGGCGACCCAGACCGACAACTCCGTGAACATCCTGTCGACGCCGTCGATCCTGACGATGGACAACAAGGAGGCGAAGATTCAGGTCGGCGAGCAGGTGCCGGTCCTGCAGGGCGTCTCCGCGGGCGGGGGACTGGGCGGGCTCGGCGCGCTGGGCGCCGGGGCGGCGCTGGGGAACCAGGGCTCGACGACCGGCACCGCCGGTGCGACCGGCGCGACGGGGGCGACGGGGACCCGGAGCACCACGGGTCAGACGGGAGCGGGCACCGGATTGGGCGGCGGACTGGGGGCGGGTCTGGGCGGACTCGGGGGCCTGGGGGGCGGGCTGGTCTCGCCGATCAACTACCAGGACGTCGGACTGACGCTGAGCATCAAACCCCAGATCAACGACAGCCGGTACGTCCGGCTGGAGGTCGACCAGCAGGTCAGCGACCTGAAGGGAGCCGGCGGGACGAATCTGACACCGACGCAGACCAAGCGAAATGTGAAGACGACCGTTCTGGTTAAAGATCAACGGACGGTCGTGATCGGCGGGCTGATGAGGGATTCGAAGAACAAGACGACCGAGAAAGTTCCGTTCCTGGGCGACATCCCGGTGTTGGGCGTTCTTTTCAAAAAGACGAGCACCATCACGCAGAAGAAGAACCTCGTGCTGATGCTCACCCCCTACATCATCAGCGACGAATCGGACCTGCGGAAGATCTACGAGCGGAAGCTGAAGGAGCGCCGCGAGCTGGTCAAACTGTTCGCCAAACGGGACATCGAGTACGTCAAATCGATCAACTACGAGAAGAAGAGCGGGCTCGTCGACCGGATGAAGGCGAAGATCGACCAGGCCGTCGAGGAGAAAAGGGCTCGCGAGAAGGCTCGGGAGGCCCTCGAGGAGAAGGGGCCGAGATATCGCATCCTCGGCGAGTCCTCCCCCGACCGAACGGGGTCGAACGGCAGCGACTCCTCCGGAAAGTCGGGCAGCGGCTCAGAGTCGTCCGGCGGGGCGTCGGCGTCCGACTCCAGTGACTCCTCCGGTTCGTCGACGCCTTCGTCGACTTCGAAGTAACGACACTCGTCGGAGACACTCGGCTCGAGCCCGTTCACCGATTCACGACACGAGACCGGCCAACCCATGTACAACCGTCAACCGCTCGGCGACATTCTGGTCCAGATGGGGAAGGTCGACCGGGAGACGGTCGAACGAGCGCTCGAGAAAGCCGAGCAGGACGACGACGAGATCGAATCCGACCGGATCGGCGAGATCCTGGTCGAGATGAACGCAGTCACGGAGAAGGACGTCGCGCAGGCACTGGCTCGCCAGCTCGACTACGCCTACGAGTCGGAGATCGACGCCGAAGAGATCGACCTCGAACTGCTCCAGGATCTCGATCTCGGCTACGCCCGGCGCAACCGCGTTCTCCCGTACGATTACACCGAGGACGGCCGCGTGCTGGTGGGGACCGACGAGCCGTTGAACGTCGAGGCCCTCGACGAGATCCGTTTCATCACCGAGCGGGACATCGTGCCGGTGCTGGTGCCCGCGGACCCGCTGCTCGACGCGATCAACTCGGCGTTCGACCGCAAAAATCGCCAGCTGGGGGACGGCCTGGACGAACTCGAGGAGGCCGAATCGCCCGACGAAGAGGGGTCGTTCGACATCAACGACCTGCTGGATGCCAGCGCGGACGAGGAGGCGCCGGTCATCCGATTCGTCAACAACCTCTTCGTGCAGGCCGTCCGCGAGCGGGCCAGCGACATCCACATCGAGCCCGAGGAGAACGATCTCAACGTCCGGTTCCGGATCGACGGCGTGCTCAAGGAGGTGACCAGCCCCCCCAAACGCTTCCACTCGAGCATCGTCACCCGGATCAAGATCATGGCGGGCCTGGACATCGCCGAGAAGCGCCTCCCCCAGGACGGGCGGATCCGGCTGAAGATGGCCGGAAAGGACATCGACGTCCGGGTCGCGACGGCCCCGGGGGTGCACGGCGAACGCATCACGATGCGGCTGCTCGACAAATCGGCCGTACTGCTGGACATCGAGGACCTGGGCCTGCTGCGCGACGACCGGGAGACCCTCGAGGACCTGATCCACCGACCTCACGGCATCATCCTCGTCACCGGGCCGACCGGCAGCGGAAAGACGACCACGCTGTACTCCTCGCTCAGCGAGATCAACGACCCCGAGATCAACATCCTGACCATCGAGGATCCCGTCGAGTATCAGCTCGAGGGGATCAGTCAGATGCAGGTCAACCCCAAGATCGACCTCGATTTCGCGCAGGGTCTGCGCAGTTACCTCCGCCACGACCCGGATGTCATCATGGTCGGTGAGATCCGGGACCTCGAGACCGCCGAGATGGCCACCCAGGCCTCGCTGACCGGCCACCTCGTCTTCGCCACCCTGCACACCAACGACGCCCCCAGCGCCTTCACCCGTCTGATCGACATGGGAGTCGAGCCCTTTCTGGTCAGCTCGACGGTCATCGCATCGATCGCCCAGCGGCTGGTCCGACGGCTCTGCCCGAACTGCAAGGTTCCCTATCGCCCGGAACCCGACGTCCTCGAGGAACTGGGGGTCACCCCCGAGCAGCTCGAGAAGGCCGGCGGCGAAATCTACCGCGCGCGAGAGGGGGGCTGCGAGGAGTGCCTCGAACTGGGCTACCAGGGACGAACGGGCATCTTCGAGATACTGACGGTCGACGACGAGATCCGGCATCTCGTCACCCAGCGCGAGGATGCCTCCGTCATCCAGCAGAGTGCCAAGAGCCGCGATTTGATGCGATCGCTTCGGTACGACGGCGCGCTGAAGGTGCTTCAGGGACAGACGAGCATCGAGGAAGTGATGCGGGTCACCCAGGAGGATACCGCCGGCTCGGATCGGGCGGTCGACCGGGCGCCGCCGGAGGGCGACGCAGCGACCCCGGAGATTACCGGGTAGGCCTCCCTCCGGTCGGCCCGGCTATTGAGCGATTCCGGTCTCGCTGCGCTCGACCTCGGCCATTGAGCAATTGGGCCTACAACCACACGACCGGACGCTCCGCCGACGCGACGGTTCGGCGGGGAGCGTGTCGAGTCGATCCGTGAGCCTCCGGCGTACACCCGGAACTTCTCGGTGACGACCGCCCGCATCGCGCCCGGCTGAGCGAGGACGGTCCGGTAGCTCGACGGACGACCGTAGACTGACGACTGTCGACTAGCGACTGACGACTGTCGACTAGCGACTGACGACTGTCGACTGACGACTGACGACTGTCGACTGACGACTTCCATGCCCGTCTACGAATACAAGGGACTCGACGATCAGGGGGAGGAGGTCTCCGGCATCCAGGATGCCGAGAACAAGAGCGCCCTCCGTCAACAGTTGCAGTCCCAGGGGATCTACACGACCGACATCTGGGAGGGCGAAGAGGGAGAGAGTGGCTCCCGCGGCCGCGAGATCGATCTCGGCCAGCTCTTCGAACGCGTCACACTGCGGGACATCGCCGTCCTGACGCGTCAGCTGGCGACGCTGCTCCGGGCGGGCATTCCGCTGGTCCGGGCGCTGAATGCACTGACCGACCAGCTCCAGAATCAAGAACTCAAACGGGTCGTCTCCGACATCCGGCGCCAGGTCAACGAAGGGTCGAGCCTGGCGAGCGCAATCGGCGACCATCCCGAACACTTCAGCGATCTGTACAAGAACATGGTCGAGGCGGGCGAGAGCTCGGGGAATCTCGACCTCGTACTCGAACGGCTGACCGAATTCCTCGACGATCAGATCGAGCTGCGCGGCAAGATCATCGGCGCGATGATCTACCCGCTGCTGATGACGCTCGTCGGCGCGGCGCTGCTCGGACTGATCTTCACCTTCGTCATTCCGAAGGTCACGCAACTGTTCGAGGATCAGGGCAAAGCGCTCCCCCTGGTGACACGGCTTTTGATCGGCGTCAGCGATCTGCTGACCAACTGGATTTTCCTGCTGGTCGCCCTCCCGACGACGGGGTTGGCGATCGCCGGGTTCGTCTACTGGAAGCGCACACCCGAGGGCGAGGCCACCTGGGATCGGTTCGTCTTGCGCATCCCGGTCGTCGGGTCGCTGGTCCGGATGATCGCCGTCAGCCGCTTCGCCCGGACACTCGGGACATTGCTGGGCAGCGGGGTCCCCCTGCTGACAGCGATGGACATCGTCAAGAACATTCTGGGAAACGCCCAGCTCGAGGACGTCATCGCCGACGCCCGCGAGGACATCGAGGAGGGCGAGAGCATCGCCGACCCCCTCGAACGCTCGGGCGAATTTCCACCGCTGGTCACCCACATGGTCTCGGTCGGTGAACAGAGCGGGCAGCTCGAGGAGATGCTCGACAACGTCGCCGAGAGTTACGATCAGCAGGTCGATCTGCGAATCCAGGCGCTGACCACTCTTCTCGAGCCGTTGTTGATCGTCATCATGGGGATTGGTGTCGCGATCATCGTCTTCGCCGTCATGCTCCCTCTGTTGCAGCTCAATCAAACCGTCGTATGATTCTGGAGGTATCGAGGTCACCGGGTCGGTTTGTGACGGGTCCGGAGCAATCGGGGCATGGGTGTGCTCCGGGCGAGAGGCCCCGGCCGGCGTCGCTTTAGCGTCACCGGTTGCCGCAGACCGACGAGCAGGCGGCGGCTTCAGCCCCGTGGAAGACGGTCGGGGGGGCAGACCGAACCGGACGACCCAGAGACGAACTGAATAATCGATCCTCGGCGCCTGTTGGCTAGGATCGCTTCGGGACACCGACGCGATCGACTCTCTATCACCGTTCATCGAGTAAGGAGAGGGAAGCTGATGAAATTGCTCGACGACCTCCAGGGCGATGCCGCGCGACCCGCGGCTCCGAGGGGGATGACGTTGGTCGAAATCATGATCGTCATCACGATCATGGCCTCGATCATGGGCGTGGTCGGCTACTACGTCTTCGGGGCATTGGACCGCGCGAACATCAAGCAGGCGAAGATCGAGATCGGCAAGCTGCGCGGGATGGTCAATCAGTACTATCTGACCACCACCCCGAACAAACTGCCGGACTCACTGGAGGACCTGACGAAGGGACCGGCCCCGATCACCAAGGACGTGCCCAACGATCCCTGGGGCAATCCGTACGTCTACGAGAAACAGGGCGGACGGCAATTCAAGATCTACAGCCCCGGCCCCGACGGGAAATCCGGGACTTCGGACGACGTGAGCGCCCAGAATCAGGGCAAGTAACGTGAGTGTCCCCGACGTGTTCGCCGCCTCGCCCCCGCACCGACGGACTCGGGCGCCGATCTCGGCGGCGGGGATGACCCTCGTCGAGTTGCTGGTGACGCTGGCGATCGTCGCCGGGCTGATGGGGATGAGCGTCTACTCGATCGGGGTGTTGACCAACAGCGAGCTGCGCGGGGAGGCGATGCGCCTGAGTTCCGCGATGAAGTACACGTGGACGCGGGCGGCGATGAACAACACGCAGTACCGGATGGTCCTGGATCTGGAGGCCAACACCTATCATACCGAGGTGGCCGACGCGCCCGTCGTCGACGAGACCGAACAGAAGGTCGACAGCTCCTCCTCGGAGAAATATCTCTCGGAGAAAGCCCGCCGCGCCGGCCGCAAGCATCGCCGCGACCAGGGGGCCGAATCCGCTCGGGGGGGACCGTTCGCCGTCCGAAGCGGAACAAGCTACGAACAGGTCGAACAGGACGTCGTCGAAAAACGCTCGCTGCCCGAGGGCATCCAGTTCGAGCGCGTGCTGTCGGCGTCCCGCGACGAACCGATCCGCTCGGGACGTGCGGCGATCCACTTCTTCCCGAACGGGTTCCAGCAGCCGACGATCATCGTGCTCTCCAATGGCGACGGCGCCTACTATTCGCTCAGGTCCGAAGCCCTGACCGGCCGAGTACACGTCTACGGACGCAAGATCGAACGGCCCGACGAGTTCGGCAACCCCCTCGAATCCGACGAGTGAGCGCCCGCACTCCCCGGCTCCCATGGACGAACGCCCCCACAGTTCGGGGTTCACGCTGCTCGAGGTACTGCTGGCCCTGGCGATCCTGGCGATGGCCGTGACGGCCCTGATGGGGACGGTCGCGACGAGCAGCCAGCAGGCGATCTACGCCAACAAACTGACGCGCGTCTCGCAGCTCGCGCGGGGTAAGATGATCGATCTGGAGTACGAGCTGATGCGCGACGGGTTGTCAGACAGCGTCCAGCACAAATCGGGCGACTTCGCCGATCGAGGCGCCCCGGAGATCCGGTGGGAAGCCCAGATTCAGCCCGTCGAGATCCCCGACTCGGTCAAACAGCAGCTGCTCGGGAAGGTCAACGCCCAGCTGTTCGGCGGCGCCAAATCGAAGGGCGCGCTGAAGGGGAGCGCGGCCTTCAGCTCGAAGCTGCCCGCTCTGATCGGCTGCATCCCCCGGATGATCAACCGGATCGGCAAGAAAGTCCGGCGGATCGTGCTGATCGTAAAGTTCGACTTCGCCGGCAGGAACCAGAAGCTCCGTCTGTCGCACTACATCGTCGACCGGACCAGCGCCCAGTTCAATCTGTTCCAGGCCGCCGGGAAGTCGGCGTCGGGCGCCGGAGCCGGCACCGGATCCGGCGGTTTCTGACCACCACGACTCGACCGCTCCACCTCCGTGACGCCACCACCGACACCCTTCGACCTCCGGGGCGATGTGCGACCGGACGACCGCGGCTTCACCCTCCTCGAGGTGCTGATTTCTCTGGGGATCATGGCCGCGTTGACCGCGATGATGTGGGGAACCATCAACAGCATGTTCCGCACACGCGACTACGTGAAGAAGCGATACCAGCGATACCAGACGATCCGGGTCGCACTCGACCGGATGGCCTCGGAGCTGGCCTCGGCGTACGTCGCGGGCCCCGGGCATGGCGCCGAGCGAAAATTCGACGATCGGAAGCCGCCCGGCGGGGCCGGACGAAAGAAGAAACGTCAGCGGACCAAACAGTTCCGCGACCCGGTGCAGTTCGGGATGAACGGCGACGGCGAGGAGGTGAGTTTCACGAGCCTCGCCCACCTGCGCACCGTTCAGGGCGAACAGTCGAGCCACCACGCCGAGATCGGCTACTCGATCGAGAGGATCGACCGCCCCGTCGGGCGCGGATCGGTCGACGCACTGGTCCGGCGGGAAGATACGACGCTGGACGACGACATCACCGAGGGGGGGAAGACCTACGTGTTGATTCCGAACATCCGGAGCGTGGAATTCGAGTACTGGGACCCCGGCGAGCCCCAGATCGGCTCGGAGGAGGGGGTCGGGCGCGGCGACTGGATCAGCTCCTGGGACACCTCCCAGAAGCGCTTCCACGACCGACTGCCCACGCGCATCCGGATCACGGTGACGATGCCCCCGCAGGGCCCCCGCGGTTCAGAGGAGACGTTCTCGACCCAGACCGAGATTCACATGCACGAGCAACTGGAGTTCTGACCCCGGTTTCACGCATGTTCGACGCTCTCGCACAGATCACCCGCCGCGTGCTGTCGGCCGTCGATCGGCCCGCGCGGCTCCCCTCTTCGGGCCGTCCCTCCGGGATCGCGCTGGTCATCGCCCTGGTGACGATCACGGTCCTCTCGGCGGCCGTCGTCGAATACGCGTATTCGACGCGGGTCAATCTGACGATGTCCGTCAACGCCAAGGACAAGGTCAAGAGCTACTTCCTGGCGCGATCGGGCATCAACCTGAGTCGCCTGCTGCTGAACTTTCAGTACTCGCTGCAGAGCGAGGCCAAGAAGGCCCGGAACAAGAAGAATCTGCAGACCGGGTCCTGCAACCCGCAGATGATCAGCATCGCGATGCAGCGCAGCAACTTTCAGATCTACCAGTACCTCGACCTGCTGATGCGCCCGTTCAACTCGGGCAAACTCGAGACACCGGTGGGAGGAATCCACCTGAGCCGCTCGGGGGTCAAGGGCTTCGGCGGCATCCATGGGAACTTCGACGTCGACATCAAACCCGAGAGCGGAAAGTTGAACCTGAACCGGTTCGCGGTGCGAAACGTCCGCCAGTCCGACGTCCAGGACTTCTGTGCACTGGTCCTCAACTCCGAATACGCCAAGGGTTACTACGAAAAACAGAGCGAGGTGAACTTCGCCAACTTCGGAGCCGACGAGAAGCCCGGCCCGATGCAGACCCTCGAACGGATCGTCGACTACATCGACCTGAACGAGACCCAGCTGGGGCTGACCCGCAAATGCACGCTGAAGAAGACCGGTGGGGGCGGCAGTGAATCGGCGGTCTACGACGACTTCGACTCGGACATCGAGCCACGCAACGCCAAGCTGACCCATCTGGCCGAGATCCACAAGATCCCGGGCATCCGGGACGGCTTTCTGAGGGCGTTCCGCGACCACTTGACCGTCTATCCCGTCGGCAAACCGAACGCCAACGCAGCGGGCTTTCCCGTCTTCTACTCGGTCCTGTGTCGCAACGCCCAGCTGCAGGGCAAACAGGGGTCCGGGACGGTCGTCCCCTCCGGCCGCGGTCCAAACCTGTGTCAGTCCAGCAAGAAGGTCCGCGCCCAGGTGATTCTCTTCGCGGTCGCGCTGGACGGCCTCCGGGCCTTCTTCGAGAACCCACTCAATGTCCTGATGTGGTATGTCACCGCCAAACGGAGCAGCATCCTGCCCCACGCCGAGAAGGGACAACCGGTGGCGTTCCTACGGTCGGGGCAGGTCCACGGATACTTGCGCGACCTCAAGCACAAGCCCAAGGTGATGGCGTGGCTGATGTCGTTCTCCCCGGCCTATCGGCAGCTCCGGGGACTGTTCCAGCGCCTCGGCATCACGCCCCAGAACCCGAAGTTCCCCGAGTGGGTCGTCCGATTCGACCGCTCGGGCATCGTTCGAGCATTGACGACCGAGAGTCCCAGTATCTACCGGATCAAGGCAACCGGGACCTTCGGGACCACGGATGCGACGATCGAGACGGTCGTCGACTTCAGTCAGACGATCCGGCGGCTGCCCAAAAGTGACGACTTGAAGGAACGGACCGGAGACCCGAAAAAACTGAAGAAGCTGAAGAAAGCGCTGCGCAAACGCCGGGAGAAGGTGCCGAAGGGCCGCGTACTCTTCTGGCGCGAGAACGTCACCGATCCAGTCGAGGAGGGCGAGTCCGGCTTCAACTCGACAGATTCGTCGATCGGTGCCGAGCAATCGACGTCCGCCGGCGGCGAGTCGAAGTCGCCCACGTCCTCCGAGGCGACGGGCGCACCGTCGGGGCAGTGAGCTGCCGGGCTGCTGAGGCGCCGGACCGTCGAGCTGTTGGGCTGTCGGGCCGTTGAGCCTACAACCGCCCAACCGAACAGTCGCACGGCCATACGACCGCACGATCGCACGAGTCGAAGACTGCACGACCGCACGATCACGTCTCCGACATCGCTCGGTCCGAGACTCGCACCGAGACGATGTCGGTCGCACGTCACTGACGCGTTCACTCAGTCGCTGACTATCGCCTCCCGCGAGTATGGGCATTCACGTCGTCGGCCTGGATCTGGGGATGCGCTCGATCAAGATGATCGGGCTCGACACCTCGAGCCGACCCCGGATCGAGTTCTTCGACGAGGAAGAACTCCCGACCGAAGGGGTCGACTACCTGTCGAGCCCCGACGCGCCGACCGGCTCGACATCGCCCGGCGCGGCCGGCGACGAGGAATCCGACGCGAGCGACTCGACCGCCGAGACGTCCGACTCGTCGTCCCCCGCAACCGACGAGACACCGTCCGAGACCGACGATGGTCCGGACGACGAGGTCGACGGAGGCCCGGACCGCGAGGTGCTGACCGTCTGGCAGCGAGCACTCGACGATCTGCTGTCGCGGCACGAATTCCGCGACGATACCGTCTTCGTGACGTATCTGCCGGAGGGTCGTGCGATCTCGATCCACCAGGACGTCCCGTTCAGCGATCCGCGCAAGGTCGAGAGCATCCTGCCGGACCTGCTCGAGGACCGGCTGCCGCTGGACCCCGACGACATCGTCTACGACTTCGAGGTCCTCGCCGGCGGCGGAGACGACAACACGGCG
>JBDGRG010000370.1:27408-39218 GCA_042218355.1 Bradymonadaceae bacterium
AACCCGCGGTCCGGGAGTTCCTCGACGCACTGGACGACTGCACGATCGACCCGGCCGTCCTGGGGATCCCCGAACTGATGCTTCGCTACGTCGCCGAGGCGGCCTGCCCGGTCGACTCGGAGACGCCCGCCATCCTCGATCTGGGCCACGCTCACACGCGGGTCCTGGTCCTCGCCGACGGGGCCCCCGTTCTCGCCAAATCGATCCAGAAGGGAGGCGGGGACGTGATCCGCTCGGTCGCCGACGAGTTCGAGCTGTCGGCCGAGGAGGCCGAACAGACCCTCCACGAGAGCGGGGGAATCGTCGACTCGACCGCCGCCACGCCGGACGACCGAGCGATGTCGGATACGATCGCCGCATCGCTGGATCCGCTGATCCGCGAACTGCGCCGGCACTTTCAGTCGCTGTACGCCGGCTCCGGCATCCAGATCGACCGCATCTATCTGTGCGGCGGACTCTCACAGATCGACAACCTCGACGGTCACATCGCCGACCAGTTCGACGTGCCGACGAGGCTCCTTCCGGTCGAGAGTGCCGTCGATACCGGCCCGGTGATGCCCCGCCGGTTGCGCGAGGCGGCGCTCCCGGTCGCGCTGGCCCTCCAGCAGCCCCGTGACCGGGGTGGCGAACGGCTGTTGAACCTCCGGACGGACGAATTCGCCTTCCGCGGCCACTCCAGCTACCTCCGCTCGCAGTTTCTCAAGGTCGGCGCCGTCGCGGCCCTGCTCTTCGCGCTGGTCTGCGGCGCGCTCTTCGCCAGGAAGATCGAGCTGGAGGCCCGACGCACCGCTACCCGCCGCGCGATCGAGAAACAGACCAAGGAATTGTTCGGCGCTCCCGCCTCCACGACGAGTGCGATCCAGAAGAAGGTCGCGGGCGGCCCGGCGACGACGCGGCCCTTCGTGCCCCGGATGAGCGCCTACCAGTTGTTCTACAAGATGATGACGACGATCCCGGAGGACCTCGAGCTGAATCTCGACCGTCTGGACATCGACACCGATCGAAACGTCATCCAGATGTCGGGCACGACCAAGGGCCCCCAGATGGTCGACCGGCTGGTCAGCGCGTTCGACGAAGTCGACTGCCTGAAGAACATCAACAAGAAGCCGGTCAAGGTGCGCAGCGATCAGGAGACGCACTTTCGACTCGAGATCACCAGCAGCTGTTCATGAACGGACCCGCCGCCGGCGGCGGTCCACCGATTTCCTGTCGAGGCACGGCACGGCCATGCGCGAACGGTTGAACAACTGGATCCGCTGGGCGTTCGACGCCTACGCCGACCTGACCGATCGGGAGCAGAAGCTCCTGACGGCCATGGCGATCGTCGTCCCGCTGGCCGGCCTGGCGTTCTTCGGGCTTCTCGTCGATCGCTCGTTCAAGAGCATCGAGGACGACATCCGGGAGAACGAGCAGATTCTCGAGATGCTCGAGAAGGTCGCGCCCCGGTACAAACGGCAGAAGGCCAAGAGCGACCCGGGCCGGTACGCGCGCAAGTTCGCACCGAAGAAAATCGAGAACAACAAGGTCAAACTGACCAGCTTCGTCGCCACGCATGCCACGGCCACCGGCGTCAACGTCGACAGCTACGACGAGAACGACCGGCCCCTCGAATCGGGTGGGAAGGATGGCAGCACGCTGATGAAGCACCAGGTGATCGTCGAGATCAACGAGGTCCAGATGGCCAAGTTGACCGACCTCCTGGAGCGGATCGAGTTGAGCGAAAAGCCGGTCTTCATCGAACGCACCAAACTCGTGCGGCGCCGAAACGCCAAGGGCTCGGTGCGCGCGACCCTCGTCGTCACGACCTTCAAACGAAAGGCCAAGGGCTGAGCCCCGCCGACTGCCCCCCATGGACTTCGAACTGGACACCGACAGCCTTCTCGTCCGCGTCCTGGCGCCGATCGTCTTCGGCGTCGTGGTGTTCGCGATCGCCCTCGTGGTGACCTTCCCGGACACACAGCTCCAGCAGATCGCCGAGGTTCAGCTCGAGAAGCAACTCGAGCGAAACGTCGGCACTCCGCACAACGTCGACATCGGCGACGTCGACCCGTGGTGGATCGGACTGCAGCTGCAGAATGTCACCATCTCGACCCCGTCCGCGAGCGGTCCGTCCGCATCCGGCAACGCGTCGAGCGGAGCGGCCGCAGAGAAGAAAGCCAAGAAGAAGAAAGCGGCCTCGGCCGGCGGCGCGACCGCCGGCGCCACCGGAGCATCCGCTGAATTCAGCATCTCGATCCCGTCGGTCGGCGTCTGCTTTTCGCCGACATCGAGTCTCGTCTCACTGGGACTGAGCTTCGGATACTTCGTCGGTCTGGAACCGGGGTCGGTGTCGGGGTACGTCACTCAGACGACCGACGCCCGCAGCCTGTCGGTCGAGCTCGACGGACTGAATCTCGAACCCGGCGACGACGTCATCGAGCGGCTGACCGGCGTGCCGACCTTCGGCCGACTCGAGGGGTGGGCCGAGCTGACGTTCGCGCCGGCCCGGCCGGTCGTCACCGGCGGGAAGGTCTCGCTGACCGGCCGCAAACTGACGATCGGTCCGAAGGAGGAACTCGAGCTGCAGGGGATCGCGATGGCGAACTACCTGAAGGTCCCGCAGACGAATCTCGGCTCGCTCGACATCGCACTCCACGTCGACAACGCCGGCAAGGGCAATCCGAAAGTGGTCGTCGACACGTTCAAGTCAAAGGGGCGCGACGTCCGAACCCAGCTGTGGGGGCACCTCAAACTCGCCCGCCGTCTGGCGGCTGCCCGCGCCCAGCTGAAGATGCGGGTAAAGTTCCCCCGACAGGCCTTCGTGTCCGAAAACCAGCTCGGCGCCCTGCTCCGAACCGAACAGTTCCAGAGCGGGAAGCGCGGCGACTGGTACGGCTTCGTCCTCTGGGGGCGTCTGGCTAGCGTCAACTTCAAGGGAGCGGCCACGGCCGCCAAGGGGCCGGGCTCCGATTCGGGCCAAAAGGGGGGGAAGAAGGGCAAATAGCTCCACGAGCCCTCCTCGCCCCTCGCCACCGAGCCCGCCTCCCCCCATCGGACCGCACCGCGACCCATGTCGACCGCCCGCATCCTCGAACACACCCGCCGAAGCGATCTCCCCGAGCCCCCGCGCTCGTCCGCCAGCGACGAACTCGTCATCGAGGGGGCCCGCGAGCACAACCTCCGGGACGTCGACCTGCGACTTCCCAAACACCAGCTCGTCGTCTTCACCGGGGTCAGCGGATCGGGGAAATCGAGTCTGGCCTTCGACACGATCTACGCCGAGGGGCGGCGCCGCTACGTCGAGAGCCTGTCGACCTACGCCCGCCGGTTCCTCGGGCAGATGGACCGTCCCGACGTCGATCGGCTCGACGGGCTGAGCCCGACGGTCAGCATCGAGCAGAAGACCGCCTCGCACAGCACGCGGAGTACGGTCGGGACGATCACCGAGATCTACGACTACCTGCGGGTGCTGTACGCCCAGCTGGGGACGCAGTACTGCCACGAGTGCGGACGCGAGGTCTCCTCGCGGTCGACCGACAGCGTCGTCGACGAGGTCGTCGGCCTGGAGGAGGGGACCAAGTTCATGGTCCTCGCCCCGCTCGTCCGTAACCGGAAGGGCGAGTACGAGGATCTGCTGGAGGATCTCCGCCAGAGTGGCTTCGCCCGCGCCCGGATCGACGGGGAGTTCCGGCTGCTCTCGGAGGTCGACAAGCTCGACCTGCACGTCCGCCACGACATCGACGTCGTCGTCGACCGGCTGGTCGCCCGCCCGGACAAACAGGAGCGAATCCGCGAGAGCGTGGAACTGGCGCTGGAGACCGGCGACGGGCAGTGTCTGGTGGCGGTCGGCGAGGACGGAGACCAGGAGCGACTGTTCAGTACCGAGCGGACCTGCCCCGAGTGCGGGATTGCGTTCCCGGAGCTGAGCCATCAGAGCTTCTCGTTCAACAGCCCGGTCGGCCAGTGTCCGACCTGCGACGGGCTCGGTGAGACGCCCCAGGTCGATCCCGATCTCTTCGTCGTCCATCCCGACCAGACGCCGCGCGAGGGCTGTATCGAGCCGATCGGCCCCGACCCGCAGGCGCCCGAAGGGGGCTCGTTCGACTACCGCGACGCGCTCGACGGCATCTGGAACGATCTGCGCGACTGCGCCGAGCGCGAGGCGATCGATCTCGACGCCCCCTGGAGCGACCTGACCGACGGGGAGCGCGAGGCACTCCTCCACGGCGACGGGGAGTTCGAGGGCCTGACCGCCGCGGTCCGCGAGGCCCGCGACCGGGCCCCGACCACGAGCGTCCGGTCGTTCTTCGACGAATTCATCGTCCAGTCGACCTGCCCCGACTGCGAGGGCGACCGCCTGCGACGAGAGAGCAGCGCCGTCGAGTTCCGCGGCTGGACACTGCCGGCCCTCTGCCGCGCCGAGATCGGCGAAGCCGCCGAGGTGATCCGGGTGATCGAGCTGGAGGGCCGCGAGGCGACGATCGGCGCGGATCTCCTCTCCGAGATCCAGACGCGGCTCGAACTGCTCGAGGACGTCGGGGTCGAATACCTCTCGCTTCACCGCGGAGCCGCCACCCTGTCGGGGGGCGAGAGCCAGCGCGTCCGGCTGGCCAGCCAGCTGGGCGGCGAACTCGACGGCGTCCTCTACGTCCTCGACGAACCGAGCATCGGGCTGCACCAGCGCGACAACCGCCGGCTGCTGGGGACGCTCGAACAGCTCCGCGAGGAGGGCAACTCGGTCATCGTGGTCGAACACGACACCGGGACGATGCGCCGGGCCGATCACCTGGTCGACTTCGGCCCCGGCGCCGGCACCGCGGGCGGGTCGATCGTCGCCCAGGGCACGGCCCAGGATCTCGAGGACGCCCCCGAGTCGACGACGGGCGACTTCCTGTCGGGCCGCCGGTCGATCGAGATCCCGGAGGAACGGCGGGCGGGGACGGGCGAGTCGATCCGGATACTCGGGGCCCGGGCGAACAACCTGAAGTCGATCGACGTCGAGTTCCCGCTCGGGACCTTCATCTGTGTGACCGGCGTCTCGGGGGCGGGCAAGAGCAGTCTGGTCGAGGACATCCTCCATCCGGCCGCCGCGCGGCGGGTCTACTTCAAACACCGCAGCGTCGGAGACCACGACGACATCGAGGGCCTCGAGGCGGTCGACAAGGTCATCGAGATCGACCAGAAACCGATCGGCCGGACGCCGCGCAGCACGGCGGCGACCTACACGAAGGTCTTCGATCACGTCCGCAAGCTGTACGCCAATCTCCCGACCTCCGAGATCTACGGGTTCGACAAGGGCCGGTTCAGCTTCAACACCGACGGGGGCCGATGCGACGAGTGCGGGGGTCAGGGCGTGCAGAAGGTCGAGATGGACTTCCTGTCGGACGTCTACGTCGAGTGCGAGGCCTGTCTGGGCCGCCGCTACGACAGCACGACGCTGCGCGTCGAATACCGCGGCCACTCGATCGCCGACGTCCTCGACCTGACCGTCGCCGAGGCCGCCGAGCTGTTCGAGGATCACCCCAAGATCTCGCGCATCCTCGAGACGCTACTCGACGTCGGGCTCGGGTACGTCCGGCTGGGCCAGCCCTCGCACACCCTCAGCGGCGGGGAGGCCCAGCGCGTGAAGCTCGCCCGCGAGATCTCGAAGATCGCCACCGGCGACACCCTCTACATCCTCGACGAACCGACGATCGGCCTGCACCCGGCGGACGTCGAGAACCTGCTGGGCGTGATCCACGAACTCGTCGAGGGAGGCAACACCGTCGTCGTCATCGAGCACGACCTCGACGTCATCAAATCCGCCGACCACGTCGTCGACCTGGGCCCCGACGGCGGCGACGGCGGCGGCCGGGTCGTCGCCGCGGGCCCGCCCGAGGCGATCGCCGAGGCCGAGGGATCGCACACCGGGCGATACTTGCGCGAAGCGCTGCCGAAGGCAGAAGGATGACGGATGAAGGATGACGGTGGACTGAACGTTCTGTACCGTGATCGCCGGTCGCATCGCCCCCGCCGATCGCCGTTCCAGCCAGCGTCGCTCCCCTCCCCCTTCTCCCTCCTCCCTCCTCCCATCCCTTCGAACGGTGGCACCATCCGCACACCTCCCCTATGCTCGGGGGCGGTTCCGACAGCTCCGACACAGCGAAGCCCCGACGCGACCGAGGTGACCGCCATGGGTTCGTCCGACCAGCCGCCGTCCGGCAGCTCCGCCGAGGAGATCCCCGACCCCCGCCCCGCCGACCACCGGTTCGACGAACTCGACGAGATCGGCTCGGGGGCCGTCGGCACGGTCTACCGCGGCCACCAGCACGATCTCGACCGATCGGTCGCCATCAAGGAGATCCAGGGGCTGTTCGAGGTCTTCGCCGACATCCGCCGCGAGGACGTCGTCGAGCGATTCGTCGAGGTCGCCCGCGCACAGTCGCGCCTGTCGCATCCGGGGGTCCTCGAGGTCTACGAACTGGTCAGCGACGTCGAGTATCCGTACCTGGTCGTCGAGTACGCCCCGAACGGCAGTCTGCGACGGCTCGTCGAGATGGAGAGCGACGAGCAGCCGCTGACGACGGCGGTCAAGTACCTGGTCCAGATTCTCCACGCCCTGCGGGCCGCCCACGACGCGGGCGTCGTTCACGGAGGGCTCAAACCCGAAAACGTCGTCCTCGACGAGACGGGCAACGCGAAACTGACCGACTTCGGGATGACGACACTGGTCGACCTGAGCGGACTGTCGGATCAGGTCCACGTCGGGATGGGCGACATGGCGTACGCCAGCCCCGAACAGATCCAGGACCCGACCGCCGCCAGCGTCGAGGGGGACATCTATTCGCTGGGCATCGTCTTCTACGAGCTGTTGACCGGTCGCGTCCCGGGTCGGCGCTCGCCGATGCCCTCGAGCTTCTTCCCGGAGATCCCCCGCGAACTCGACGACGTCTTCGATCGGATGTCGATGGACGACCCGACCGACCGATACGACTCGATCGACGACGTCCTGGAGGCGTTCTACGGGACCGACGAGATTCTCGAACTGCTGGACCGCCAGTCGGGCGTCGTCTTCCTCCGCGATCCCCTCGAGGAGGGCGAACTGCAGTTCAACGACGAATCCTCGCTCCACGAGGGCGGCTCGAACGGCGGCGAGTCGACCGACGAGCCCGCCCCATCGAGAGGGTCGGAGTCCTCGGAGCCGGACCTCCCGTCTGCGGACGACATCGAGGGCGACCCGTCGAAGGCACCCGACGCCGACGAACTGGAGGAGAAACTCGACGAGTACGGCGAACTGTTCGAGTGAAGCCCACCGAGCAGGGAGTGCGATCACGTCCCGCCGGTACGACATGCTCGACGAGGGGTGGGGGCCTCTCCCAGATGATGGACGGCAGCGGGAGGGGGATCCGAGAGGGGCCCCCACCCTGCCCCCCCTGACCTCGCTGCGACCACTCACTAGTGAACGCACCCGGGATCGGCCCGCCGCTTGACTCGCCCGCCGCCGCTCCATACCATTCGGCGGCCTCGCCATTGCTGGATTTTTCCGACTGCCAACGCGTTCTGGAGTCACGTCATGCACGCTGTCATCGAGACTGGAGGGAATCAGTATCGCATCTCGCCGGGGGACGAGATCGAAGTCGAGAAGCTCAAAGGGGTCGAGGCCGGCAAGCGGATCGCCTTCAAGAAGGTGCTCGCCGCCGGCGACGGGGAGGACGTCGAGCTGGGCCGCCCGCACCTCGAGGACGTCGACGTCGTCGCCGAGGTCCTCGAGCACGGCAAGGGCCCCAAGAAGATCGTCTTCCGCAAGAAGCCGAAGACGGGTTACAAGCGCAAGCAGGGACACCGTCAGCCGTACACGCGGGTCCGCATCGAGGACATCCGCGAGGATAGCGAATAATCGCACCGGAGGGTCGGGACCATGGCTCACAAGAAAGGACAGGGAAGTACGCAGAACGGCCGCGATTCGAATCCACAGTATCGCGGCGTCAAGCGGTTCGGCGACGAATTCGTCAAGGCGGGCGGCATTATCGTGCGCCAGACGGGCACGAACTTCCACCCCGGGCGGAACGCCGACCTGGCGAAGGACCACACCGTCTTCTCGAAGATCGACGGCTTCGTGAACTTCCGCCGCACCCAGGGCGGCCGCCAGGTCGTCGAGGTCCTCCCCCCCGAGGAGTTCATCGAGGAGAAGGACGACGAGCAGCTCCCGGCGGCGGAATAACTCCCCGGTAAAGGGAGAAGGGGGAAGGGAGAGGGGGGAAGGGAATGCCGTTTGCCCCCGACGGACTTCCTCGGTCGTCCAGACGAAGTTCGCGTTTCGACCCACGTCTCGGGGTTGACCCGAGCGGCCCGCCGTAGATACGTCCATTCCTCGGTGCCGTATCGGCGTCCCTCCGTCGACACAGCCGTCACATCGGACTTACATTGTGTTCGACGCGTTCCGCTCTCCCGTCCGTCGGTCTCGAGTCGTCCTCGTGCCTCCCGCCGACGCCTTGTCCTCTGGACGTCTGGATCCCGCTCGCTCCCCTTTTCCCTTCTCCCCTCTCCCTCCTCCCTCTAAGCGATGTTCGTCGACGAGTGCGAACTCGAGGTCTACGGGGGTCGCGGCGGCGACGGCATCGTCTCGTTCCACCGCGAGAAGAACGTCCCCCGCGGGGGGCCCGACGGCGGGGACGGCGGGGACGGCGGCGACGTCGTCTTCGAGGCGAGCGACGACGAACACACCCTGATCGAGTATCGCCACACCGCCCAGCTCGAAGCCGACCCCGGACAGGATGGCGCCAGCGCCAACCGAACCGGCGCCGACGGCGACGACCTGATCGCTCCGGTGCCCACGGGGACGGTCGTCATCGACGCCGAGACCGGCGAAGAGCTGGCAGATCTCGACGAGGAAGGCCGCCGGGCGACCGTCGCCGCGGGGGGCGAAGGAGGACTGGGCAACACGCACTTCAAATCCTCGACCAATCGCACGCCCCGCCGGGCGACCGACGGCGAGCCCGGGGAGTCCCGACCCATTCGGCTCGAGCTGAAGCTGATCGCCGACGTCGGGTTGGTCGGCTTTCCCTCGGCGGGCAAATCGACACTTGTCTCCGCTATCTCGGCGGCCGAACCGGAACAGGCGGACTATCCCTTCACCACGATGACGCCCAACCTCGGGCGCGTGCAGTGGAAGGACTACCGCGAATTCGTCGTCGCCGACTGCCCCGGCCTGATCGAGGGGGCTCACCGCGGCGACGGTCTCGGGATCGAATTTCTAAAACACGTCGAGCGGACGCGCGTGCTCGTCTACATCCTCGACGCCCAGCCCCAGGCCGAGGGCGTCCCGACCGACCGTGATCCGATCGACGACCTGGAGATTCTCCGCGAGGAGCTCCGTTCGTTCGAGGCCGAACTGCTCGATCGGCCTCAGATCGTCGCGCTCAACAAGATCGATCTGCCGCACGTCCGAGACCGGGCGGACGAGGTCCGCGAGTTCGTCGAGGGGGAACTGGAGCTGCCGTTTCTCACCATCTCCGCGGCGACCGGCGAGCATCTCGACGACCTGCGGGACCGTCTGGGCGAGATTCTCTTCACCGACTCTGCCCCGTCGGACGAGACGCCGTTCTGGGAGGAGTGAGCCCCCCTACTCCCCGCGCCCACCGGCGCCGTTCGCCCCGCCATCCGTCACATCCGACCGGCGCGGCTCCGTGTCGTCGGCCTCCTCTCCGTCGCGGTCGCCCGGACCGTCGGATCCCCCCGCCGCGTTCCGTCGTCGGCGATAGCGCCGGCGCTTCTCCTCGAGATCCACCTCGGCTGCACGCCGGCCGGCGAAATACCCGGCCAGCAGACCGACCAGAAAGATGACTGGAATGTAGAAGACGTGTGCGGAAGACATGGTCACTCGCCCGTCGTGCGGTCCTCGGTGTCGTCGTCGAATACGGCGTCGATCCTCGACTCGAGTGCCTCGAGCCGATCGGCCAGCGCGGTGTACCGTCGACCCAGATAGAGCAGATAGGCCCCGACGCCGATCCACAGTGCCAGGTACGACACCAGTGCGAGCCACCCGCCGGGGATGGTCGTCTCACCCGCCGCCGGCGGAAGTTCGTCCCCGGCGAACGCGTTGCCCGCGACCCCCGCGAGACAGGTCCAGACGGCCGCCGCGGACGCCACCCGCCCGGCGACCCATCGAGCTGCCCCGACGAGTCGGCGTGTGCCGTCCTGAACGCCTTCGAGGGCGACGAGCTCGGGACGGACGACCCCGTCTCGCGCCGTGAGCGGGCCGCCCTGTCGGCGCTGGAGGGGTGGGCCGACCGGACGGTCCGGCCCGCGGCGCCGCGATAGCCGTCCTGCGGGCGCGGTTTCAGCGCCGGGGGGCGGCCGCGGCCGGCTCCCGGCGGGCCCGGTCGACCGGCCCGCAGACGGTCGCTTCGCCGACGAGCTCTCGCGAGTCTTCGACTCCGGCTCATCTCTCACGCGTCTCCTCCTTGGCTCGCCGGGCGTCCTCGACATCCAGCTCGACGCCCTCGATCCGCCACTCGAGCCGGCGGACACGGACGGCGAGCCAGAGCAGCGCCGCGAACAACACGAAAAACGCCAGCATGCTGACGGTGAACGTCGTCTTCATCGTCGGGGCCAGCCCTCCGCCGCCGCTGCGCTCGACGATCGGGTGCATCCCTCCCCATTTCTGGACCGCGTAGTGGATGATCGGGATGTCGACGAAGGCAATCACCCCGAGCACTGCGGCGACCCGGCGCATCCGCTCGTCCGCATCCGAGAACGCACGCAGCAGCGCGTAGGCTCCGTACAAAAGAAACAACACGAACGTCGCCGTCAGCTGAGGATCCCACACCCAGGCCTCCCCCCACGCCTTCAACGCCCAGAGCGGTCCCGAGAGCAGCACGTACGCACAGAACAACAGCCCCACCTCGACGCCGGCGACCGCCAGGACGTCCCAGTCGCGGTGCGGCCGGAGCAGATAGAGCAGACTGCCGACCGAGGTGACCGTAAATCCCGCATAGGCGGCCATCGCCGCCGGGACGTGCGAGTAGAAGATCTTCTGGACGATCCCCATGCTCCGGTCGACGCTGGCATAGCCCCAGATCAGCACGAAACTCGCACACAGCGCCAGTGTCGCGACAACCGC
Source organism: Bradymonadaceae bacterium (assembly GCA_042218355.1). Classification (GTDB taxonomy): domain Bacteria; phylum Myxococcota_A; class Bradymonadia; order Bradymonadales; family Bradymonadaceae; genus CAJXPB01. The sequence goes on from JBDGRG010000370.1 coordinate 38,489, forward strand.
GAGGTGAACGTAATACGCCCCCAGTTTGTCCTCGAACAGTTCCATCGCCTGTTCCCGCGCACTCGACGTGTGGTGGACCGCGGCCGGTCCGGGGACCGAGCCGCCGACGGCGCAACCTAGGCGTTGGGAAGTCTTCAGTCTACAGTCCTCAGTCTACAGTCGTCCGGCCTCCCTGCGGTCGGCCCAGCTGCTGAGCGGCTAGGCTGCTGGGCTGCTGAGCTGCTCGATTCAGCCGTTTAGCAATGGACCTCACTAACGTTCGGCCCGCCCATTGAGCAATTCCGGCCTCCTTTCAGTCGGCCTCGGCGATGGCGCCTCCTGCCAGTCGGCGCGGCAATTCGGCCATTCCGGCCTCGCTGCGCTCGGCCTCGGCGATTGAGCCATTGGGCCTACAACCACACACCCGTACAACCACACAACCACCGATGAAGGGACCTAAAGACTGACGACTGTAGACTGAGGACTTTTCCCCTCTGAGCTCTCCGAGTCCTCTGCGGCGATGGGCCTCACTGACATTCGATCCAGCCATTGAGCAATTCCGGCCTCCTTTCAGTCGGCCTCGGCGATTGAGCGATTGGGCCTGCAACAACCGTACAAGCAGCCACGTGCATAATTCCGTGCGGTCACGCGCAACTCGGCCGCATCGATCCCACTGCGTCTCATGCCTCCGGTTTCCCCCTCTGAGCTCTCCGAGTCCTCTGCGGCGATGGGCCTCACTGACATTCGATCC
>JBDGRG010000371.1:0-7619 GCA_042218355.1 Bradymonadaceae bacterium
ACCTTTTCAGTTCGCAGCCTCGATTCCTGAGCGTCGTAGGCCATGTAGTAGTCTTGGAGTTTGCACTCGCCGGCTTGGTCACAGATCGGGCAGTCGACCGGGTGGTTGACGAGGATGAACTCCAGCACCGACTTGCGCGCCTTGACCACGCGCTGGCTCTCGGTGTGGACGACCATCCCGTCGTTGACCGGCTGGTGGCAGGCCGGCACGAGATCCTCGTTCCCCTCGACCTCGACCAGGCACATCCGGCAGTTCGCCGGGATCGACAGCGCCGGGTGATAGCAGAAGTGCGGGATGTCGTATCCCAGCTGTGCGGCCGCCTGGAGGACGGTCGTCCCCTTCTCGACCTCGATGTCCTCGCCGTTGATCGTGAGTTCGGGCATGGTGTCTCAGGGAATAGGGAATGGGGAATGGGGAACAGGGGAACGCCCGGGTCGAGCGTGACACGTTCGCCTGTTCACCCAGCATGTCGTTCCGCCGCACGACGTGGGGCGCCGAGTTCTCGGCCGTCGGGCTGCCGTGCGGTCGCCTGTCTTCGGTTCCTGTGATCGTAGCGTCTCGCTTCGAACGTCTCGCCGTCTTTTACATTCGCCGAGTCCTCGAGCTCCCGACCGCTCGGGCCCCTACTTGTCGCACTCGCCGCCGATCATGTTGATGGTGTCGAACGTCGGAATGATGTCGGCGAGCATGCCGCCCTCGAGCAGGTCGTGGATACCGCCCATCTGGATCAGGCTCGGCGAGCGGATCCCGACCTTGTAGGGCTTGCCGGTGCCGTCGGAGACGACGTGGAACCCGAGTTCGCCGTTGGCCGCCTCGGTGTAGCTGTAGACCTCGCCGGCGGGGACCTGGATGCCCTCGAAGACCAGTTTGAAGTGGTTCATCATCCCCTCGATGGTGTTGTACACGTCGTCCTTCTCGGGCATCACCACGCGGGGGTCGTCGGCCGTCACCGGCCCCGGTTCCATCTGCTCGAGGCACTGGTCGATGATCCGGATGCTCTGCAGGATCTCCTCCATCCGGACCAGGTATCGGTCGTAGTTGTCGCCGCGGGTCCCGACCGGGACGTCGAAGTCGACCTCGTCGTACATGAAGTACGGGTGGTCCTTGCGGACGTCGTAATCGCAGCCCGTCGACCGGAGGACGGGGCCGGAGAAGCCCCAGCTGACGGCGGTCTCCTCGTCGACCGCGCCCGTCCCCTGCATCCGATCGAGGAAGATTCGATTGCGCTTGAGCAGCCGGTCGATCTCGTCGTGGATGTCGAGTAGCCGGCCCCGGACGAACTCCCAGTTCTCCGCGAATCCGTCCGGGAGGTCGTCGCGCAGGCCCCCGACGCGGCCGTAACTGACGGTCAGTCGGGCACCTGTGACCTCCTCGAGGATGTCCCAGAGTAGCTCGCGCCCCTCGATCGCGTACAGAAAAACCGTCATCGCCCCCAGCTCCAGGCCGCTGGCACCGATCGACGTGAAGTGGTCGGTCAGCCGGCTGATCTCGCCCATCAGCGTGCGGATCCACTTGCAACGCGGGGGGGTGTCCAGTTCGAGCAGCTTCTCGACCGCCAGGGCGTACCCGAAGTTGTTCAGCAGCGGGCTGACGTAGTTCAGCCGGTCGGTGTACGGGAAGACCTGGTTCCAGGTCGAGTGCTCGGCCTCCTTCTCGAACCCCCGGTGCAGGTAGCCGACCTCGGTGTCGCACTTGACGATCGTCTCCCCCTCCAGTGTCAGCGTGAATCGGACCGTCCCGTGGGTGGCGGGGTGGGACGGGCCCATCTGGAGGATCATGGGCTCGGTGTGGATGTCCTGGTCGACCGTATCGAGCACGTCTTCCGCCATGGTAACCGCAGAGGGCTCAGGGAGAACAGAACCGCAGAGGGCTCAGAGGACTCAGAGAAAAAAGAACCGCAGAGGACTCAGAGAGCTCAGAGGGGGCGGCCTCGCGTCGCTCGGCCGCCCGCCAGTGGGGGGCCGCGCGACCACTGGCCGAGGGCTCGACCAACTGCTCCAGTGCAGGTTCGAAGAGTGTCAGTGTCTCAATCGTCTCCTCGTGGCAATGGTCGTGCGGTTGTATCTCAGCATCTCAGCTACTCAGCATCTGAGCGTCTCAGCCACTCAGCATCTGTGCATTGCAGCATCTCAGCATCTGTACGACCGCCCTCAGTCCCGCGAGCCGGACGCCGCCTCGCCCTCGTGAAACACCTTGTACTCCTCGACGGCGTCGCGTTCCTCGCCGATGAACTCCGTGCGCGGCTGCCCCTTCTGCTTGGGATAGTCCTTGCGGAGCGGATGGCCGTCGAATTCCTCGTAGAGCAGTATCCGGCGCAGGTCGGGGTGATTCTCGAACTCGATGCCGTACATGTCCCAGACTTCCCGCTCGATCCAGGCGGCGCAGTTGTACAGATGGTGGATGCTCGGCACCGTGCAGTCGTCTTCCTCCACGGGCGTTCGCACGTGGAGCATGTGTTTGTGGCGCATGCTGTAGAGGATGTAGACGACTTCGAATCGCGGCTGCCGGTCGTCGTAGTCCACACAGGAGATGTACCGCAGCATGTCGAGCTCGCTGCGCTCGTCGTCGCGCAGAAACTCGACGACCGCGGGCACCGCCTCGTTGTCGACGAAGACGGTGTCGTTGCCGAGCCGCGAGTGCGAGTCGAGCACGCGGTCGGGGAACTCCTCCTCGACCAGTTCGATCAGCTCTTCGGCCATCGTCGTTCCCGCTGAGTGTCGAGTGTCGAACCGCCGACCGGGCGGAACGGGTGCGGTGGGTAGCCGCTTCGGATCCGGGCGCGCGGGCGGTGGACCGCCGGGCGCCGGTCGAGCCGCCGTTCAGACGTCGGAGGCGGCCTCGGGGTCGTCGACCGGCTGGAACAGGGGCGGGTGCTCCTCGAGGTCCTGATCCTCCCGCTCCTGGACCTTCTCCTCGTACGCGTACTTCTTCCAGGGCTCGTCCTGAATCTTCTCCTGCAGCTTCATCAGCCCGTCGATGACCTGTTCGGGTCGGGGCGGGCAACCCGGGACGTAGACGTCGACCGGAATGACTTTGTCGACACCCTGGATGGTGGCGTAGTTGTCGTAGAACCCGCCGGTCGAGGCGCAGACGCCGAAGGCGAGCACCCATTTCGGCTCGGCCATCTGCTCGTAAATGCGCCGAAGATAGGGGCCCAGCTTGTGGTTGATCGTCCCGACGACCCACAGCAGGTCCGCCTGACGGGGCGAAAACCGTGGAATCTCGGCGCCGAACCGGGCGATGTCGTACCGCGACGACTGCGTCGCCATGAACTCCATCCCGCAGCATGCCGTGACGAACGGGTACTGGAACAGCGAGTACTTGCGGGCCCAGTTGACGACGCTCTCCAGTCGCGTCGTGACGACTTCCGGGAGGTTGTGTTCTAGTCCCATTCCAGTCCTCCTTGGGTCCACTCGTAGACGAGGCCGAGCGTCAAAATCGCCACGAAGACGACCATCACCGAGAACGAATACAGTCCGTATCCGAGCTGGTCACTCTGGTTCCACGAGATGGTCCAGGGAATGACGAAGACCGCCTCGAGGTCGAAGAGGATGAAGCTGATCGCAACCATGTAGAACCGGACCGCGAAGCGGCTGTCCTGGGGCGAACCGATGGGGTTCGACCCGGATTCGTAGGGCATCCGCTTCTCTTTGGTCGGATTGACCGGCCCGACGACCGTCGCGATGAAGGTAATTAGAACCCCGACGGCGACGGCGATCGCCGTGAACAGGAGCAGTGGTTGGTAGTTGGCCAGTTCCACGGTCGGCGGCGAGCGGGAGGATCGCGGAGCGAACGCTTCTCATCGCGACCGACGGCTACCACGCCCCCGAAAAGGGTGTCAATCCTGGGCGGGGTGGTCGGGCCGGGAGCCGCCGGGTGGGCGCGATGGGGGCTGAGTTGCCGACTGGTAAAATGCTGCGGAGCCGAGAGGTTCAGATGCTCAGATGCTGGGAGATGCTCAGATGCTGAGTGGCTGAGATGCTGAGTTGCGACCGCACAACCACGGCCGGGACAAACTTCTCGGCGTGCTCACCCCCGGGAGATTGTCCGGTGAACCCAACTCGTTTCGGGTCCCTACCTGACGGATCGAACAGCCCCCTGTTTCGGCGGCCGCGCACAGCGCGGCCGCCCCCTCTGAGCTCTCTGAGCCCTCTGCGGTTTGATTCGCTCAGAGTCCGCTGCGGTCAGAACTGGCGGAAGACGCCGACGACGCGGCCCAGGATCGACGGATCCCGACCGTCCGATCCGTCGATGTAGATCGGCTCCATCGCCTCGTTCGCGGGCTGGAGCCGTACGCGGTCCTCCTCGCGGTAGAACCGTTTGACCGTCGCCTCCCCGTCGACCATCGCCGCGACGATGTCGCCGTTGTCGGCGTCGCGCTGGGGGCGGACGAAGATGTAGTCGCCGTCGTAGATCCCGTCCTCGATCATGCTCTCGCCGGTGACCTCCAGTGCGAAGACGTCGTCGTCGCGGCCCACGAGCCCGGCGCCGACGCCCAGGTATTCGTCGGTGTTCTCGATCGCCTCGCGCGGCGAGCCCGCGGCGATCCGTCCCACCAATGGAACGCGCTGTGTCCGGCCGGTCCCGACCGTCCCCTCTCCACCGGCCGACGGCGACTCACCCGATTCCCCGACGGGGTCGCCCTCGGGCGTGCGGAGCGGTTTCAGCGCGCGGGATTTTCCATCCTTCCGCTCCAGATATCCCTTCCGCTCGAGCGCTTTGAGATGGTCGTTGACCCCGTTGGTCGAGTTGATCCCGAGATGGTCGCCGATCTCGCGGATCGTCGGCGGATAGCCCGACTTCTGGATGTGTTCCGCGATAAACTCGAGAACGGCGCGCTGTCGGCCGGTCAGATCTTCGGTCATCGACCCACTCCGCAAATCGAACGGATCTGCTCCGATTCATCGAACAGGGTCGGTTCCATCTGAACACTTGTCAAGTTACTGAACAAGTGTTCGTCCGGCGGCGCAGTCGCTGGACCGCCGAGCGGGATATGGGGAGATGCTCGGATGCCGAGAGGTAGGGAGATGCTCAGATGCTGAGTCGCTAAGATGCTCAGTTACAACCGCACAACCAGTGCCGTGCGGAGCGCGTCGACTTGCTCATCATCGGGAGGTCGCCCGACGAAGCAAACCCGTCCCGGATTCCTTCGTAGCGGAACGAACAGCCCCCACGTTCGGCGGCCGCGCTCTGCGCGGCCGCCTTCTGCTCTGAGTTCTCTGCGTGCTCTGCGGTTCGATTCTCTCAGCGCTCTCTGCGGTTACGCGAGCATCGCGAAGATGTCCATCGAGACGGCGACCGACACGTGGATCGCGACCCCCAGCCAGATACTCCCCGTCACCAGCGAGAAGCTCCCGAGCACCAGGCCCGCGGCGATCGCCCCGACGGCCTCGGGCGCCGGTTTGCCGAAGTGAATCATGCAGTAGGGCATGATCTGGACCATCACGGCGTAGACCCCGAAACGATGCTTCAAGCCGTGGATCAAGAATCCGCGGAAGAAGAACTCCAGGGCGAAGAACTGGGCGGCGTAGAGCAGTTCCCAGACGACGAAGTCGAAGGCGCTGCGGCCGGCGTGTTCGTAGAAGGGATAGGTCGACTGGAACCCCTGGGTCCCCGAGACGGCGTAGACGACCGGGAGGACCAGCGCGAAGAGGGCCAGGTACATCCAGGCGTGCCGTCCGGTCTCGCTGGCGGTCAATCCCATCGACCGGACGGGTCGGTCCATCGCGTAGCGGATGTACAGGGCCGGGACGAGGAGGTATCCGAGTACCGTGCAACCGGACCAGTAGGCGAGTTCGTACAACCGCGAGTACCGCCCGGATTCGAACGCCCCTCGGAGCTGCTCGGCCAGGATGTCGGGGCCGACGAGCCCGACGGCGTCGACGAAGGTGCCCCATTCGCCGGAGCCGCCCCAGTACTCGAGGAAGACGAGCACCAGCGACCCCAGCACCGGGATCCCGACCAGGTGTGGATCGATGCGCCCCTCCGGCTCGGCGACCTGCTCGAGGAGACTCGAGCGTTCGGCCTCGGCGACGGCTTCGGCCAGTCGGGCCCGCCATTTGCGCAGCTGTTCGTCCATCGTCGAGGGGCGTCCAGTCGGTCCGAGGGTCGAGCGGAGTTGCCGAGGTCGAGTCGATCCGCGCGGTTCGCGTACATTCGAATACCGAGCTGGGGATGTAAACGCGTCCTGTTGGTCGCAAGGGGGCCCAGCCGCTACACTCCACTGGAAGCCATCTTTCTCGTCGGCAGGCCCGGTCGAATCGGCCTCTGCACGACTGTTGCACGGACCGCGAACCGATGGACGAGACGACGTACCGAAATCCCGCCGCCGATCACACCGCCGAGGGGCCGCCGCAGGTCTCCGTCCTCTCCTCCGAGCTCTCCAATCGAATCGCTGCGGGCGAAGTCGTCGAGCGGCCGGCATCGGTCGTCAAGGAGCTGGTCGAGAACAGTCTCGACGCCGGTGCCGGATCGCTCGACATTCGGATCGAGGCCGGGGGGCGCGACGTCGTCGAGATCGTCGACGACGGGTGTGGGATGGAGCGCGAGGATCTGCTCCGGGCGATCGAGCGCCATGCGACCAGCAAGATCGACGGCCCGGAGGATCTCGATCGGATCGGCACGCTGGGGTTTCGCGGGGAGGCGCTCCCCTCGATCGGCGCGGTCTCGCGCATGGAAATCCGGTCGAAGCCCCACGGGGCGGTCGCCGGCACCCGGGTGCTCGTCGAGGGGGGCGAGGTGAAGGAGGTCGCCGACGCCGGCCTGCCGGCGGGGACGCTCGTTCGAGTCGAGGATCTCTTCTTCAACACGCCGGCCCGTCGGAAGTTCATGAAGTCCAAGCGGGCCGAGAGCCGGCGGATCACCGAGATGCTCACCCGGATGAGCCTCAGTCGCCCGGACGTCCGGTTCCTGCTGGAGCGGGATGGAACGGTCCGGCTGGACCTGGCCAGCACCGACGACCTCCTCGATCGTGTCCGGGAGTTGATGGGGCGGGACGTCGCCGAGGCGATGTATCCGACGTACGAGTACCCGGCGATCGACGGGGTGGTCGCGCGAGGTTACTTCTCCGAGCCGAGCCACGATCAGCGGTCCTCGACCAACATCTACACCTACGTCAACGGCCGGTACGTCGAAGACGCGACCATCCGGGCGGCCATCCAGAAGGCGTACGGCGAGTTGCTCGATTCGGGCCGCTACCCGTCGGTGGTGCTCTTCGTCGACGTCCCGTTCGAACTGGTGGACGTCAACGTGCATCCGATGAAGACCGAGGTCCGGTTCGACGACACGCAGCCGGTGTTCCGGTCGGTCTACCACGCCATCGGCGACGCGCTGGCCGAGGCGCCGTGGGTCGAGGACGACCAGGCCCGGCGCTACGAGCTCGAGGAGGCGGAATCCGAGGAGAGCGGCGAGGAGGGCGGCGCCGGGGATGAAACGGTCGACCCGTCGATGGCGGAGTTCGAACCGCTCAGCGCGCGAAATCGGCGTCGGTCGCAGCAGAGCGACGGTCCATCGGGCGGGGCGGGGGGCGGCGACGTCGACTCGCCCTTCTACGACCGCCGCCGGACGACGGAGGACGACGGGCAGCAGGGGTTCGATGCCCGCGGCGCCGAGCCGCTGGG
>JBDGRG010000372.1:0-1050 GCA_042218355.1 Bradymonadaceae bacterium
GAGACGGACGAACGATTCGACGTCTTTGAAATCATCGGACCGTCGGGTGAGTTCGTCGAGCGTGCGGGGACCTACGCGGGTTGGCTGCGCGACTGGCGCGGGATGCCGTTCGTCTTCCCCGCGGTGCGCGCCCGGGAGGAGACCGCGGAGAAGATCGCCCGGGCGGCCGAGGACCACCACTGGGGGCGACACCCCGAGTCGTTCCGCGAGATCGACTACGAGGCGGACGTGGCGACCGCCTTTCTGGCGCCCGGCTGTGACGTCGTCGGCGAGCCCGACGGCCGCGCGTTTCGCGGGCCGCGAGCCGACACCAAGACACTGGGGCCGCCCGGCGACGTGGTGGCGCTGGTCGAGGCGTTGCTGGAGACCGGCCTTCCCGCCGGCGGCGACTCCATCGACTGGCCGCTGGCACTGGCCGAGGCGACGGACGCCGAATCGATGTCGGCGGTCGCCGAGGCCATCGACGAGATGCTCGGAAGAGATCGAGCGCTTCGACTCACCGACGAGCCGGTCCCGTCCGCCCCTGTCGAAGAGCTCGGACTTTCGACTCATCTCGTCAACTCGCTGAGAGACGAGGGAATCGAGACACTGGGCGAGCTGGCGCGGATGACCCCGATGGAGCTGTTTCAAATTCGAGGGGTCGGGAAGAACTCGCAGGCCGAGATTCGCGACGTGCTCGAGGAGCTGGGGGTGGAGCTGGGGAGCGAGGTCCCCGAACCGGAGGGGTCGCAATTGAGCGAGGAACCCGGATTCGACGCCGAGGGGTTCCTCGACTGGCTGGGATTCTCGGCCGACGGTTCGTTCGACCACCCGCGGACAGAGGGCTGGAGACGACACCCGGTTCAGGTGCTCGAACTGCCGGAGGGATTCCACGAGCGGACGGGTCTTCGGGGCGACTGGAGCGTCGAACGGGCGCTCGACCGGGCGGAGAACCAGTTGGGAGAGGAGGCCGCCGCCGAACTGCGGCGGGCGGTCGAGCTGCACCGCGTCCGGCTCCGCTGGCTCGGGTTGGTCGACCGCATCAACCAGCCCGTCCGTTACACCGGCGGC
>JBDGRG010000372.1:1060-1535 GCA_042218355.1 Bradymonadaceae bacterium
GTCGCCGAGGCCGCCAAAACCGGTGGCGGGTTGCTCGCCGGCGGCCTCGGGCTGGACGGCGTCACCGGCGGCGGGCTCGACGCCATCCCCGGTGTCGTCTCGTTCGGACACCTCCTGTCGGGGCTGGAACGGCTGTTCGAGGATTCGCTGCACGCGCAGCCGCTCGAGGAGCTCGCGGGCGCCCAGACGGGTGGATACCTGAATCGAATGATCGGGGGGCTGTCCGCCGAGGGGGACGTTCTGCGCGTGTCGGATCTACCGAGTTCGCGGGAGGCACTGCTCGAGGCGAAGGGGGTCGGCCGAGTGACCGCCGACGAGACGGAGGAGAAGGTGAAGGAGATGTTGGGCGAGTGGCCGGAGGGGGTGGAGGCCGACGAAGACGAGGTCGAGTTGGGTCGGGAGGCCTCGGAGAAGGTGGCAGAGGGGCTGGAGGAACTCGACGCCCTGCTGGGTTGACCGGACCGCAGGGATAGAA
>JBDGRG010000372.1:1545-1939 GCA_042218355.1 Bradymonadaceae bacterium
TGGGACAAAATCGGAAGGACGACGGGATCGACCATCACCGTTTGAAGGACGAACACGTCATTGCTCGGATCGTGGAGTGGGCCGATGGGTTACGACGAAGATAGAGTCGACGAGATGACACTGGCGCTGATGCACCTGGTGAAGCACCGCCAGCGGAGTGACGGGCCGCTGCGGGCGTGGAAGGGCTTCGACTGGGACACGCTCGACCGATTGCACGAGAAGGGATTTATCTCGGACCCGAAGTCGAAGGCGAAGTCGGTCCGCCTGACGGAGGAGGGGGCGGAGGCGTCGCTGGAGCTGTTCGAGGAGTTCTTCGTCGAAGACGGGGAGGGACGGGAGGAGGGTTCCGAGGGGGACGAACGCATCGTCGATCCGGAGTGGCGCGATCGCGAGT
>JBDGRG010000372.1:1949-2533 GCA_042218355.1 Bradymonadaceae bacterium
GCTTCCGGCACGAGCGACGACGGGTACACAGTCTGGGTCGACGTCGAGGACGGGGAGATCGGTGAACTGTTCGAGCCCGAGATCGAGGCGGGTATGATATCGTCCGACGAGGACCGCGAGGAGCGAAGGCGCCAGATCCGCGAGAGACGGGAGGGGCTGAAGGCCGACGACGCCGTCGTCGTCATCCGGGAGGAGAGCGAGCAGGAAGCCTGGCGAGACATGGAGAGCTTCTGCGAGTACGTCGAGGACGACCAGTTCCGGGAACTGCTCGACATCGCTCGGACAGTTCCGCGACGCGTTGAGCCGCAGGGCGGGCGTGAGGGACCTGTGGCGCGAATACAAGGGTCAGCGACGTCGCTGGCGAGTTCGCGACCAGCTCGCGGCCGAGGGGTATGTGATACGAGTCGTCGAGAGTGAGTAGGAGGGCGGTCGACGCGACGCGGGCTCATCCCGCCTCAATCTCCTTCGATGCACCGATTCCTGGCCCCTCAGTGCGGGTCGACTCGGTACCGCTCGGGCGGGAGATCGGCGACATCGCGGTCCGTGGTCAGGACGGGATATCCACAGCGGTCGGCGACCGTGGC
>JBDGRG010000373.1:0-1249 GCA_042218355.1 Bradymonadaceae bacterium
TCCGGCGGCTCTGAATCCCCGGCCGACGGAGTGTTTCGTCTCGTCGCCCCGGTGTTCCTCGTGACCCGTACGCGGTCGCAATCCGTCGGCTCGCTCACCGCCGCACGGATGTCGGAGACCAGATCGATGAAGGCCTCCTCGCTGAGACAGGCGGCTGCATCGATCTCGACGCTGACGACTCCGTCCTCGCGCTCCAGCGAGCGGATCAATCCAGCCTCGACGACGTCGCGATCCGCATTCGGCGCCGGGACGTCGCGCAGATACTGCCAGTACTCGCCGGCGGCGACCGAGTCGGGCGCTTCGGAGGAGTCGTTCATGACCTCACCTCTCGAGTATCGAGGCAGTGAATGACCCCGAGACCGTCGTCCGGCCCCCGGAGTCGAACTCGCCGAAGCGAGCTCCGCGCGGAACGAACCGCAGTCGGCGGAGCCCGTCGACTTTCACTTGTAAGGATAGCGGGCCTGGTGAGGCCGAAGATGATCCATCTCAGTCGAGGAGACTGGAGAAACCGGATCCGGGATGATCGATCTCATACGCAGACGAACCGCGACCGACGGCTCGCTGGTCAGCGTGCCAAACGGGGGCGCGCGAATGTGAGAGGAGGCGACGAATCAGGGGGGATCACCCGTCGATCGACCGGAGTCGATCGAGCAGTTCACAGAACTCGTCGTCGGAGAGGCAGTGAGTGATCGCCGCGTCGCGCAGCGATTCGGTGGCAGCGAGTGCACAGCCCAGGCACCGCATGCCGTAGTCGTTCAGAATCCGGCGGGCAGCCGTCCCTCCGAGTTCCAGGACGTCGCCCACCGAGGTCTCCTCGTTCACGGAGAACTCGTCGGTCTCGCCGAGATCCGCCGTCGAGAGGTTCACCCGAGGGGTGGTGTCGAGATCGGACTCGCCCTCCGGATGGGCTCGCTCGAGCTCCTCGGCGCTCGGGCATGCGACCAGTTTGCCGGCGCGCTGGACGACGTCGATGGCGTCCAACCGCCCCGGCCCCCCGTCGAGGCGTTCGCCGTCGCGGCCGTCGAATGCCCACCCGTGGAGCGGGCACTCGAAGCGCTCGCCCGCGCAGAACACCGGTCCCCCGCGATGGGGACAGTCCGATGAGAAGAGGACGAACTCCCCGTCGGATTTCGTCAGGAAGAACCGCTTGCCGTCGATGGAGACGGTCTCGGGGAGTTTCTCCTCGGCGGGAGGTGGGCCGAGGTCGTGCCTCTGCGATTCGGACGTCTCGCTCATCGGCTCGACAGCT
>JBDGRG010000374.1:0-2885 GCA_042218355.1 Bradymonadaceae bacterium
CCCTATCTGCTCGAGCACGCGCACAACCCGGTCGACTGGCAGCCCTGGGACGAGCGAGCGCTCGAGGAGGCGCGCGAGCGGGACGTCCCGATCTTCCTGTCGATCGGCTACTCGGCCTGCCATTGGTGCCACGTGATGGCCCGGGAGAGCTTCGAGGACGAGGCGATCGCCGAGCTCCTCAACGAGCACTACGTCCCGATCAAGGTCGACCGAGAGGAGCGGCCGGATCTGGACCGCATCTACATGAGCGCGACCCAGATGCTGACCGGTCAGGGGGGCTGGCCGATGAGCGTCTGGCTGACGCCCGACCGCGAGCCGTTCTACGCCGGGACGTACTTTCCGCCCGAGGACAAGCACGGCCGGCCCGGCTTCGCGACCGTCCTCGAGGAGATCGCCGAGCTGTGGGAGACCGACCCGGACGACGCCCGCCGGTCGGCGCGGAAACTGACCGCCCGGCTGGAACAGGCCGCCGCTCAGAGCGGCGGCGAGGGGGAGCTGTCGGACCGCCCGCTGACGGACGTCCTGACGACCCTCGACCGGCAATTCGACGAGACGAACGGCGGCTTCGGCGGCGCACCGAAGTTCCCGCCGAGTATGAAGCTGCGCCTGTTGTTGCGGCTGGGGGGCGATGCGTCGGTCGACTCACAGAGCCGGAGCACGGCCCGGAAAATGGCGGAGACGACGTTGCTGCGGATGGCCTCGGGCGGGATGTACGACCAGATCGGCGGGGGATTCCACCGCTACTCGGTCGACGAGGAGTGGCTGGTCCCCCACTTCGAGAAGATGCTCTACGACAATGCGATGCTCGCGCTGGCCTACACCGACGCCCATCAGGCGACGGGCCGAGATTTCTACGAACGGATCGTCGACGAGACGCTCGAGTGGGTCGACCGCGAGATGACGTTCGAGGAATCCGACGCCGGCCGGCCGTACTTCTCGAGCCGCGACGCCGAGAGCGAGGGCGAAGAGGGGAAGTATTTCGTCTGGACGCCCGAGCGCCTGCGCGACGTACTCGACGAGGCCGACGCCGAGCGGGCCGAATCGTACTGGGGCATCACTGAAGCGGGGAACTTCGAGAACAACTGGTCGATCCCGAACCGACTGCACGCCCTCGAACCGGGACTGGACGAGGATGGATTCGCGCCGAGGCCCGACGACGCGGCGCGGATTCGCACCGAGCTGTTCGAGGCGCGCACCGAGCGCACGCCGCCGGGCACGGATCGCAAGATCCTCGCCTCGTGGAACGGGCTGATGATCCGCGCCGAGGCCCGCGCCGGGTTCGTCCTCGACGAGCCGGCCTATCTCGAGTCCGCCGAGTCCGCCTCGACGTTCGTCGCCGAGGAGATGATCGAGGGGGAGCTCGACGACGACTTCACCCTGTACCGTACTTACAAAGAGGGTCGGGCTCGCATCCCGGGCTATCTGGACGACTACGCCTCGACGGCGGCGGCGTGGACCGAGCTATTCGAGGCGACCGGGGACCCGGCCTGGCTGGGCCGCGCCGAGCGGATGATCGACCGGGCGGTGGAGCTGTTCTGGGACGACGGAGACGCGGGATTCTACTACACCGCCGAGGGGGCGGACGACCTGCTGGTCCGCGAGAAGGACGGCGTCGACAACGCTCTGCCCTCGGGCAACTCCGCAGCCGTGGGCGCACTGCTGCGGCTGTCGGTGCTGACCGGACGAGACGAGCTGCGCGAGCGGGCGGTCCGGACGCTGCGCTCGTTTTCGAACAAGCTCGATCGGATGCCCCGGGCGCTGGGCGAGATGCTGCAGGGGCTGCACGCCCATCTCCGGGGGTTGCGCGAGATCTATCTGGTCGTCCCGGAGGGAGCCGACCCGGAGCCGATGGTCGAGGTCCTGCGCGGGCACTACGTGCCGAACGCCGTGCAGGCGATCGTCGACCTGGGCGACGCCTCGCTCTCCGATTGGACCGACGCACTCCCCGGGGTCGCCGACCGCGAGCCGCGAGACGGCGAACCGACGGCCTTCGTCTGTCGGCGAGGCACCTGCCGTGCCCCGACCACCGATCCGGACGAGCTGGCCGAACAGCTCGTGACCCTGGACCGAGCGGGAGAGTGACGCTCCACTTCTCGACCGGTGCGGGGGAGAGATACTCCAGACGGTCGCAGCGCCCGACGCTCCCGGTGGGGCGCTCGCGACGACGAGGGTCTGGATCGACACTTGCAATATTTACCGCCCCGAGGACATCCCTCGCACGATTCATTCGACGGAGTGAACTGATACGGAGGAAGCCTAACCATGCGACGACGCGATCCGACTCGAGTCTGGAGCCGGTCCATCGGGGTCCTGATGGCCGCGGCGCTCGTGATGCTGGCGGCCACCCCGGCCTTCGCCGAGGTCTGCGTGCGGGCGGACAAAGAGAAGGACAACCTGTCGGCCTCGGAGCGCGAGGCGGTCAAAGTGATCGTCTCCGACGCCCTGGAGGCCCGCGGGAAGACGGTCGTCGATTCGAACTGCGACGGGACGTACCAGTTCTACAACGTGAAGTTGGGCAGCACGATCCGGGCGACCCTGGTCGGCCCCGACGGGAAGCGGCGTCAGCTCGAGACCAACTCCATCGACGATCTCTCGAAAATCTACGAGCAACTGGTCGAGGCGCTGTTGACGGGCAAGACCACCCGGGAGGTCGCCGACCGGGACACCGTCACGTCCGGACAACAGAACAAAGAGCGATTCTCAGCCGACAACCTCGGCTATCTGCGCCTCGGGTATGCGATGGTCGTCGGAGCGGGATTCTCCAGCGGTCCCTCGTTTGGATTCGGCTGGCGCCACGAACTGCGCAACTTCGCGATCGATCTCTCGATTCCGAACATCAATCTCCTGGTCGACGACCAGAGCGTCGGTCCGAGGACGTCCGGCAA
>JBDGRG010000374.1:2895-20468 GCA_042218355.1 Bradymonadaceae bacterium
TTCTACGGATCGGCGGTGAATACTTCTTCGCCGGCGATGCCCAGCAGACGGCGTTGATCGGAGGTGCCTTCAGTATGGGCTGGACCTTTCTGCATCACAGCGAGGACGGTGAGAGCGCCAACTACGGCACCTTCGAAGCCCAGCTGGAAGTCGGCGGCGGGCTCGAGATGTTCCGCACGTCGACGGTCCGGATGCTCATTCGCGGGAACGCCGTCTTCCCGCTGTACAAGTCCTCGCGGTGGGGCAACAACTCGTCGCTCCCGAACGATCTCTACACTCCGACGTTCACGGTCTCGGTCATCGGGGCGTTCGGGGGCTGATCTCGGCCGAGCCCGCGAGTTCCCCCGCCGACACGAGCGGCGTGGCCGTCCGACGTCCTCCGGACGCGATCCGCTCGTCGCGGGGTCGGTGGGTGCGGCCCCGACCGCACCCACCCCGGCCGGCCACGGCGTTGAAACGCGGATTCGGACGTGCTAGGCGTTCCGGGCGCTGATGATCGACGGGTTCGGCTGCATCGCAGCGTCGTCGTCTCGACGGATCCGTCGACGGATATTGCCTGTTCGACGGCTCTACGAGTGGTCGTTCGCCCTCCGCGCCCACTGTACCTCGCGTCCCGGACTGCCATGAGCGCCCTATCCGCCCGAACTGTATCGGCCTCACTGCTCGCCCTCTTCGTCGGATTCGCCGGCTGCACGCCGGCCTCGCCCCCCGACGAGGACGACGAACAAAACGGCGGCGATCCTCCCCGACGTAAAGACGTCGGCGACCAGAGGGAGGATTCCTTTACGCCGCCGGATACACAGTTCACCGACACCGAGGATCCGACACGAGACACGAGCGATCCGCCCGATTCGAGCGGCGGGTTCAAAGAAAAGCTATGTGCACCCGGGAGTTCGTTCTTCGGTCAGATCGGCAAGCGACCATCGAAGAAAAACCCCCACTTCGGCGGCACGCCGAGCAAAGGGGCGCCTCAGACGTCGTCCGGGCTTCAGGACGTCATCGACGAGATCAAATCGATCAAGAAGAACAACGGCGGAAAATGGCCGACGACGACCGACATGAAGGGCAACAAGACACCGAAGACCGTTACGCTCGGCAGCGGGGAGAAGGTTCAGGTCGACGGAGCCGTGGTCACGGCGACGAGCTTCAAAAGTACGAACTTCGACAACGGGCAGAAGGTGTTCTGGCTGCAGGACGCGGACACCCCGATGCTCGTGTACCTCGACAAGAAGCTCTCCAGCCCGACGATCCGGGTCGGTCAGCGGCTGAACTTCACCGTCACGGGGGTGAAGCTGTTCGGCGGAACCCCGGAGATTACCAAGATCAGCAACGTCTCGGTGAAGAAGAACGCGGGCGATTCGGTGCCGTACGTCGCCGCGTCCGGCAAGGATCTGTCGGCCGACGACTGGGCGAAGGTCGTCCGGATCGGCGGCCAGATCGTCCGGGAGAAGCCCAAGTGTCCGGGGCTGCCCGACGGCCACTGCTACGTGCTCGCCCACGGCCAATCCAACGAGAAGATCGAGTTCCGGGTCGAAATGGGCTCGTACAAACTGGGGGACTGCGTGACGTTCGTCGGGCCGCTCGGGCTGTTTCCCGGTCCGCTGGCCAGCGGCGACAAGACGGTTCAGCTGCAGGAAGAGAACTTCGACTGGACGACGCTGTCGAACTGAGACGCCCGCCCGCTGTCGCCAGCCTCCGACGTCCGACCCGGGTAGTCGATGGTCTCACCGCCGAATTCCGACCTGGCCCGTGGTACGCGCGCGGTTTCGGTGCTGCTCGCCGCGGCTGTGATGCTCGCGGCGGGCTGTGCCGATCAGATCCCCGGCTCGTCGGACGCCGACGAGGAACGCTTCTCGCCGGGTGAGCCGCTCTCCATCCCATCGAACATCAACTACGTCGAGGACGCAGACGGCCCGGCCATCCAGGGCCCGACGCCGATCGACCGGCTACTTCGAGCCGAACCGACCGAGCCCCGGCGGGAACCGATCGTCTGGTACGCCTTTTCCCCCGATTCCCCCTATCCCTACGGGGACGATCCCGGATTCGGCCGCGTCTGCGACGCGAGCTTCGGCAACAAGATCTACTCGGAGCTCGAGACGACCGACGGGGGCGGCTCGACCTCTCCGCTGAGCCTGCCGGTGACCGTCCGCGGGGTGGTCACCTACCACGCCAGCCACTACGAGAAGGTCTCGACCTGCGGGCAAGATCAGAAGTACTTCGGCTCCTACATCATCCAGGACAAGACGGGCGCAATCGCGGTTCTGCGCGACGCCGAAATCGCCGACTACACGTTCGGGGACCGCGTCGAGGTGGAGGTCCGCGGGCTGGCGAAGTCGTTCGGGTCGATGAAGGTGCTCAGCACCGGTGACGTCCGGCTGATCGAGGCCGCGGACGAGGGGGAGGGAACGGTCCCCTACACGTCCCTGGCCGGCGATCCCCCGACGGCGTACGCGGACGCAATGCCCTGTCGTCAGACGGCGCTCGACGTGCCGAAGAATCTGGGCAACACCTTCCGCATCGAGGGGCGCGTCTGCCAGCAACCGAACAGTCGCAATTTCAACGAACTCCGGCTCCAGCCGGGGGACAGCTGCAAGTCGAACCCGGACATCGCCTGGAGCGTCTCGATGGGGCTGGACTTCGGCCGCCGCGGTCTCGGACTCGAGCAGGGGGACCGGGTCCGCGTCACGGGCCCCGTCTGGGGTCGGCCGACCAGCTTCTCGTCCTGTAACTGGAGCTTTCAGATGCTCGCCCTGTCGCCCGACCAACTCGAAGTGCTCGAACCTTGAGCGGCGGCGCTGTGGCAGCTCCCGATCCCGGGTCTAGAAGCGTGATACACGACCTTCCGTCGCGGATGACGACCGAGTCGTCGCGTTCTCATTGCCGCCAATACTCGACGTAGCCTCCGGACATGCCTCCGTTTGACGGCTTCGACCTCGCGACAATCGGCTCGCCCCCGCTCGGTCCGGCAATTCGGCAAATTCCATGCCGAGCAGTGGATCATGCTTCCAGCGCTCCGGACCCAACGTAAGTGATTCTGTTTGGCTCGATCATCGTTCTCCCCGACCGAGACGGGCGTCGGCGCCCCAGGCCGGGGCTCCGCACGACCACGGATCTGTCATGATGACGTCAGACACGGTTCGTCACACACCGATCGCCCTCGCGGCCCTTCTCTCGATTGGAGTCCTCGCGCCGAGTCCGGCGACCGCACAGGAGTACGGACCGGAGGGGACCTCGTCGGTGCCGCTGCCGGGGGACGAGGAGAAACGCCCGGAGACCGACGAAAAGAAATTCGACGTCGGGGTCCGGCTGTCGAGCGAGGTTCACTCCATGAACAACCTCGATCTTCGGCGTCTCGACGAGACGAGCGATCAGGACATCATCGAGACCGACGATCGCGAGACGTTCGCGATGTCGAGCCTCTCGACCGAGATCGATTACTATCCGCTGGAGAACACCGAGTTCGAGTTCGGGGGGGCGCACTCCGCGCTGTGGGGAAGCGACCAGTTCGGCAAGGCCAACCAGTTCCGCAACTTCATCTGGATCTACGAACTGAAGTTCGAGTGGGCGCCGATCAAAAACGACACGACGGCGATCGAGCTGGCCGTCGGCCGGCAGTCGTTCGAGATCGGCGGCGTCGAGAAGGACTACTTCCTCAGCGATACGATCGACGGAGTGACGCTCGAGCTGGCCTACGAGCCGATCGGCACGTTCAAACTGGTGCCGTTCGACTTCTACGCCGACAACTCCCGGCCGGGAGACATCAATTTCGCCCGGTACGCCGGCGGTGACGACGCCACCGTCCAGCAGTTTCGCGGCGACACGAACACGTTCCGGTTCGGGGGCGTCTACATCTTGCCGGAAATCGTCGAGGGATTCGACGCGCGGGCCTTCGGATTCTACGCCGACATCGGTGCCTCGACCAGCCCGAAGGGGACCGGCGCGGATCGTTCGTACCACGGGTCGCTGGGGAACGTCTCGGACCGCGACTACTCGTGGATGGCGGGGGCGCGAGTCGGCCTGGGCGACTCGATCGAGACGGGCGGTGCGATCGACAAGCTGAAGGGGCGAGTGTTTGGCGAGTACGCGCGGTCGGGCGGCGTCGACCGCAAGGACCGCGAGATCGGTCTGTTCGACGTCAAAAACGCCGGGAACGCCTACGGCGGGGGAGCGAAGGGGAGCATCCGGTTCGACGGGTTCGCGCTGAAGAGCCGGTTCCGGTATTTTCACGCCGACGGAGGGCGATACCACCCGGACAGCGGCATCCAGTATGGGCACGGCTTCGTCGGGTTCAAGGGTGCGCAGATCGGCGGCATGACCCTGGGGCGGTACGCGGGGTTTCATCCGTCGGCGTATCTGGGGACTCAGGGAATCCACGATTCCCCACAGCAGACCGAGCGCATCTCGGGCACGGAATTCTTTCAGGCGGGTCTGGGCTTCGAGCTCGCCCACAAATTGAACCTCGACCTGAACGGCTGGTATCTGCTCGACACCTCGCAGAGTGACGTGACCGACGAGGAGATCGACGAGGCGAGCGGCGATCTGCCGTTCGGCTACACCCGGGCGGATCTGGAGGCACAGAAGCGGTTCGGGAAGCCGATCGGAATCGCTGCGGATGCGAGCCTCAGGTATCAGATCAACGACGTGATCACCGCTTACGCCCGCGGTGGCGCGTTCATCCCGAGCGACTACTACGAGATCGAGATCTCCCGGACGGCGGGCACGGCGCTGGGGAGTGAGAACCCCCCGACATTCTGGGCGGCGACCACGGGCGCCGCGCTGAACTTCTGAGGACGTCCGACGAGGCCGATGCACCGGACGAGTCTCGACTGAACTGAACGGCTCGAACCGAATGCAATGAACCGATTCCTCGACCAGACCGCCGCAGCGGTGATCGCAGCCCTCGGGCTGGCGGCCGCGGGCGGCTGTAACTCCGATCCCGGGAACCCGCCGAAGACGCCGCTGTACCGGCGAAATCCCGACGAAGGTCCAACCAGTGGCGAGCGGGGGAAGGTGACGATCAACGAGATCAACTTCGCGGGGAGCGTCACGAACGACGGAACGCACCGCTGGGACGACCTTTTCATCGAGCTGCAGAACAAATCCGAGCGGCCGGTCAATCTGACGGGCTGGCGGTTTCTGGTCCGGGGAGACGTCGACGAGACCTATCGCATCCCGCCCTCCGATCCGGTTCCGCCGAACGGTTACTTCGTGATCGTCCGACAACCGGACGGGGCCTTCGGAAAGGTCGCCGACGCCGTGATCGAAGATCTCGAACTGGGGCGAAAGCACCTGTTCATGCAGCTCCTCGATCGCGACAAGCGGCGGGTCACGGTGATCGGCTCGCACGAACAGCGAGTCTTCGCGGGGGGCTGGGATACGGTCTCCGTGCGGTCGATGGAGCGAACTCCGCTTCTGTTCGCCAATTCGGGGACGGCCTCGCGCAGCTGGCACACGTACTCGTCGCGGGAGGGGTTGAAGACGATCCGCGAGGGTTATCGCAAGTACACGCTCGCCAGTCCGGGTCGGGCGAACAGCACGGACTATTCGGGGAGCACTGCCAGCGGCGACTTCGAGTGACGCGAAGGCACCGAAGCCGGGCCACGAAGACGCAGACGCACAAAATACCAGCCACGAAGACGCGAAGACACGAAGAGACGGAAACGAAGCGGAGCGCAACGAGCGAATACGGTGGCTGATTCGGACAGGGTCGAGCCGAAGACGATGGAATTTTTCGAAACAGACGAGGGGCGCCGGGATGTGCGGTGGCTCGCCATCCTGGCGTGTCTCTCGACGGCAATCGGCTGCACCAAGGGGCCCGTCGAAGAGGAGTTCGAACGGGAGATCGACTACTTTCCCTCGCCCGACGGGGCCGGCGCTCCGGTGCGCGCCCGGCTGCTCGACGACCTCGCCGAGGCCGACAATCAGATCAAGGCCGCGATCTCCGAACCGGCGATGACCGACACGCTGGCCGGGACACTGGTCGACGCCCACGACCGGGGAGTCGACGTCCGGATCGTCGCCGACGTCGACGCAAAGTCGGCCCAGCCGTTCCAGGTCCTCGAGAAGGCAGGGGTGCCAGTCGTCTACGGCGACGGCCAACTGCAGTATCTGCCGAATCCGAACCTCGCCCAGATCGCGAACAGCTGCGAGATGAAGAAGAAGCGGCGGGTCGTCGTCTGTCGCCAGCAACAAGGGTCGTCGCCCTGCGAGTCCGGCGGGTCGACCAGCACGGCGCCGGCGGTCTGCCGGCCGAGCAGCTTCAACTACATGAGCCATACTTTCTTCGCGATCGACGAGCAGACGCTGTGGAATCTCGCCGGCCGGACCGGCGCGGGGACCGTCGCCTGGCGGGCCGAGAGCGAGGTGTTTCACGAGGATTTTCTGCGTGAATTCCGGCAGTTGGCCGGCGGTGTCTTCGCGACGAATCTCGACACTTACAACGGCCCGAACAAGTCTCGCACCGACGACCAGGTCGTCTACCGGACCGACGAAGGAAAGATGAACCTCCGGTTCAACCCTCAAGAGCGGTTGATGAAACACGTCGTCGACGAGGCGTACGCCGCGAAGAGTTCGGTGCGGATCGTCACCCCGTCGCTGACCAATCCGTTCCTGCTGGACGCGCTCGAGTACAAGGCGAACAACGGCTTCGAAGTCGAAATTCTCGTCGGCAACGCACAACCCGAGAAGGGTCCGGCGAGGGCGCGGCTGGCCGAGCTGGGCGCCCGTCAGATCGACGCGGGCCGGGAATTGCCGTCGATCGTGCTGATCGACTCGCAGAAGAAGGACGGCGAGCAGTGGCCCCGCCAGGCGATGGCGCTCAGCCACGCGCTTTGGCACGCCCAACCGAGCGCGAACCGCCCGCCGCCCGAGGATACGACCGTTCCGGAGCCGGCGAATCGCGTGATCGTCTTTCCGTCCGACCAATTCGTCGACGGCAACATGTGGAAACTCTACGAGACCTCGGCGAATAGCGGAGAGGTCGAGGAGATCGACGAATTGGAGTCGCTCGCCGACCGACTGTTTCGCAACGCTAGCCCCTTCGAGCAATGACCGACCGTCCTCATCGTCGTCCGACCTGGCGCGTCCGACATCTGGCCGCGGCGCTGGCGTGTCTGCTCGCCGTCAGCACGGTCGGTGCGGGGTGTAACTCGATCCCCCAGTCCGACCTAAAGGAACTCGAGACGCCGAAGGTCGAGGTCTTCTTCAACTCGACCGGTACGCGCGAGGGCAACCAGCGAGATCTCAAACCGAGCGAATTCCTCGTCGAACGGATCGATGCGGCGGAAGCGACGATCGACATCGCCGCCTACGGATTCTCCAAACGCAATCTCGTCGAGGCCGTAATCCGTGCGTACGACCGGGGGGTGAAGGTCCGGTTCGTCGGGTCGACCAGCCACATGCACGAGTACGGCTACCAGCGGCTGATGGAGCGGCACATCCCGATGCAGATCGGGAACGAGTTCCACATCATGCACGAGAAGTTCATCGTCATCGACGGGCGGTTCGTCTTCGCAGGGACCGGGAACTTCACGGGGACGGGCTTTCGACGGAACAACAACAACTGGATCTGGATGGAGTCCGAACCGCTGGCCGAGGATTTCCGGGCACAATTCGAGGAGATGTACGCCGGCCGGTTCTCGAACGCCAAGCGTCAGACGAACGACCGAACCCGATTCAAGATCGGCGACACGACGGTCGACGTCTACTTTCAGCCGGGGGGAGGGGCGGTCGACCGGCTGGTCCAGGAAATCCGCAACGCCGATTCGAGCATCTACTTTCAGATCTTCGCCTTCACCCACGACCAGGTCGGCAGCGCGCTGATCCGGAAGCACCGGCAGTTCGTCCGTCAGAACGATCGAGCCAGTCATTCGTGGCGCTCGAAGCCTCCCCGACAGTGGCCCAAGAAGGTCGTCGGGCTCCTCGACCGCAGCCAGATTCACGGAAACGGGCAATTCCACGAGGGATACCGCCTGACAGCCTTCGGGGTTCCGATGCGCATGGAAGCAAACGACGCGACGCTTCTGCCCGGCGACTACCAGAAAGGCGGGGGTCGGCTGCACACCAAGACGATGATTCTGGATCCGGGGACGGAGGACGCCCGGGTGGTGACCGGGAGCTTCAACTGGTCGTCGTCGGCGTCGCTGGCGAACGACGAGGTGATGATGGTGTTGCGCGGCGAGCGCATCGCGCAGCGGTTCATGTCGATGTACGACGAGCTGTGGTTGAAGAGCCGACCGCTGACCGAGGGCTTTTGCTACTATCAGCATCCCGGCGACGACGGTTCGAAACCCACCTGCGCAGACGAGGTCGAGCAGGGAGACATCATCTTCAGCGAGGTCCACTGGGACGGCTGGAACGGCCGGCGAAACCCGACCGAATACACCGGAAAGGTCTCCGAGCGCCCCTCGGTGTCGAACGACGAGTTCATCGAGCTGTACAACACCACGAACGAACCCATCAATCTGTCGATGTGGTCGATCACCAACGGCGAGGACTACATCGTCGGCTTTCCACCGGGGACGGTCATCGGCCCCGGCGAACACTACCTGTTGGCCGATCACAATCTGGTGCCGTTCGCCAAGCGCGCTCCCCAACGCGGCGCCTCCGCCTTCGTCAATCCGGAGTTCGTCCTGAACACCCCCAACGACCCGAGATATCACAATCTCAATCTGAAGAACGGTCAGTTCTACATCGATCTGCGAAAACCGGAGTTTCGGCCGCGAGCAGACGAGCAGCCGGTCGACGCGGCGGGCGACGGGGGCCCGCCGTTTCGAGGGGGCCGAACGGTGAAGGCCACCTATCCACAGGCGGGTCAGACGCGCTGCGAGCGAGCCGAGCCCTGCAAGTGGGACGCCGACGAGAAGATCTGCAAGTGCAGCGACACCTCCGATGCGCTTCCCGGTGAGCCCGAACTGACCGTCGTACGAAACCAATCGATGGAGCGGAAGGGCGTGCAGTCGGGGGACGTCCCCGACGGGACGAAAGCCAGCAGCTGGCGGGCCTGCTCGTACGACGGTGACGGCGACGGCGAACTGGAGGGTGGGAAGAACGTCCATCCGAAGTTCCGCGAGAAGATCATCGCCACGCCCGGGCAGGCAAACTCGTCGCCGTAGGCCCGTTTGTCGCTCATCCTCCTGCCGCGGCGTTCAGAGTGAACACGAGTCGGCGTCTACTCCGTCGTGCTCCGCGACCAAGTCTCTGTGAGAGGGGGGAGCCCCGCCGGCCCGGTCCTCACTCCGACATACGTGGGGATCTACGGGGTCCCTCCGGGAGCCAAAGCCCCCGCCCGGCCGTTGCCTTCCTGGAGGGTGGCCGGCCGCCGGCCGACCTGCACCGACGACCGGACGGATGTTGCCCGCCACAGCCCCTGACGCTCACCTTCACCTTTCGGGCCACCCCTCCATGTCTATGATCGGCGTTTCGGTCAGAACCGTTGCGTCGAATTTGCCTCGGGTGGCCGTCGGAGATGTCGCCCGTGAGGGAGAACGAGCCTCGAACCGGTCGCTGCTCGAACGGACGCAGTACCATCTGCCCGCCGTTCTCGAGAGGTCACCATGGTGTCCGAGATAGACGAGCGAATCGACGAACTCCGTGAGACCGGACGGGAGCTTCCCGACGATCTGCGCGACCGGCTCGTCGAGGACGGGTCGGAGGAGCTGGTCGATGCTCTGATCGAGGTGCTCGAGGACGCCTCGCTCGCTCACGAGCATCCGCAGAAGGCGGGCCCGCCGGTCCACGCGGCCGAGGTGCTGGGGCAGCTGGGAGCCGAGGCGGCGGTCGACCCGCTGATCGAGGTCGTCGTCGCCGAGGGGCGCACCACCGAGTTGGGGGAGACGGCCGCCGCGGCGGTTCAGTCGATGGAGAGCGGCGAGGTTCGCGGCGAACTGGTCCGGCGCTATCGGGACGCCGAGTCGGAGAGGGTGCGCTCGCGCATCGCGGAGTGTCTGGTCGGATTCGTCGAACACGACGAATCGGTCGACGAGATCTTCGTCGACCAGCTCGAGCGGGCGAGCGGCCGCGACCAGTCGGAGGCACTACAGGAACTGCGCGACAAAGCGGACGCCTCGGTGATTCCGGCGATCCGCGAATGGCTGGCCGGGGCCGATCTCGACCCGACGGAGATCCCGGATCGCAACGTCATCCAGATCGCCGCCGAGACGATCGAGGCGCTCGGGGGTGAGCTGAACGAGGAGGAGCGCGAGCTGCTCGATGCAGCGACGATATCGCGGGGCAAGTAGGCCATTGGGCAATTGGGCGATTAGGCCTCGCTCGAAGGAGGCTTCGCATGTCGAAACTCTCGCCGGCGTCGGGAATTCGAGTGTACACGGAGGCCCGAGTGCCCGAACGACGTCGCGGGCCGACACGCAGGCCCAATGGCCCACTCGCCCAATAGCCCAATTGCCCCGCGAGCAGGCGCCGTCGTGCTCAATCGTTCGCGGCCTTCCCGGCCTCCTTCCCCAGGCTGAGCGAGCCGTCGCCGTGCGGATCCGGTTCGAGTTCCTCTCCCGTACGGCGGTCGACGACGTGGATCACACCGACGCCGTTTTTGGCGGGGCAGACGCGGGCGGCCTCGAGGTTGTGTTCGAGTTCGTCCTCGTCGAAAAAGTGCGTCTCCGCCCGGCCCTTCCCGGTCCGGATGTCCATCGACCAGTTCTCCGAGACCTCCGCGCACCGACCGGTACCGATGCAGAGGTTCCCCTCGAAGACCACGCGGTAGGGTTTCTCGGAGACCGGCGGACTGCCCCCGCTCTGCTCGGCTCCCACATCGTCGTCAGTCACGACCGCCCCTCCCCGGATCGGAGACACGCGAGTCTCTCTCCGGGGCCGCCCTCCTCGATCGACTCCTTCGCACGCTCGACGCCCTCCGGCACACTCTCCACCCGACCGGCTGCGTAGGCGCGCACCGCCGCGTTCAGACAGACGGCCTCCCAGGCCTCGTCGCGCCGGTCGCCCCGCAGCACCTCCTCGGTCGCGCGGGCCGAGGCGGCGGCGAGGTCGTCCGCTCCCAGGTCCTCGCGCTCGAAGGACATGCCCAGATCGTCGGTCTCGATCTCGAAATCCTCGACCTCTTCGCCCGCCGAATCGTCCCGCTCGACGACCTGCGAGGACCCGGGTCGGACGTCGTCGTAGCCCTCCAGGCCCTGAAACATGACGATTCGTTCGAATCGCGAGGTCTTCGAAGCCCCGGACGCATCGATCATCCGGGTCGCGAACGTCAGGTGGTAGAATGAGCCGAGGTGGATCGCCGCGCGGGCCGGGTTCGCCAGCGTCTCGATGGTGTTGAGGAACGTCCGCACACCCAGCCGGCGGCGGTGTTCGATCAGGTCGGCCACGGCCGGGAGGAACTGCCGGCGATCGTAGAAGCCGAACCCATGTGTCTCGAGCATCGCGTCGCTGTCCGCGACGCTCCCGGGCAGGCGAACGCCGAGTTCGGCGAGGACGTCGCGGTAGTTGACCGCCTCCTTGGTGGGCACCGGCCCTGCACTGTGGACGGCGACCGGCGCTCCGAGTTCCGCACTCGTCAGTCCCGCCGCCACGCCGAGAAGCAACGTCGACCGCTTGCCGTCGTAGCTGGCCCCGCAGTCGACGACGGGCCCGTCCGCGGCCGCTGGCTCGTCGGGACCGACCCGGCGGTCCTCCTGGACGTCGAGGAACGCCCCGAGCTCCTCGGGCGTATTCGCTTTCCAGCGGTTCGCCAGCAGGAATCCCGCCGACGTCTCGGGCTTCGCACGGCGGTCGAGGAGCCGCTCCATCGCTTCCAGTGCCTGCTCGCGCGTCATATCCGACGAGCTCTTCGGCCCGGAGCCGACGACCTCGCTCATCAGCCGGCGAAGCGGCCATCCCTCCTCCTCGCGCGTCCGGTCGAGGATGCCGATCCCCTCGCGCGCCCGCTCGGCGAGCAGCTCCGTGATCTCGGGAGCGGTGCCGACGGGCTGGCCGTAGTCGATCACGTGGTCCTCGAACCGAAGCGGGAAGTCCCCGCGGCCGTTCTGCGCCCCCAACGCTCGCGGCACGTCCTCGGCGACGTGAGGGCCATCGGCGACAAAGAACGGCAGAAGTAACACCCGCTCGCGGGCGACGACCTCGAGCACGTCGACGACCGTCGGCTCCTCGTCCATGAAACCGGCGTGGACCTCGCCCCAGTCGGTCCGGTCGGCCAGCCACTCGGCGACCGCCCGCGTGGAGGTATCGGACTCGCTGTGCTCGTCGGTCCCGTGGCCGAACACGACGACTGCGTGATCGGCCGGATCCGCGTCCTCGCCGATCATCTCGAGCAGGCGGGACTGGACGACCTCGACGATCCGCGGATGCGTACCGATCGCCTCGGTGTAGACCGCCCGGCGGCCGGCCACCCGGCTGACCCGCCCCGGCTCCCCTCCGTCGAGCCCGAGGACCTCCGGGATCTTGCTCCCGCCGTAGTAACCGTGACTCATGAAGAACGGCAGCACGACGACCTCGTCGGCGCGGAACCGCTCGAGCGCCCCCTCGGCGGCCGGTTCCTCGTCCCAGAAGGCCGTGCGAACCTCGTCGAACTCGTCGCGGCCGCTCAGACGGTTTGCATGCATCCGCACCGGCCGGCCGACGGCCGGGTCGTCCTCCATGCCGTGGCCGACCAGAAGGAGGGCGCGCGTTCCGTGTGGTTTTGTCACATCGTTCACGGGAGATACCGTTGATGGGGGAACGGGGAAATTGGCGCCATCCGTCCGTCGTCAAGGGATTGAAATTCGACGGTTTCTGCAGCCCCCCGTTTCCGGCGGTTGAAACCGCCGGCTGTTTCAGCACAGGACAGCCGGCGGCGCTGAAGCACCGCCGGCCGGGGGTATACTCGACCACTGGGCTACTCGGCCATTCGACCCGGTACCGGCGGTTGAAACCGCCGGCTGATTTGGCAACGGACAACCGGCGGCGCTGAAGCACCGCCGGCCGGGGGTACACTGGACCACTCGGCCACTCCACTACTCGGCCACTGGACTACTCGACCACTCGTCCACTCGACCATGTCGTATCCGATCCAGCTCGACATCGAGGACCGGCTCGTCGCCGTCGTCGGCGGCGGAGCGGTCGCCGAACGGCGCATCCACCGACTGCTCGACCACGGCGCCGAGATCCGACTGGTCGCTCCGGCGGTGACCGATCACCTCGCCCAACTGGCCGCGACGGACTCGGTCGACCATCGCGACCGACCATACGAGGAGAGCGACCTCGCCGGAGCTCGGCTGGCGTTCGCCACCACCGACGACCCGTCCGTCAATCGACGCGTCGCGAACGAAGCGAACGAACGGGAGATTCCCGTAAACGTCGCCGACCGTTCGACGGAGAGCGACTTTTCGGTCCCGGCAGTCGCACGGTTCGAGCACCTCCGGCTGACGATCGACACGGATGGCGGCAGCCCCGCCCTGTCGGCCGCACTGCGCCGCCACCTCGAATCGGAACTCTCCGAGGGGTGGGACCGAGCCGCCGGCGTCCTCGCCGATCTGCGCGACGAGGCCGTCGAGACCCTAGACCCCCGCGACCGACGAACCCTCTTCCGCGAACTGGTCGACGCACTCCCCAAAGGAGCTAGCGGCGAGCACGGAGATCTCCGCAACTGGCTCGTCGAGGCCGCCGTCCGCACGGGGATCGATCCCGATGCCCTCGACTGGTCGTCATACCTCGAGGACGAATAAGGATGCGATCGGAGACCGTGGCCGAGCCCGACGTGCTCGCGGGTCGCCCTCCCACCGCGCTCGAATCGCGGTCGACATTCCATCCGAATCGGGATCGAGTTCGAAGCCCCCGGTTTCCGGACAGACCCGACGAACAACCCGGCTCCACAGGGAGAACGTTCCCCTGTAGTACACCGCAAATCCTAAGTTCACCGGTAAGGCATGTAAACCCTATTGATCTACTATGCTTTCTCTGCCATGCTCGTAAATCGAGGCAGATTCGGGGTGTCGAGCCCCGATTCATCGTTCCCACGCGCCGACGGAACACGAGCCGATGTCCGACCAACGCAGCCAGCAGACGCCGGGAACAGTCGCTCTCGTCGGTGCCGGCCCCGGCGACCCGGAGCTGATCACGGTCAAGGGACGCCGGCGGCTCGAGGACGCCGACGTGGTGTTCTACGACAACCGGATCGGCGACGGCGTGCTCGACTTCTGTTCGCCGCGCGCGAGGCTGATCGACGTCGGCAAAATTCCCGGGGGTAAGAGCACCTCGCAGCAGGTCATCAACGCGCTGATGGTCAAGGAGGCCCGCGGTGACCAGCGGGTCGTCCGGCTCAAGGGCGGCGATCCCTTCGTCTTCGGCCGGGGTGGGGAGGAGGCGGTCCATCTGCGCCAGCACGAGGTGCCGGTCGAGATCGTACCGGGAGTCTCCAGTTGCATCGGCGTGCCGGCGGCCGCCGGCGTCCCCGTCACCCATCGGGGGGTGACGACGAACTTCTCGGTCGTCACCGGGATGACGGCCACCAAGGATCTCGACGAGCTGGCCGACGAGTGGCGCGAGCTGGCCGAGGCGAGCGGGACGGTCGTCTTTTTGATGGGCGTCGGCCGGCTCGAGTCGATCGTCGATGCGCTTCGCGAGGCCGGTCTGTCGGGAGACACGCCGGCCGCGATGATCGAGTCCGGGACCCTCGAGGGTCAGCGCACCGCATCGAGCGACCTAGCCGACATCGTCGCCCTCGTCCGCGATGCGGGCATCGAACCGCCGGCGACCTTCGTCGTCGGGCAGGTCGCCGGACTCCAGACCGGGATCGGCAGCTCCCGGGCAACACCCGGCGGGCGGGCCGACACCTCGGAAGCGACTGCGACATCGACGACGACGAGTTGAGCGACCGTCACGCTGAATTGGACGCAATTTCGAATTCCAACGGAGCAGAACGATGGCGACGGACAAAGTGCAACTCGGCGAAGAACCGACCTGGGAGCTGGTCTACAAGCGCAACAAGGTCGAGCGGCTGAAGGACGAGAAGGACCCGATGACGGTCCGCGAGGAACTCCCGGAGTTCGTCGAGGATGGATACGAGGCGATCCCCGAGGAGGACATCGTCCGCCTGTACTGGTGGGGAGTCGCTCACGACAAACCGAAGGTCGGCACCTTCATGGTCCGCATGAAGGTCCCAAGCGGTCGGATCAGTCCCGACGAGCTGCGCGGGGTCGGAAAGATCTCCGAGAAGTACGGGGACAACTACAGCGAGCTGACCACCCGGATGGGGATCCAGCTCCACAACGTCGAGCTCGAGCACCTGGGCGACACGCTCGACGCCATCGAGGAGGTCGGCCTGACGACCGCCGGCGCGGAGGGCGACACGGTTCGAAACGTCACGGGCTGTCCGGTCGCCGACATCGACCCGCACGCGCTGTTCGACGTCACGCCGAAGATCGACGAGGTCCACGAGTACTTCGGGGGCAACCCCGAATACTCGGACCTGCCGCGCAAGCTGAAGTTCACGCTGACGGCCTGTCCGATGCAGTGCAGCGGGCCCGAGTTCCATGGCGTCGGGCTGATCGCCGCCGAACAGGACGGCCAGAAGGGCTTCGGCGTCGTCGCCGGCGGCGGGCTGTCGTCGACGCCGCGGATGGCCCGCGACCTGGGCATCTTCGTGCCCTGGGACGACACGATTCCCGTGCTCGAGGCGATCACGAACGCCTGGCAGGAGGACCTGCGCTACCGCAAGAGCCGGGCGAAGTCGCGCATCAAGTTCATGGTCGACGACTACGGCCCGGAGGCGATCCGCGAGAAGGTCGAACAGCGGGTCGGCAAGGAATTCGAGGATTTCGAGGCACCCGAGCCGGCGGGCGGCGATTCGGGCCACCTGGGGATCAACGAGCAGAAGCAGGAGGGCAAGTACTACATCGGCTACTCGGTCCCGCAGGCCTGGGTGATGGGGGACCAGCTCCAGGCGCTCGCCGACGTCGTCGACGACGTCGACGGCGACGTCCGGTTCACCCGGCTGCAGAACTTCCTGCTGGCGAACATCCCGGAGGACGAGGTCGACCGCGTCGTCGACGAGGTCGAGGAGATCGGCTTTCCGCTGGACCGAAACGAGCTGTACGGCCACTCGGTCGCCTGCACCAGCCATCAGTACTGCAACTACTCGGTGACCGAGACCAAGGGGAAGGCCGACGAGATCCTCGACGAGCTGACCGACCGGTTCGGCCGCGACGTCGAGGACCTGACGGTCTTCGTCGACGGCTGTCCGCACGCCTGTGCGCACCACTGGATGGGGAACATCGGCCTGCAGGGGACGACCGCGCGGGGCGAGGACGGCAAGATCGAGGCCTACGACATCACGGTCGACGGCGGGCTGGGCGACGACGCCGACATCGGCAAGCCGCTGTTCCGGCGGGTCCCGCACGAGGACGCCAACGAGGTCGTCCACCGGCTGGTCGAGGCCTGGCTCGAGGAGCGCTACGACCGCGGCGCCTCGAACGGCGACTACACCTTCAAGGACTTCGCGGAGGAGACATCCGACGCCGAGCTGAAGGCGATCGGCCTGGACAAGGACGAGATCGACGAGGAGGACGAGACCCACGTCACTCTGCGGCTGACGGGTCCGCTTCTCGACTACACCGGCGGGATCGAGAACCTCGAGACCCGCGCGGTCCGCGCGCACGATGTCGGCCGGCTGATCGAGCTGTCGACCCGCCGGTACACGGCGCTCCAGTCGCAGATCATCGACGAGGACGGGGAGCTGACGGACAACGTCAACCTGTTCCTCAACGAGGAGGACATCCGCTCGCTCGACGGGCTGGATACGGAGCTGGAGGCCGGAGACGAGGTGATGGCACTTCCCGCCCTCTCCGGAGGGTAATTCGGTGATTAGGCAATTAAGTCATTAGGTTACGACCGCACGACCATTGCTATGCGACGCAGCTACAGAAAAACACCCGCGCGCAGTCATCCGCCGAGGCGCCGGCTTAGCAATCCGCCGTAGCAATGGACCTCGTATTTACGAGGAGCGAGCAGTCGAGCCACATCGCGAACCGACATGCGGGCCCAATAGCCCACTCGCCCAATCGCCTAATTGCCCCCTACTCCGAGGTACGACCATGAACGCCCCCGCCTCCGACCGCGAAGTCGTCTTCGACGATCTCGAGATCGGCGAGATCAGCATGGAGCTGGAGCACGAGCCGCCCCAGGAGGTCCTCCGATGGGCACTCGACGTCTTCGGCGACCGCGTCGCGCTGGTGACCTCGCTGCAGGTCAACAGCATGGTTCTGCTCGACATGATCTCCCAGATGGACCGGCACACTGTGAAGGTCTTCACGGTCGACACGGGCCGTCTGCCCGAGGAGACGCTCGACTTCCTGGACACCGCCCGCGAGCGGTACCCGGATCAGGAGTGGAGAGTGCTGTTTCCGGACACCGACGAGGTCGAGGCGATGGTCGAGCGGAACGGGATCAACCTGTTCAAGAAGTCGGTCTCCAATCGGTTCGTCTGCTGTCACATCCGGAAGGTCCGTCCGCTGACCCGCGCGCTGGAGAATCTCGACGCCTGGATGACCGGTCTGCGGCGCGACGAGTGGGCATCGCGCGCGGCGATCGACAAGATCGAGCTGGACCACGACCACGGCGGGGTGGTCAAGATC